>CAXUHK010000081.1:0-18372 GCA_964250775.1 uncultured Acetobacteraceae bacterium | reverse complement strand
CGCCGCGCTCGCCCCCCCGGCCCCCGAGACGGCGCGGCGGCGGCCAAGCGCGCCGCCATCGGCGCCATGCACCGCCAGCGGAACCTGCCGATCCCGCGGCTCGACGCTGCCACCCGAGCCGAACTCCGGGCCACCGCGCGGCCTGTCAGCCGTGCGCGTCGCGATCCCTTCCCAGCGGCGGCCAGCCTCATCCGCGTGGCCGCCGGCGGTCCGCGCCACCAGGCCGGCTTGGGCGCCCCCCCCCGGCGGGGGCGGGTGGCGGCGACCGGCCGGGTCGGGCCGCATGGCCAGCCGGAGACAGGGCGTCCGGACCGCGAGGCGAGCGGAGCGGCGAAGTCGGTCGCGCGAACCAGCCTCCTGGGACTTGATGCCGAGCACGTGCAGTTCACCGCCGCCGGCGTCACGTTGCTGCTGCGCGCTCGCGGCGACGCGGCGGAGCCGAGCCGGATGGTGTCGTTGACGCGGAACGCGATCGCCGCGTCCTGCCCGGTGCGGGCCCTGGAAGACTGGCTGAGGGCGTCCGACACGACCTTCGGGCCGGTGTTCCGCAAGGTGGACCGCTGGGGCAACGTCGAGCACGCGCGGCTGGCACCCGACGCCTGGGGACGCATCGTCACCCGGCGCTGCGGATCGCCACGGCGGCGCCCGGCGGCGAAGCCGCCTCAGTGACGACGCGCGTGTCGGCGGCGCGAGCGGAGCAAGCGGCCGAGGCGTTGGACGCGTTCCTGCGCGCCCGGCTTGTCCCAGCTGCGCCCTTGGCGGACGCGCCAGCCGGGACGCTCCCCGCAGACAGCTCGACGGGTCCGGGCGCGGCGGCATCCCAAGCGGAAGCCAGCGCGACGCCGCCGCGAGCGGCGTCCATGGGTCGCGGACGCGACGCCGTGCCAGGCGGCTCGCCGCGGCACCCGCCGCACCCGGACTGGCTGCACCACCAGCTGACCATCAGCGGCCCGGCGGAGACGCTGGCCCGCTTCCGGTCCGCGGCGGCCGGTGCCGGCACCATCCCGTGGCGCCTCGACCTGCCGGAACTGCAGGAAGACTGGTTCCACCTGCTGGCCAACCCGGTCCATCGCACGTTGAGCCTGCAGGGCGCCCGCATCCTGGCGCGACAGCTCCGGGAGGCGGTCGAGGCGCGGCACGCCCTCGCCACGGCCAGGGTCGGGCACAGCCGGGCCTGCCCGCTCGACCTGCACGCCCTGGTGCCGGTGCCACCCGACATCCTGGCGCTCGGGCCCGATCACCCGCAGGCGATCGGCTGGCTGTGCACGCATTGGGGCACGACCGAGATGCTGCGCCACGTCACCGTCGACAGCACGGGCGAGGGCAGGGGAGCACCACCCCAGGGCGATGCGGCGATGCACCTCGTGTTCTGGTCGGCGGACTGGACACCCTGGCGCGCCTTCGAGGGGATCCGGGCCGACTGGCCCGCGCTGCGCTTCGCCGTGCGGCCGAGCTACGCGTGACGGACAGGGCGGTCGCGCCGCCGGCCGGGGCGGCCACCGTCAATGGCGCTGACTGGGAGGCGCTCGCCCGACACCCGGCCCGCCCGGAAGCGGCGCCGGTGCTCGCCATTGACGGGTTCGAGGGACCGCTCGACTGGCTGCTGGAGATGGCTCGGGCGCGCCGGATCGACCTAGCGTCGCTGTCGATCGTGGCGCTGGTCGAGGCCTTCTCCGCTGCGCTGACCGCGGCGCTGGCGGGCGCCGACCGCCGCCCGCTGACCCTGGCACGCTGGAGCGGCTGGCTGGTCATGGCCGCCGACCTGACCCTGTTGCGCTCCCGCCTGCTGGTGCCGGCCGACCGGCCCGAGGCGCGCGACGCGCTGGACGCGGCCGAGGCGCTGCGGCGCCACCTGGTCGCCCGGGCGCAGGCCAGCGCGGCGGCGGATTGGCTGGAGCGACGCGACCAACTCGGGCGTGACGTGTTCCGGCGCGGCCAGGTCCAGCGTGGTCATGCCGGCGAGGCCGGCACCGTCAGCGCCCGGCGGACCGGTGACATCACCGCGCTGCTGCGGGCCTGTCTCGCGGCGATCCGCCTGCCGGCCGATGCGGCCGAACGCTACCTGGGGCCGCTGCCGCCGTTCTGGTCGCCGGCGGACGCGGCCGCCCGGATCCGGGCGGTGCTGCCGGCAATGGGGCAGGGCGGGGCGCCGCTGGCGGCGTTCCTGCCCGACGTGCCGGGGACGGTGGCGGACCGCGGGCGGCGCTGCCGGGAGGCGGTCGCGAGCACCTTCGGCGCCGGGCTGGAGCTGGCACGCGGCGGCGACATCGCACTGGAGCAGCAGGCGTCCTGGGCGCCGATCCAGGTCAGGCGGGGGCACGGGCCGAGTTCCGGCGAGGCAGCAACACAGGCCGCCTAAGCGACAGCGCCCACTCGGGAAGCAGACACAAACGTACTGGTGCCCTCTGATTTAGGTTGCGTCCGCACGCCGGCCTGCTACAAAAGATTACGGCTTGAACAAACGCTTCAAAAGCGCGGGTAGGAACGGAGCAAGAGAATGGCCGCGTCGCGGGACACGATGCTCGACATGCAGCGGCGTATGCTGCGGATACGCTTGTTCGACGAACGCGCCGCCAAGATGCTCATGCGCGGCCTGATCCCCGGGACGATCCACACCAGCATCGGGCAGGAGGCGCAGGTGGTCGGCGCCTGCATGGCGCTGCGTAAGCAGGACCGCATGGCCGGCAACCACCGCAGCCACGGGCACCCGATCGGCAAGGGGTCTGCCTTGGGGCCGCTGATGGCCGAGCTTCTCGGCAAGGCGACCGGCGTGTGCAAAGGCAAGGGCGGCTCGATGCACTTGGCCGACGCAGCCGTGGGGAGCCTCGGCGAGTCCGGCGTCACCGGATCATCCATCCCGATCGCGACCGGCGCGGCGCTATCGGCGCAGGTGCTCGGCGAGGATCGGGTGGCGTTGTCGTTCTTCGGCGACGGCGCCGCCAACCAGGGTGTCCTGTACGAGGCCCTGAACCTCTCGGTAGCCTGGAAGCTGCCGGTGATCTACCTGTGCGAGAACAACCATTACGCGCTGTCGACGCCGTCGCGCACGGTGACCGGCGGGCGCATCTCCGATCGCGCGCACGGCTTCGGCCTGCCCGGCGTGCTGGTCGAGGATGGCCAGGACGTACTGCAGGTCTACGACGCCGTCCGCGACGCGGTGGAGCGGGCGCGGCGCGGCGACGGGCCGACCCTGATCGAAGTGATGACGTATCGATATCGCGAGCACGCCGAGGGGCTGCGCCTGACCGTCGACTACCGCAACGCGCAGGAGAAGGAAGGCTGGCTCGCGCGCGACCCGATCAAGCTGTTCCGCCAGGTGCTGCTCGACCGCGGCGTCGCCGACGAGACCGCCCTGGTCGCATTGGAGGCGGAGGTCGCCCAAGAGATCGAGGACGCGGTGAAGTTCGCCAATCGCAGTCCCTATCCCGAGGCCAGCACGGCGTTCGACGACTTGTACACGGACGCCTACGAGTTGGAGGCCGTGCCGTGACGGAAATGACTTACATCGCGGCGATCGGTGCGGCGCAGCGTGAAGCCATGCTGGCTGACGAGCGTGTAATCATCTTCGGCGAGGATGTCGAAGCCAACGTGTATGGGACTACCGGCGGCGGCAAGACACGCGCCGAGACGGGCGACTTCGTCCAGCAGTTCGGCCGCAAGCGCGTTCGCAACACGCCGATCGCCGAAGAGGCGATGGTGGGAGCGGCGATCGGGGCGGCGATGACCGGGCTGCGTCCGATCGTCGACCTGTCCTATTCCAATTTCCTCTACATGGCGATGGACCAGTTCGTGAACCAGGCGGCGAAGAACCGCTACATGTTCGGCGGCCAGAGCTCGATCCCGGTCGTGTTTCGCTCGGCGATGTTCTACGGGCTGAACACCGGCGCGCACCATTCGGACCGGCCGTATCCGATGTTCATGGGCGTGCCAGGATTGAAGGTGGTCGTGCCGGCCTCGCCGAGCGACGCCAAGGGGCTGTTGCGCTCGGCGGTGGACAGCGACGACCCGGTGCTGATCTTCGAGGCGGTGCCGCTGTGGGGGCTCAAGGAAGACGTCGACGAGGGCGAGTACCGGATCCCGTTCGGGCAAGCCCGGGTGCGCCGCGAGGGCAGCGACGTCACCGTGGTGGCGATCTCCGGCTGCGTGCCGCTGGCGCTCGCCGCGGCCGAGCTTCTGGCTGAGCGCGGCATCTCGGCCGAGGTGATCGATCCTCGCACGCTGGTGCCGCTCGACACCAAGACGATCGTCGAATCGGTCAAGCGGACCGGACGCCTGTTGATCACCGAGCCGGCGCACCGGACCTGCGGCGCCGGCGCCGAGATCGCGGCGATGGCGGCGGACGAGGCGTTCCGCTTCCTCCGGGCGCCGATCCGCAGGGTCGCGGCGCCGAACATGCAAGTGCCGTTCAGCCCCGTGCTGGAGGCCGAGCTGTATCCAACGACCGAGAAGATCGCCGCCGCGATCGTTGCGATCTGCTCGAACTGAGTTGTTGCGAAACCCGAGGATGCGTCAGGGAGGCCCGCCTTGAAGATTGAAATCTTGCTACCCCAGTGGGGCATGGGAATGAGCGAAGGGCTGGTTACTGATTGGAACAAGAAGGTCGGCGATCAGGTGACCGAAGGCGAGATAATTGCCGTGATCGAGACTGAAAAGGCGGCGCAGGAGCTGGAGTCGCCTGGCGACGGCATCCTGACCGAGATCAGGGTGCAGGAGAACGAACGCGCCAAGGTGCGCTCAGTGCTGGGAGTTATCGAGTCGCCGGATTGATGCGGGGCGGCGACGCGATGGGGCTGCGTGACTTGATCCGGGCACCACGTCTGACTGACCTCCAGACATCGGGAAACGAACCATGGTGACGGCGGAACGGATGGCGGGAACGGCGGCGGACGCGGGCGTGCCGATGCCGAGCGGTAGCTTCGATCTGATCGTGATCGGCGCCGGCATCAACGGCGCCGGCATCGCCCGCGATGCGGCCGCGCGCGGCCTGCGGGTTGCCCTGGTCGAGCGCGAGGACGTCGGCAGCGGCACGTCGAACTGGTCGGGCCGGCTGATTCACGGCGGACTGCGCTATCTCGAGCAGGGCGATGTGCGGCTGGTGCGCGAATCGTTGCGCGAGCGCGAGCGGCTGTTTCGATTGGCGCCGCATTTGGTCAAGCCGGTGCCGGTGATGATGCCGCTCTACAGCTACAATCGGCGATCCAAGTGGATTGTCCGTGCGGGCATGGTCGCGTACGACGTGCTGTCCTGGGACAAGTCGACCGCGTCGCACACGGTGCTGTCGCGCGAGGCGACGCTGAAGCGCAATCCGGGCCTGGACGCCGCCAACTTGAACGGCTCGGCGGTGTTCATGGACGGCCAGGTGATCTGGTCCGAGCGGCTGTGCGTGGAAGTCGTGCTCTCGGCTTGTGCCGACGGCGCCAAGCTCTATACGCATTGCGAGGTGGACGGTCTCGTCGGCGACGGCCATACGGTGTCCGGGGTGCGCTTCACCGATCGGCTCACCGGCGAACGCCACGCGCTGAGTGCGCGGATCGTGGTCAATGCCGCCGGGCCATGGGTCGACGCCGTGCTGTCCAACGACAACCGGACCAAGCGGCGCCATATCGGCGGCACCAAGGGCAGCCACGCCGTGGTCGGCCCGTTCCCCGGAGCCCCAAGCGATGTCGTGTACTACGAATCGCAGATCGACGGCCGGCTGGTCCTGGTCATCCCATGGGGCGACCGCTACCTGCTCGGCACCACCGACCTGCGCTTCGAGGCCGCGCCGGAGACCGCCCGCGCCGACACATCTGAGATCTCGTACCTTCTTGGCGAGGTCAACCGATTGATCCCGCAGGCCAACCTGCGGATGAGCGACGTGCTCTACACCTATAGCGGCATCCGCCCGCTGCCGTTCGTGCCTGAGCGGTCCGAGTGGAAGGTGCCGCGCAGCCATGTGATCCACGACCATGCGCCCGAGCAGCGAGGCCTGCTGTCGATCATCGGCGGCAAGCTCACCACCTACCGCAGCCTGGCCGAGGAGGCAATCGACGCCGTGTTCAAGCAGCTCGGCCGCAAGCCGCCCCGGTGCACAACCGCTAGCATGCCGTTTCTGGGCGCACGGGTCTCGGACTGGACCGCGTTTCGCGACCATCTGCTGGAGGCGAGCGGTCTCGGCGCGGCCATCGTCGATCACCTGATCTCACTATACGGCTCGCGGGCCGCCGATGTGGTCGCGCTCGGCCGCCACGAGCCGGCCTTGCTGGACCTGGTGGATCCGGCGACCAGCACGATCGGCGCCGAACTGGTGTTCACCTATCGGACCGAGTTCGCGCGCACCCTGTCCGACGTGCTGATCCGGCGGACGATCGTCAGCCACAACACTAGCCTCGGACTGGACGTCGTGGACCGCGCCGCGGGCATCCTGGCCGCCCATTTGGGATGGGACGACGCGCGGCGGGATCGCGAAGTCACGGACTATCGGCGTTACGTCGAACGCTTTGCGGTGCCCGAGACCGGGTTTGCGAGCGATACCCGAACCGAGCAGCGGCAAGTTGCCGATGTCGCGTAGTGTCTCCGACCCAAGAACTGGCACATCAACAGAGGAAGCGCAGACATGAGACTGGTTGACCCGCGTAGCGTCATCGAGAACGCGCGGCAGGGTGGCTACGCCGTCGGGGCGTTCAACATGCACAACGAGGAGACGTGCGAGGCGCTGGTCTGCGCCGCCGAGGAGACCAAGTCGCCGGTGGTCTTGCAGGTCGGCCGGGCCATCATCCCGCATATGGGCGTGGCACGCGCCTACGAGCTGACGCGGCGCGTGGCCGAGCGGTCGAATGCCGATGTGGTCATCCACCTCGATCACGGCAGCTGGGACGAGGTGATGGACGCGATCCGGCTCGGCTTCACCTCCATCATGTATGACGGCGCGCATCTGCCGCTGGACGAGAACATCCAGAGCACGCGCCGGATCGTCGAGATCGCGCATGCGTTCGGAATCCCGGTCGAGGCCGAACTCGGCAAGATTCCCGATGCCGACGAGGAGGTCGAGTGGGCGGCCTATTACACCAACGTGGAGGAAGCCCGCCGCTTCGTGGCCGAGACCGGCGTCGACACGCTGGCGATCTCGGTCGGCATCGTGCACGGCGTGGTCCCCGGCCGGCCGCAGCAGCCGATCAGCATCGATCGAACGCGCGAAATCAAGGCGGCCGTCGGCATCCCGCTGGTGCTGCACGGCGCCTCCGGCCTGTCCGACCAGGAGGTGCGCGACGCCCGCGCGGCCGGCGTGTGCAAGTTCAATGCGGACACCGATCTGCGCCATGCGTTCCGCGCCGGGTTCGAGGCCGTGTGGGCCAAGGGCGACCGGCAGCTTGAGGAAGCGATGGCGGAGGGCCGCACCAGGATGGTGGCCGCCACCGTCGACAAGATGCGCCTGTACGGCTGCGCAGGCGCCGCAGCCGCCTGACCAGCGGGCCCGCCCGCCAAGGTTCCCGGCGGCAACGATAAAATCCAAACAGGGAGGACAACGATCATGACGAAGCGCAAGATGCCGGGCCAAATGACGCAGTACGCCCGGGTGGCGGGCTGCGCGGCGATGCTGGCCGCGGCCGGCACGCTCCCGATGGCGCGGGCGGCCGACAAGCCTACGATCGGCGTGTCGGTGGCCGATCAGAAGTCGCTGTTCTACGTCGCCGCCGTCGACGGGATGCGCGACGCCGCCAAGCAGGCCGGCTACGAGCTGCGCATCACTTCGGCCAGCAACAATTCCAGCCTGCAGATCAAGCAGGTGCAGGATCTGCTGGTGCAGAACGTCGGCGCGCTGATCTTCATCTCGCAGGACTCGACCTCGGCGGGGGCCGGCGTGAAGGCGGCCAACCGAGCCGATGTGCCGGTCATCGCCGTGGACGAGCGGCCGGAAGCCGGCAGCGGCAAGCTCGCCACCTACATTGCCACCAACAGCGTCGCGGCCGCGCATGACCTGTGCACCTGGATGTTCCAGCAGATCGGCAACAAGGGCAACATCGCCATCCTGCACGGGGTGCTGGGCGCCACGGCGGAGCTGCAGCGGACGCAGGGCTGCCAGGAGGCGCTGAAGGCCAACCCCGGCATCCACGTCGTGGCGCAGCAGACGGCCAACTGGGACGAGACCGAAGCCTACAAGGCGACGCAGAACATCCTGACCGCGAATCCCGACCTGCAGGGCATCTTCGGCGAGAGCGACGCGATGGCGCTCGGCGCGGCCAAGGCGGCCAAGGCGGCAAACCGGGCCAATCTCGTGTTCATCGGCATCGACGGCTTCCCCACCATGTTCCCGGCGATCAAGTCCGGCCTGGTGCAAGGCAGCATGGCGCAGAACCCGTACCGCATGGGCCAGATGGCGGTCGAGGACGCGATCAAGATCATGGCCGGCACCGGCAAGGGCATCCCGGCGGTGCAGTACATGCCGACGACCCTGCTCACCAAGCAGTCGATCGACGCGAACAAGCCCGAGGATTTCTACGGGCCGGCTGCGAAGGCGATGTAACGCGCTTCGGCCCGGTCGAACACGGCCGGGCCTGAGCGCGCGGGGAGAACGGGAGGGATCCAGCATGAACGAACCGGGGTTGCACTGCCGGCAACTGACCAAGGAGTACGCGGGCCGCCCGGTGCTGAAGACTGTCGACCTGTCGCTGCGTCCTGGCAAGGTGCTCGGCCTGATCGGTGAGAACGGCGCCGGCAAGTCGACGCTGAACTCGATCGTCGCAGGCGTCGTGGCGCCCAGTTCAGGCGGGATGACGATGGATGGCGCCGCGTATGCGCCGATGTCGCCGTCGGACGCGATGCAGCGGGGCGTCGCGTTCATCCACCAGGAAATCCGGCTGCTACCCGGCCTGACGGTCGCGGAAAACATCTTCCTCGGCCGTTACCCCCTGGCACGCGGCCGTATCGACCGCCCACGCATGGCGCGCGAGGCGCAGGTCGTGCTCGATGCGCTGGGCGTCGACGTCGACCCGAGGCGGACGGTGGGCGGCTTGTCGATGGCGGTGCAGCAGGGGATCGAAATCGCCAAGGCGATCACCCGCAAGCCGCGCTACATCATCTTCGACGAGCCGACGGCCTCGCTCGGCGAGGCGGAGGCCGCGCGGATTTTCGCCCAGATCCGCCTGCTGAAGGCGAACGGCGCCGGCATCGTCTACGTCTCACACCGGCTGGAGGAAATTCAGGAGGTGGCCGACGGCGTGGTGTGCCTGCGCGACGGCGAGCGCGTCGCTGCCTGGGAAGGTCATGTCTCCCAGCAGGACATGATCAGCGCGATGGTCGGCCGTGACTTCACCTTTGAACATCATGCCCCGCGTCCGCGCGGTGACGCGGTGGTGCTGCGGGTCGAGCGTGCGAGCCGCGGCCGCGCCTTCCGTGACATCTCGTTCGAGGTGACCAGGGGCGAGATCCTCGGCATCGCCGGGCTGATCGGCGCCGGCCGCACCGAGGTGGTGCGCGCCATCGCCGGGGCCGACCGCCTGGACAGCGGTGAAATCCAGGTCGAGGGAAAGGTGGTCCGCCTCACCAGCCCGAAGGGCGCCATCGCCGCGGGGATCTACATGGTGCCCGAGGACCGCAAGGGTCAGGGCCTGAACCTCGACCGCACCGTGGCCAAGAACATTTCCCTGCCGTGGGAGCGACAGTTGCTGCGCTGGGGAGTCGTTGCCCCGGGCACGGTGGATCGCGCGGCGGAGCAGCAGAAGCAGCGCTTCGACGTTCGCGGCGACGTGCGCCAGCCGGTCGGCCGCATGTCCGGCGGCAACCAGCAAAAAGTGTTGATCTCAAAATGGCTCCTGAATACGCCGAAGGTGTTCATCGTCGACGAGCCGACCCGTGGCGTCGATGTCGGCGCCAAGATGGCGATTTACGAGATCATCCGCTCGCTCGCCGCCGAGGGCGTGGCGGTGATCGTCGTATCCTCGGAGCTGGAGGAAGTGCTCGGCCTGTCGCACCGGATCGTGGTGATGGCCGGCGGGCGCCAGCGCGGCGTGCTCGGCCGCGAGGAAGCGACGCCGGGGCGGGTGATGGCACTCGCGGTGGCTTCTTGACGCTTGTTGTCCTGAAAGGTCGACCATGACCCAGTCCGCCAGCCTGACGCCGGCCGACACGCGCGATCCGAGCGTGCGCGACGTCCGATCGCGCGTTCGATCCATCTACCGTCACGTGCCGGGACCGCTGCTCGGGCTGATCGTCGTGGTCGTGGCGTTGTCGCTGTCGTCGCCCTACTTCCTGACCGCGCGCAACGTCGTCAACGTGCTGAGCCAGATATCGGACATCGGGATCATGGCCGCCGGCTCGGCGCTGGTCATCATCACCGGCGGCATCGACCTGTCGGTCGGCGCGGTGCTGGCGACGAGCGTGATGGTGAATGCCTGGTTGTACACCGCCGTCGGCGTTCCGTTCCCGCTCGCGGTGCTCGCCGGCCTCGCGTTCGGGACGTTGGTCGGCGCGATCAACGGGGCGCTCTCGACCTATGGGCGCATCCAGCCGTTCGTAGCCACGCTTGCCACCATGTCGGCTTGCTCCGGTTTCGCCCTGTTCATCACTGACGGGCACCCGATCACCGGCTTTCCGGACTGGTATGGCGCGATCACCTCGATCCGCCTGTTCGGGATTCCGTTCGAGGCGGTGATCCTGGGCGTGATCTTCCTGATCGCCGCTTTCTGGCTCCGCTTCCGGCCGAGCGGCCGCGCGCTCTATGCGGTCGGCGGCAACGAGGAGGTGGCCCGGCTCTCGGGACTGAACGTGCGGCTGATCCGGGTCAGCGTCTACGCGGTGGCCGGGCTGTTGGCGGCGGTCGCCGGAATCGTCGTCGAATCGCGACTCGACTCGGCGCAGCCCACCGCCGGCGTCAACGACCTGCTGAGCGTCATCGCCGTGGTGGTGATCGGCGGTGCCAGCCTCGCCGGCGGGTCCGGCAGCATGCTCGGTACGTTCATCGGCCTGCTCACCATCGGCGTGCTGCGCAACGGCATGGACCTGCTGAACGTGTCGCCGAACCTGCAGCCGGTGGTGATCGGGGCGGCCATCATCTTCGCCGTGATGACCGACCGGCGCACTCGCTACTAAGCCTCGCACGCACGGCCAACCGAGGAGAGATGCCTGATGCCGCTACCCCTTGAGCTGTCGGACTTGACGCGGTTGGACAAGATACGCAGCGTCCTCGCGCAACGCGACGCGCGCGGCCAGTTCGGTTCCCTCGACATCGACCAGCTCGTCGTCGACGAGGACGCGCTAGGCGGCTTGGTCGAGGCGGTCGAGCGGCAGTTGCGGCGGGGCGGCCGTACGGCCGGGTCGCAGCCCCGGGTCGACGTGCTGGCCGACCCGGTGCCGATCCGGCGCGACGGGCAGGACTTGAAGGCGATGGTCGCCGACCGGCTCGCGGCGCGGTTCGACGTGCGGCGCATCACGATCGACGACGGTTATCCGACCCTGCACGCCGACGAGACGGTGCTGGATCGCGCCGCCGCGGCGGTGGCGGGAGCCGACTGCATCGTCTCCGTCGGCGGTGGGACGATCACCGACATCGGCAAGGTCGCCGCCATGCGCGCGGCCGTCGCTGCCCACGTGGTCGTACAGACGGCGGCCTCGGTGGACGGGTTCACCGACAACGTCTCGGTCGTGCTGCAGAATGGCGTCAAGCGCACCATCGCGTCGCGCTGGCCCGACGCGGTGCTGACCGACTGCCGCACCATCGCCGACGCGCCGCACGCGCTGAACGCGGCGGGATTCGGCGAGCTGCTGTCGATGTACTGCGCGCCGGGCGACTGGTTCCTCGCCGAACGGTGCGGCCTGGACGACACGTTCTCACCGGTGCTGATCGACCTGCTGGCACTCTGTGGTGAAGGGGTGGCGGACTGGGCCGCCGAAGTCGGTCGCCGCAGCGTGGCCGGCGTCCGGCGTCTGGCGGCAGCGCTGGCGATGCGTGGGATCGTCACCGGCGTGGGCGGGACCAGCGCATCGCTGTCGGGTATGGAGCACCTGGTCAGCCACATGCTGGACATGCACCGCGCGGAGCGCGGCGAGCCGACCGGCTTGCACGGCGCGCAGGTCGGCGTCGCCTCGGTGATTGCGGCGGCGGCATGGGAAGTCTTCTGCGAGCGCATGATCGAGACGCCGCCCGATCCCGAGCGCCTGTTCGGGAACGCCGACAGGTGGGAGCGCCGCGCGGGCACGGCCTTCGCCGCGCTCGATCCAAGCGGGCGCATCGGCGCGGAATGCTGCAAGCACTACCGGCAGAAGTTGGCCAAGTGGCACGACAGCCGTGCGGCCGTCATGGCATTCTTCGATAACTGGCCGGCCAGTCGTGACGGGCGCGATGCGCTCGTGCTCGATTCGAAGACGATCGCCGCCTGCCTGCACCGTGCGCGCGCGCCGATGCGTGCCGGCGACCTCGACCCGGCGCCGAGCGCGGAGTTGCTGCGCTGGGCCGTCGCGAACTGCCAGTTCATGCGGGAACGCTTCACCATCGCCGACCTGCTGACCTTCGCCGGCTGGTGGGACGACGCAGGTGTCACGCGCGTGCTCGACCGGGTCGAGAGCGCCTGCGCCGCGGCGGATGCGCAAGGCGCATGAAACGCGACCTGGTGATCGGCATCGACTGCTCGACCACGGCCGCCAAGGCGGTCGTCTGGGATCGGCACGGTCGGGCGATCGCCGAAGGCCGCGTGCCCATCGCGCGCACCGCGCCGCATCCCGGCTGGGGCGAGCAGGATCCGATCGACTGGTGGCGCGCCGTCGTGACAGCGGTCGAAGCCGCTTCCCGGCAGGTCGACGCCAAGCGCATCGCATCGCTTTGCGTCACCCATCAGCGAGAGACCTTCGTCTGCCTGGATGCCGATGGCGCGGCGATCCGTCCGGCCATGCTCTGGCTCGACACGCGCGCCACGGACGAGATTGCCGCCTACGGCAATGCACGGGTTCATGCCGTGACCGGCAAGCCGCCGAATGCCACGACGAGCTGGTTCAAGCTGCTCTGGCTGCGGCGGCACGAGAAGCGGGTTCTGGAGCGGACACGCTGGGTCGCCGAGGTGCACGCCTATCTGGTCCACCGCATGACCGGGCATTGGCGCACGTCCCATGGCAGTGTCGACCCGCTGGGCGTGCTCGACATGCGGAGCTTCGCGCTCGATGTCGAGTTGCTGGCGCAAGTCGGCCTGCAGCCGGACCACATTCCTGAAATCCACGCTCCCGGCACCGTCCTCGGCGGATTGCTGGACGAGGTTGCCGAACGGATGGGGCTGACGCCGGGCCTGCCCGTCGTCGCGGGAATCGGTGACGGGCAGGCGGCGGGGCTGGGCGCCGAGATCACCGCCCCGGGTGCGGCCTATCTGAACCTCGGCACAGGCATCGTCTCCGGCAACTTCAGCGCGGACTACCGTTGGGGCAACGAGTTCCGCACGATGTCCGGGGCCGCTGCCGGAACCTATATGCCGGAGACGTTCATCGGCGGCGGCACCCTGAACGTCGCCTGGTTCGTCGAGCGCTTCTCCGACATCCCGGCGCGGCCGTTCGGCCTCGACGTCTCGGCCGAGCAGGTGCTGGAGGCGGCGGCGGCCAGGATTCCAGTCGGATCGGACGGTCTCCTGGCGCTGCCGTACCTGGCCGGCGCCCTGTCGCCCTACTGGGACGGCAACGCGCGCGGCCTGTTCTTTGGCCTGTCGCCACAGCACGGCAAGGCGCATCTGTATCGCGCGCTGCTGGAGGGCCTCGCGATGGAGCAGCGCCTGTCGACCGCGGGCGTGGAGCGGACCCTGGGTGCTCCCATCGAATGCTTCCGGGCGATGGGCGGCGGGTCGCGCAGTCCGCTATGGTGCCAGATCATGGCCGACGTGCTGCGGCGCCCGATCGAAGTCACCCGCGAGACGGAGACGACCTGCCTGGGCGCCGGGATGCTCGCGGCGGTGGGCGCCGGGCTGCACGCGAACCTGGCCGAGGCGGCGTCTCGCATGAGCGGGGTCGGGCGGACCTTCCGGCCGCATGAGCCGACATGCGCCGCCTACGATCCGTTCTACGAAATCTACATCCAGCTCTATCCCCGACTGCGCGACAGCTTCGCGCAGCTGCAGGCCGCGCTGAAGCAAGCGGCGCCGCCAGCGTGACGCAGCAGGCCCGGCCGCCGCGTTCGTCATCTGGCGCCCAGCAGGTACTCGGCGGTGCGCTCGTCGGTCACCAGCGTGGTGGCGAAACCGCCGCGCAGGCCGGCGCGGACGATTTCCTGCTTGCCCTCGCCACCCACCACGGCCAGGCGGCGGGGGATGCACAGGAGGTCGTTGAGAGAGATGCCGATCGGGTTGATCGACGCCGGCAGCGCGACCGGCCGGCCGTCCCGGTCGATCCAGCGGCAGACGACGTCGCCGACCGCGCCCCGCGCGCGCAAGAACCGTTTTTGCTCACCATCGATATGACCCAGGCTGAACATCGTCGCCTCGTCATCCATCGCGCCCAGGCTGTAGACCACGACCGAAGCCCTTGCGGCGAGCTGGAGCGCGTCGCGGATGCCGGGATCGGTGACGAGGCCCAGGGCGGTCGCCTCGTCCTGGACGTAGATCGGCGCGAGCAGGGGATGCACGGTCGCGTTGAAGTAGTGGCCCAGCTGGTTCGCGATCTCGTTCGTGCCGCTGCCAAGCGCCGCGTTGTGCAGGCCGCCGACGATGGCCACGACCTCCGCCCCCGGTATCGGGTTCTGACCGACGAGCGAGTCGGCCATCGCCTGCATCGTGGTTCCCCAGCTGACCGCCACGACCGCGTTTTCAGCCACCATCGGCAGCAGCAGTTCCGCCGCGACGTGGCCGAGCCAGCGTTTCTGCGTCGCGCCGTCACTGGGGGTCGGGACGATGCGGACCCTTTCCAGTCCATAGGCGCGTTCGAGCTTGCGTTCTGCCTGGAAGGTGCCGGCGGTCACGTTCAGCGACACCTGCACCAGCCCGTCGACCTTGGCACGTTGCAGCAGGCGCGTGACCGTGCTGCGGCTGACCGCCAGCTCGCGGGCGATCTCACCCTGGGTAAGATCCTCATGGTAGTAGAGCCAGGCGGCACGGGCGGCTTCGCTCCCTTTCCTGTCGAAATCACTCATCGTTGGCCGTCGCTCTCCTGCTTGCGTCGCAACGGTTTGGGACCGCTGAGGCAGATGTTCAAACATAAAAAGCCTGCGTCATCGGCGCCAGGTGCCGTGGGGGGAGTCCGTTCATGCTGATCGGCATCGATCTCGGGACGTCGATGACCAAGGCCGCCGCGTTCTCGCTGGACGGCGAGATCCTGGCTGTCGCGTCGCGCCGGGCCACGCTGCGCCATGTCAGCACCGAGCGGATCGAGCAGGACTTCGAGGAGATCGTGACCGCGGTCGGCGCGGTGGTCTCGGAGGTGCGCGCCGCCTCCGACCGGCCAGCGGTCGCGGTTGGCATCACGGGTCAGAGCGACGGGCTCTGGCTGCTTGACGAGGAGGGACGGCCGGTGCGGCCGGGAATCTCCTGGCTCGACGGGCGCGGCAACGCCGCCCTGCGCCGCTGGATGGAGGACGGCGCCTACGAGGCGGTGTTCCGCCGCAACGGCAACGCCATGTTCGCAGGCTGCCACGCGCCGCTGCTGGCGGCGCTCGCCGAGTGCGAGCCGGAGACGCGCGCGCCCGCCCCGCCCCCGCGCGAACGGAAGGCCGGCCGCCAGCAGCGCCAGACCCGCGAGCGGGTCACCGAGGCGTCGGATGCGTCGCTGCCGTTCCTCGATACCCGGACGCGGCAATACGACCCGGAAATCCTCCGCCTGCTGGGCCTGGAACGATACGCGCGTCTGCTGGCTCCGGTCGCTGCGTCACCGGGCCGGGCCTATCCGCTGGGGGCGGCGGGGGCCGCGTTGACCGGCCTGCCGCAGGGCCTGCCGGTGCATGCCGGCCCGTTCGACATGCCGGCCTGTGCCATGGGAGCCGGCGTCACCCGAGTCGGCGACGGCATCATCACGATCGGCACGACCCTCGCCTGTCAGGTGCTGGCCGACCGGGTCGAGACGGGCGGCGAGCCAATGGGCATGACGCTGTGCATGCCTAATCCGGGGCGCTGGCTGCGCGCCGCCCCGGCGATGGTCGGCACCGCCTCGCTCGACTGGGTGCTGTCCCTGGTCGGCGCCAAGCCCGAGGCGCTGGAGACGCTGCTGGCGGAGAGCGTCCCCGGCGCGCGTGGCGTCACGGCACTGCCCTACTTTGCCGCGACCGGCGAGCGGGCGCCGTTCTGCGACGTGTCCGCGCGCGGACAACTGGCCGGCCTCAGCATGGGCACCACGCGCGCCGACCTGGTCACGGCGGTCTGTGAATCGGTGGCCTACGCCGCGCGCCACTGCATCGAGGCCGCAGGTTTCGACGGCAGGCTTTCGGTCTGTGGCGGCGGTGCCGGCTCGCGCATGTGGTGCCAAATGATCGCCGACGTGCTGCAGGCGCCGCTGCACATCGCGCGCCGGCCCGAGGTGGGTGCGCGCGGCACCGCGATCGCGACGATGGACGTGCTCGGCATCCCCTACGATCCGGCGGCCTGGACGCGCTCCGAAGCGGTCATCGAGCCGCAATCCGCCGCCGAGCATTACCAGGACGGATTCACGCACTACCTCGAGACGGTCGATTCGGCGCGGAAGCTCTGGCACAGCCCGGCGCGGGCGCGTCTCGTCGGCCGCATGACGCATTGACCGGCGATGGCGCTTGCTTAGGCCGCCGCCCGGGCGGCGAGCAGGCGGCGGGCGACCTCTACGAACCCGCCGCCGCCGCCGCCCTGCGTCACGTAGGCGGGCTCCGCTTCCAGGTGCCCCGCGAATCGGCGCACGCTCGACACCCCGCAGGCTTGGCGGAAGAAGCCGAACAGCGGCGCGTCGTTGGGACTGTCGCCCACGAACACGACCTGATCGTTCGCATCGCCATCGATGTCCAGGCCCGCGATGTCGCGCGCGAACCGCCGGGTCATCGACAGCTTATCGTACTGGCCGAACCAGCCGTTGACGTGGATCGAGGAAATCTTCGCCACCGCCCCGGCTTCCTCGAAGATCGCCTTGATGCGCGCCACGGCTGCCATGTCGAGCGGCGGCACGTCCTCGCAGAAGTCGATCGCGAGATCCGCCTCCCGGTACGCCTGGTCGGCGGAGACGGCGGCACCTGGAACCTCGGCCAGCACGCGCGCCATGATCGCGTCGAGCCGCGCCCGATTGGCGGCACGCTCGGCCGCGGGAGCGGCGAACACCCGGCGCATCGTGCGCGCGGCCTGATCGTAGGCGAAATAGAGCGCGCCGTTCTCCCCGACCACGCCCGCCACCGGCCAGAAGCGGGCGATCAGGTCGCACCAGCCGGCCGGACGCCCGGTGACCGGGGCCACGACGAAGCCCGCCTTCGTGAGGTCTTCGAGCGCGCGGTAGGCGTCGGCCGGCAGGCGCCCCTCGCAGGTCAGCGTGTCGTCGATGTCGGTCAGCACCAAGCGGATGCGCGCCGCATCCGCATCCGGCATCTCGGAAAGGGGGCGCATCGAACCTGTTCTCCCGGCGGCGAAGTCGGCTCACTACAGCAAGGAATCCACGATGCCTACAGGCCATGCCTCGGAACTCCACCGCGTCCGGCTGCGCAAGGGCCAGGGCGATCCCGTGGTGATGCTCCACGGCTTCGGCGCGGACCATAATTCCTGGCGCATCCTGGCGGCTGGCGCGGCGCTGTCGCGCCCCATCCTGGCGATCGACCTGCCGGGCCACGGTCGATCGCCCAGCGGGGCCGCGAGCCTCGCGGACATGGCCTTGGCGGTCGCCGCAGCGCTTGCGGAGGAGGGCGTGACGGCGGCCGATCTGGTCGGCCACTCGCTGGGCGCCGCGGTCGCCGTGGCAGTCGCGGCAGCGGCGGGCTTTCGGGTCCGGTCGCTGTTCCTGCTGTCGGCGGCGGGCCTCGGGCCGGAAATCAACGGCGACTTTCTGGCCGGCTTCTGCAGCTCCCGCAACGAGGACGAGCTGGCACCCTGGATGGGGCTGCTGGTAGCCGATCCCGCAAGCCTGCACCCGGCCTTCACGCAGGTGACGGCCGAAACCCGGGCGCAGCCGGGTGTCGCCGAGGCACAGCGGCAGATCGCTCGGCAGGTCTTTCCCGAGGGCAAGCAGGCGTTCTCCGTCCGCGCGGCGCTCGATGGCCTGACGGTGCCGATCCGGGTGGTGTTCGGCGCAGCCGACCGCATCATTCCGCCCCGGCATCTGGCAGGGCTGCCGGGCACGATCGCCCAGCACCTGTTTCCGGGCGTTGGCCACATGCCGCAGGTCGAGGCGCGCGACGCGGTGGCGCGCCTGCTCGTCGAACATCTCCGGGCCGTGCCCTGAGTGTCCTCTCTGATTGGGGTTCTTGGATGCAAGCGATTTATTGTTCTCGCGGGC
>CAXUHK010000080.1:0-18515 GCA_964250775.1 uncultured Acetobacteraceae bacterium | reverse complement strand
CCCCCCCCCTTCCCCATCTCGACTTCTCCCTGGCGGCCTTCGCGCCCCGCGTGCCGCGCGCCGGCGGCCCGGGGCATTGGGGCGCCACCGCCGCCGACGCCCGCGCCGCCGTGCTGGCGATCTGCGAGCGGGTGGGGGCGCGCACCGTGACCAAGGGCAAGTCTATGGTCAGCGAGGAGCTGGGCATCAACGAGCATTTGGAGGCGCACGGCGTCACCCCGGTCGAGACCGACCTCGCCGAGTATATCCTGCAGCTCCGCCGCGAGCCGCCCAGCCACATCATCGCCCCCGCCTTCCACCTCAACCGCGAGGACTGGGAGGCGAGCTTCCGTGCCGCGCACACCGACCTGCCGGCCGATCGCGTGTTCGCCGACCGGCGCGACATCCTGACCGAGGCCCGCACCCGCTTGCGGGAGAAGTTCCTCGCCGCCGATGTCGGCATCACCGGCGCCAACTTCCTCATTGCCGAGACCGGCAGCAGCGTCATCGTCACCAACGAGGGAAACGGCGACCTCACCCAGACGCTGCCGCGCGTCCACATCGTGCTGGCCACGATCGAGAAGGTGGTGCCGACGCTGGAGGACGCGACCTCGCTGCTGCGCCTGCTGGCGCGCTCCGCCACCGGCCAGGACTTCTCCGTCTACACGACGTTCTCGACCGGCGCGCGGCGCGCGGGCGACCTCGACGGGCCGGAGGAGTACCACGTCATCCTGACCGACAACGGCCGCAGCAACATGCTGGGCACCGAGTTCCAGGACATGCTGCGCTGCATCCGCTGCGCCGCCTGCATGAACCACTGCCCGGTCTACGGCGCGGTCGGCGGCCACGCCTACGGCTGGGTCTACCCCGGCCCGATGGGCAGCGTGCTGACGCCGAGCCTGATCGGCGTCGAGCAGGCCGGGCACCTGCCCAACGCCAGCACCTTCTGCGGCAAGTGCGAGAGCGTCTGCCCGGTCAAGATCCCGCTGCCCAAGATGATGCGGCACTGGCGCGAGCGCGAGTTCGAGCGCCATCTCTCGCCGGTCGCGGTGCGGCGCAACCTCGCCGTGTGGGCGTGGTTCGCCAAGCGCCCCGCCGCCTACCGCTTCGCCTCGCGCGCGGCCGCACTCGGGATGAGGGCGTGGGGCGGGAAGCGTGGGCGGCTGCGCTCGTTGCCGCTGGCCGGCGGTTGGACCGAGGGCCGCGACCTGCCGCTGCCCGAGGGCGACACCTTCTTCGCCCGCTACGCCCGCCAGCAGCGCGCGCGCCTATGAGCCGCGAGGCGATGCTGACGGCGATCCGGCGCGGGCTGCGGCGTGGCCCGTTGCCCGACGATCAAGCGATGGCGCTGCGCGCCCGCCTTGCCGGCCACCCGCGCCACCTGATCCCGGCCCGGTCGCGCCTGCCGCACCACGAGCAGGTGGCGCTGTTCATGGCCCGGCTGGAGCGCGAGTTCGGCACCGTCGCGCGCGTCGAGACCGCCGCCGAGGTTCCGGGCGCGGTCGCCGACTACCTCGCCGGCCACAACCTGCCAGGCGAGCTGGCGATGGCGCCGCATCGGGAGCTGTGGGCGATCCCGTGGCACAGCCGACCGCTGCTGCGATTGCGCGAGGGCCGCGCCGAGGCGTCCGACCTGGTCAGCCTGCAGCACGGCTTCGCCGGCATCGCCGAGACCGGCACGCTGATGCTGCCGAGCGCGCCCGACCGTCCGACCACGCTCAACCTGCTCAGCGACACCGCCATCGTGGTGCTGCGCACATCGCGGGTGGTCGGCGCCTACGAGGAAGCGTGGGACCTGCTGCGCGCCGAAAATCACGACGCGCTGACCGGCGGCGCCATGCCGCGCAACGTCATGCTCGTCACCGGTCCGTCGCGCTCGGCCGACATCGAGAGCGTGCTGGAGCTGGGCGCGCACGGGCCGCGTCGCCTGCACGTGGTGCTGGTGGACGTGGACGGGTGACTCCAGCGTCGATCCTCGCCAAGAAAGCCCAGTTGGACCGGCTGCGGCCGCTATCGGGCCGCAGCTTGGCGGCGTTGGCGGCATGGTACGACGTCGAGCTGACCTACACCTCGAACGCAATCGAGGGCAGCACGCTGACCCGCAGCGAAACCGCCATCGTGCTCGAACATGGGATCACCGTCGGCGGCAAGCCGCTCAAGGACCACCTAGCGGCGCTCGATCACAACGACGCGCTGCACTACATCCGAACCCTCGCCAACCGGACCGAGCCGCTGCGGGAGCGCGATGTCCGCGAAGTCCATCGCCTGGCTACCTTGCGCGCCGACCCACGCGAGGCTGGACAGTACAGCACTCATCAACGTCAGATCGTCGGGTCGCCCCTGAAGCTGCCGTCACCGGCGGAGATCGTGCCGCTGATGGGCGATTTCGGGCGCTGGCTCGCCGTCGCCGTCGCCACGCCGGATACCGCGTTCACCGCCCATGAGCGGCTGGTGACGCTCCACCCGTTCAGCGACGGCAACGGCCGCAGCGCACGGCTGCTTATGAAGCTCGTGTTGCTCCGCGCCGGCTATCCGCCGCTGGTGATCGGGCCGGAGCACCGGGCCGAGTATATCGACGCCCTACAGTCGTCGCAGTTGGCCGCCAACCCCGTGCCCTACGGGCAATTCATGTCCGAGCGGCTCGAAGCCAGCCTCGATCACCACATCGCCATGCTGACCCGCGGCCTCGACCAGACCGCCGCGCCACAGACCTGAGCGCGATGCGAGCCTATCGTCGCAAAGTTCTGACCGAGACCGACCGCGCCGAGTGGGCGGCGTATGCCGGCACCGTCGCGCCGTTGCCGGGGGTCCCCGTGCCGTCACCGCCGGCGACGGCCACTCCCGCGCCCAGCGTCACCCTCCCCGACATCGCCGTGCCGCGGTTCCGCGCCGCGACGGCGGCGAAACTGATCGCGGTCGGCGAGCATCCTGGCGGCCTCGACAATTCCAGTTGGAACCGCCTGCGCTCCGGCAAGCTGCCGCCGATGCGAACGCTCGACCTGCACGGCCGCACCGCCCAGCGCGCCTACCACGCGCTGCACGAGTTCCTCGAAGCAGCCCATGCCGACCGGGTGCGCTGCGTCGAGATTATCACCGGACGGGGCAGCGGCGAAGGCGGCGGCGTGATCCGGCGCGAACTGCCGATGTGGCTGAACCTCCCGGCACTGCGCCCGCTGGTGCTGGCCGCGAGCCACCCGCACGCCGCCAATCCGGGCAGCGTCCGCCTGCTGCTGCGCCGTCTTCGATGAACCGGCCGCGATGACGCCGTTCGGCGCACGCCTGCGCGAGCTGCGCGCCAGCCGCGACATGCCCCTGAAGCAGTTGGCGGAACGGCTTCAGATCTCGCAGGCCTACCTGTCGGCTCTGGAGCACGGCCGCCGCGGCGCGCCGGGCAGCGGCCTGGTGCACCAGGTATGCGATGCCTTCGACCTGATCTGGGACGAGGCCGAGGAGGTCGCCCGCCTCGCCCGGCTCTCGCACCCGCGCGTGGTGGTCGACACCGCCGGCCTGTCGCCGGCGCACACCGCCTTGGCCAACCGCCTGGCGCAGACCATCGCCCGGCTGCCGGACAGCGCGGTGGCGGCGCTGCACGCCGTGCTCGACGCCCATCCCGCCACGGCCCGGCCCAGACGATAGATGGCGACGTTGAAGCAACCGCTCCGCCGCCAGCGCGGCGACATGCGGGTGCAAGCCGGCGCGTTCGAGCTGACCAAGCGCGGCGGCAGCAGGCACGACTGGCGCGACCCGTACCACGTCGCGGTGTCGTTGCGCTGGTGGCAGTTCACGCTGCTGCTGGTCGGCGCCGAACTGGCGCTGAACCTGCTGTTCGGTGTGCTGTACTCGCTGCAGCCCGGCAGCGTCGCCAACCTGACGCCCGACCGCTACAGCGGCCCGTTCTTCTTCAGCATCGAGACCATGGCTACGGTCGGCTACGGCGTGATGTCGCCCTCGACGCTGTACGGCCACATCGTCGCTTCGGTCGAGATCATCACCGGCATCGGCTTCAGCGCCCTCGTCACCGGCCTGATCTTCGTGCGCTTCGCCCGCGCCCGCGCCCGGCTGTGGTACGCGAACCAAGCCGTCGTGGCGCGGCACAACGGGCAGCCGACGCTGATGATCCGGGTCGCCAACCCGCACTCCACCGTCCTGACCAACGCCTCGGCCTCGCTCGCGGCCTTGCTGACCGAGATCACCACCGAGGGCCGCCTATTCCGTTTCGCGACCGAGCTGACGCTGGTGCGTTCGAGGGTGCCGATCTTCGCGTTGACCTGGACCGCGATGCACACCATCGACGCGTCGAGCCCGCTCGCCGGCTACGACGCCGAGCGCATGGCGCGCGACCAGGTGCGGCTGTTCTTCTCGGTCACGGCGCGCGACGTGACGCTGGAGACCAGCGTCACCGGCACCAAGGATTACGGCGCGCACGATATCCTGTTCGGCGTGCGCTACGTCGATGCGGTGTCGCGCGACGAGGCCGGGCGCACGGTCGCCGACATCACCCGGCTCAGCGACATCGAGCCGGACGTCGTGGCGACATGACGGAATCCAAAGATCGCGCTCCGGACTTCGCCAATTGTGGCCGTTACTGGAACGGCAGGTAGCGCAGCGACACGAACACGCCGTTCTCGTCAGTGCGCGGGGTACCGCCGACGCCGTGGAACGCGATGCGCTTGATGTACTCGTATTGGGCGCCCGTCAGCACGGTTCCGTAGCCGCCGCGCAGAACGCGCCACCAGACGCCGACCGCGCCACTGACCAGGCTGCGGGTCTGCGCGTTGCAGGTGCCGAGTTCCGTGGTGCAGCCAGTGTCGTTCACCGCCGAGCTGCCATAGCCATAGGTGGTGCCGCCCGAGGTGAAGGTCTTGCGGCCGATCTGGTCCATGCCGGCGTAAGCGTACAGGTCGACCGACTTCACCGGGTGCCCGATCAGGCCGACCAGGCCCATCAGCTCCGGCAGCGGCGCCGGCGAGCCGTCCGCCTTGAAGGTGGCGTCCGGGAGCTGGCCGGCGCCATAGCGGCCGACGCCGTAGCCGGCCAGCACGTTGCCGGTGACGTCAAGGTATTTCGGGATCAGCGGGAGCGTCGCGGCGCCGCCGACGCCGCCGGCGAACGCCACCTTGTCGTTGCCGGCGCCGAGCGTCGAGACCCGGCTCTTCAGGAAGCGGCCGAGGCCATATGCCTCGTAATGGCCGAAGCCGGGATCGGCCGCCGCCTTGACGATGATGTCGGGCGCCACGTCGATGCTGTAGTTGGCGGTCGGGTTCAGCGTGTTGTTGCCGGGGTTGCTGTAGTCGATAGTGCTGCCGGTCCGTTGGCCGGGCTGCAACGGCAGTACGCCGCCCGAGGCGGTGGCGAACGAGTAGGCGGCCTGCGGCGCCTCCAGCGAAGCGCCGATCCAGTACTTGCTGTCGAAGTCCTTGACCACCCGGAGCTGCGGGTTGCGGGTCTGGGTGAAGCCCGGCAGGTAGTTGGTGTTGATGGTGAGCGGGATTTGCTCCTTGCGCGGGACGATGCCGCTGATCTCGGGCGTTAGCAGGCTCCAGCTCTGGCCGGCGAGGATGTGGATACCGTAGCGGCTGTCGTCGTAGGTCGCGTACAGGTTGCGGATGCGCGGCGTGTAGCTGTTCGACTGGTACGAGTTGGCCGAGGCGGCGGAGGCGTTGAAGTCGAACTCGCCGTAGCCGGAGATGGTGCTCTTGGCATCGGGATGGCCCTGCACCAACATGCTGAAGCGGCTGTACTGCGCCGTGCCGCGCAACTCGCTGGTGTGCGCGTTCTGGCTGTTGGAAAACGGGATGGCGTTGAACGTGGTGCCGGTGCCGGAGGTCAGGTTGCGGCTGCGATAGATGCCGGCGAGGTCGACGAAGCCGCCCAAGGTAAGCGTCACGCCGCCAAGCCGGAACGTCGGGTTGGTCTTGTCGACGTCGGTGCCGACGATCGCCTGCGGGCTGGGTCCGGCCAGCGACGCCCCGTTGCCGGACGGCCCGTTGCCCGAGTTGCCTATCACGAAGGGACCCTGCCGTGACACCGGCGCGGCGGTGGCCGGCACCGCGCGCGACTGCTGGACCGCCTGGATCGACTGCGCGCGAGCTTGCGCGGCGTCGTCCTGCGCCCGCTTCAGGGCGGCGTCGCGCGCCGCCGCCTCGCGCTGCAGCCGCCGCAACTGGGCTTGCAACTGCTGAATCTGCGCCTGGATGGCGGCCAGTTGCGACGCGCTTTGCGCCTCCGCCGGGTGGTTGGCGAGCAACCCGCCGGCGAGCGCCGTGGCGGCAAGCAAGCCGCTGCCCGCAAGCCGGGCCATCATGGCTTTCATTGTGACAGCAGCGCCCTTCGCCGTATTTTGCCGAATATAACCTTCCTTTGCGACGGTGCCCGGCGCAGCGTCAAGTGCCTCGTAACGTTGTCAGCGAACGGTGTAGCTCTTCAGTCACCATGTGGCAGGTACGGGCAAGGCCGGGGATCGCTCCCCGGCCCTCTCCGTCCAGGCGCGCGCCGTTACTGGAACGGCAGGTAGCGCAGCGTCACGAACACCGCGTTCTCGTCGGTCGTGGGCCGGCCGCCCGCGCCGTGGAAGGCGATGCGCTTGGTGTAGGAGTATTGCGTGCCGGCCAGCAAGGTGCCGAAGCCGCCATGCAGGAACCGCCACCAGCCGCCGACCGAGCCGTTCACCAGGCTGCGCGTCTGCGCGTTGCAGGTGGCGAGCTCGGTGGTGCATCCGGCGGTGCTCACGGCCGAGCTGCCATAGCCGTAGGTGGTGCCGCCCGAGGTGAAGGTCTTGCGACCGACCTGTTCCATGCCGGCGTAGCCGTACAGGTCGACCGACTTCACCGGATGCCCGATCACGCCGACCATCGCCACCAGCTCCGGCAATGGGGACGGCGACCCGTTCGCCTTGAACGTGGCATCCGGAAGCTGCCCGGCGCCGTAGCGGCCGATCCCGTAGCCCGCGAGCACGTCGCCGGTGAGGTCGACGTATTTCGGGACCAGCGGAATCGTCGCGGCACCGCCGACGCCGCCCGCGAAGGCGACCTCGTCCTTGCCGGCGCCGAGCGTCGAGACCCGGCTCTTCATCCAACGGCCGAGGCCATACGCCTCGTAGTGGCCGAAACCTGGATCGGCCGCCGCCTTGACGATGATGTCCGGGGCCACGTCGATGCTGTAGTTGGCGGTCGAGTTCAGCGTGTTGTTGCCGGGGTTGCTGTAGTCGATGGTGCTGCCGGTCCGTTGGCCGGGCTGCAGCGGCAGCACGCCGCCCGAGGCGGTAGCGAACGAGTAGGCGGTCTGCGGCGCCTCGATCGACGCGCCGATCCAGAACTTCTTGTTGAAGTCCTTGGTGATGCGGAGCTGCGGGTTGCGGTCCCAGGTGAAGCCGGGCAGGTAGTTGGTGTCGATGACCAGCGGGATCTGCTCCTTGCGCGGCACCATGCCGACCGTCTCGGGGGTCAGGAAGCTCCAGGTCTGGCCGGCGAGGATGTGGACGCCGTACTTGCTGTCGTCATAGGTGCCGTACAGGTGCCGGATGCGTGGCGTGTAGCTGTTCGACTGGTACGAGTTGGCCGAGGCCGCCGAGGCGTTGAAGTCGAACTCGCCGTAGCCCGCGACCGTGCTGTGGTCGGTCGTGTTGCCCTGCACCAACAGGCTGAAGCGGCTGACCTGGGCGGTGCCGCGCAGTTCGCTGGTGTGCGCGTTCTGGCTGTTGGAGAACGGGATGGCGTTGAACGTGGTGCCGGTGCCGGAGGTCAGGTTGCGGCTGCGGTAGATGCCGGTGAGGTCGGTGAAACCGCCCAGCGTGAGCGTCACGCCGCCCAACCGGAACGTGGGGTTGTTGGCGTTGACGTCGGTGCCGACGATCGCCTGCGGGCTGGAGCCGGCCAGCGACGTGCCGTTGCTCGGGACGTTGCCGACGAACGGCCCCTGCGGGAACGCCGGCGCGGCCGCAGCCGTGGTCGCCGCCGGGACGGCGCGCGACTGCTGCACCGCCTGGGTCGACTGCGCGCGCGCCTGCGCCGCGTCGTCCTGCGCCCGCTTCAGCGCCGCGTCGCGTTGCGCCGCCTCGCGCTGCAGCCGCCGCAACTGCGCCTGGAGTTGGGCGATCTGTTCCTGGATGCCGGCCAGTTGCGACGCGCTCTGCGCAGCCGCCGGATGGTTGGCCAGCAACCCACCGGCCAGCGCCGTGGCGGCAAGCAAGCCGCCGCCCGCAAGCCTGCTCGCTACACTGTTCATCATAGTCGTTGTTCCTCGACAACAATTTCGGCTACAGGGAAACCGACCCGATCCAAGCATTCCCGACAACTGGATTGTGACAAGCAAGTGACACCGTGCGCGTCACTGTCACCGTATTGACTTGTTGCTTCACACCTCGACGGTTCGTCTAATGCCGAACTCCACCGCGCGGGGTCAACCACGCACATCGGCGGTTCCGGTGACAATCCTTGAACGCGACGATTGCGGCCGGGTCAGTGTGGCGGGAAAGCGACAATTCCGGCCACGGGCGGCCGGCATCGCTAGGGCGTGGGATCGCGCCGCCCGCGCGAGGGGAACGGCAGGATTTTCGCGCCCGGCCGCACGGCCGCGGCCCGCGCCGGCGCGGGATCGTCCGGGACGAACAGCGGGCCGGGCCGGGCCCTGACCTGGGTCGGCCTGGCTGGCGTGCGCAGTTGCGCCAAGTGCCGCGCCCACGCCTCGCGCGCGGCCGCCTCGCGTTGCCGCCGGCGCTCGCGGCGGCCGGCGAAGCGCCGCCAGGCGCGGCCGATCTCGCGGCTGAAAAACCAGCCATAGGCGCCGGACCCCAGCGCCGCCGCCACCGCCGCCAGCGCCAGGTTCAACGTCACCTGGCGCGCCGCCGGCCGGCGGCCTTGACGGAGCGTGCCGCCGCCAGGGCGCTCAGCGCCTCCAGCCGGTCGAGGATGCGCAAGCCCACCGCGCGGTGGCCATGGCTGCGCAGCACGGCTTGCTGCCCGCGCGCCGCCAGCGCCCGTGCCCGCGCCCGGTCCTCGACCAGCGGCTCGACCAGCTCCGCCGCGTGGCCCACATCCGGCTCGGCCCAGGACTGGCCCTCGCCGTGCGGGTAGGCGCCGTCCGGCACCGGCACCAGGCGGTGACGCACCGGCAGCGAGTTGGCCGGGTCCATGAAATCGAGGTTGCCCGACCATGCGGTGCCGAGCGCCAGCCGCCGGGCCGCCATCGCCTCGCCCAGCCCGCGCCCGAACCCCTCGGCGCGGTGCAGCGAGACGAAGCAGTCGCAGGCGGCGATCAGGCTGCGCACGCCGAGGCTGTCGAGCGGCTCGGTCAGCAGCCGCACCTGCGGGTCGGGCGGCTGCGCCGCGGCCCACGCCGCCCCGCTCCGCTCGCCGTCCTTGATCTTGAGCACGAGCTGGACGTCGCGGAACGGCGCCCGCTGGCGCAGCTTCGCCAGCAGCACCAGCGCCGCCTCCGGGTTCTTGCGCGCCGCGTACGAGGAGAGATCGAAGAACTGCAGCAGCGCGAACGCGGATTCGCGGATGCCGAACCAGCGCCGCGGCAGCAGCGGACCGGCTGGCGCCTCGATCGACTGGCCGACGACATGGCTGGCGACGCCGGATGCCGCCAAGCTGTCCCGCACGAAGCGCGAGATCGCCCATACTTCGTCGAACCGCGCCAACGCCCGAGCCCAGACTTTCGGATAGGTCGGCAGCTCCCAGGCCGGCACGATGACGTTGACGCCCGCGTCCATGCCGCCGCCGCGCGCCTCCAGAGCCGCCACCACCCGCTCCACCTCGTCGCCGTTGACGTGGAACACCCGGATGCCGCCCGGCACCTCGGTGATCTCCAGGCCAGCGAGGGCCGCGTGGTGCGCCTCGTCGCTGCGGCCGGAGTAGCGGAAGATGTCGAGCACGCGATGATGCAGCTCGACCGCGCCGGCGGCCGCCACGTGGCTGCGCAACTGCTCGCCCATGCCGATCGAGGCGAAGGGATGGCCGATGAACGTCACCGGGATGTCGGCCAGCTGCACGGGTGGGTCGATAAGCAGGCCCGGATCTACATCCATGTGCGTGCCTCGACACCGTCGCGCAGCGCCTCCAGCCAGCCATGGCCGTGGCCGGTGTCCGGCTCCAAGTGCGCGCCCTCCGCCCACTCGTTCCAGGCGTTGACGAACAGCAGCCGCTCCTCGCCCAGCAGGAACTGCCGCGCCTCGTCGATCTTGCCCTCGACGTAGAGCCGGAACGCCGCCGGCCGCGCACCGTCGAAGCTGGTGCCGTGCAACGGCTGGCGCGGCGTGTTGTCCCAGCTTGGGAACACCGCCGGGTAGCGCGGGTACGGCACGCTCGCGCGGGTCAGGAACGCCAGCACGGTCGCGGCATAGTCGTAGCGGTAGCCGGTCCAGCCCTCCTTGACGATCTCGGCGGCCGCCTCGCTGGTGACAGCGCGGCCGTGCGGCGGGAACTCGACGGCGGCGTCGAAGCCGATGTCGACGGGGCGCAGTCCCTGGTCCACCGCTTCCATGCTCTCGACATACACCAGATGCACGCCGGGGAAACCGGCCGCCGCGAACGCCGCGCGGCAGGAGGCGGCGAACGCCCCCGCGTCGGGCAGCAGCAGCGGGCGGTAGACCAGGAACAGCGGCCGGCCGCGCACCCGCAGGTAGCGGGCGTCGCCAGCGTCGGCCACCGCGTCGGCGATGATGCCGTCCAGCGTCGCCGCGTCGTAGCGCTGCTCCAGCAGGATCTCGCGCTCGCCGCCGTCCCAATGCCGGGTCCAGTTCTCGTTGGCCCAGCACAGGCAGTAGCGGAAATCGACGTCCGGGTTGGCGCGCAGCACCGCGAGCGGCGTGCCCAGCACCCGGCGGTCGCCGAAATTGTAGTAGTAGACGCAGAAGCCCTCGATGCCGTAGCGCGCCGCCAGCCCCGCCTGCGCCCGCAGCGCGTCGGCCACGCGCAGGTCGTAGTAGCCAAGGTCGGTCGGCAAATGCGGCTGGTAGTGCCCGGCGTAGCTCGGCCGCGCCCGCGCCACGTTGCGCCATTCGGTGAAGCCGGCGCCCCACCACAGGTCGTTCTCCGGCGTCGGATGGAACTGCGGCAGGTAGAAGGCGATCGGCCGCGTCCTATCCAGCGCCGCCAACCGCCCGCCCCAGCGCGCCTGCAATTCGTGCTGGTTGCGCCGGATGCCCTGCAGCTTGCGCGCCTGGTCCTGCCGGTTGGTCGAGGCGCTGAGATGGTGGACCACGGTGGCGCCGGCGACGTAGCGGATGCGGTGGCCGCCCGCCTGCAGCCGCAGGCAGAGGTCGGCGTCCTCGCAATAGGCCGGCCGGTAGGCGGGATCGAACAGCTCCGGCCCGACCAACGCCTTGCGCACGAGCAGCGCCGCCCCGGAACAGTAGGCGACGTCGCGGTCGTAGCAGAAACCGGGCTCAAGGGCGTCGCGGAACAGCCCGATCATGATGCTGTCGCCATTCGGCTTGAGCGCGCACCCGGCTTCCTGTAGCCGGCCGCTCGGATACACCAGCTTGGGTCCGGCGGCGCCGATGCCTGGATCGGCGTCCATCGCCGCCACCAGGCGGTCGATGGCGCCGGCCAATGGTTGCGCGTCGTTGTTGAGCAGCAGCACCAGCTCGCCCCGGCAGCGCTCGAACGCCGCGTTGCAGTTGCCGATGAAGCCCAGGTTGCGCTCCTGCCGCACCACGACCAGGTTCGCGACCTGCGGCAGCCGCGCCATGTCCGGGTCGGTCGAGCAATCGTCGGCCAGCACCACCTCGAACGCCGCGGCCGGCGGCTCGCGGCCGAGTGCGAGCAGGCAGGCGACGGTGTGCTCGAACTCGTTGTACGCCGGCACCAGGATCGACAGGCGCGGCGCGGCGCGGGCCGGCAGCGCGATCCCGGCGATGGCGGCGACGGGATCGGCGCAGGCCAGCAACGGCGGCGGCACCGGCCGCACCGCGTCCTTCTCGACCTGCCGGCGCTCGGCGAGGCGGGCCGCCAGGCTGTCGTAGGCGGCCCGCATGGCGCGCGGCTCGGTCTCGATGGCGCCGCCAGCCGTGGCCGGCGCCGTCGTGGCGGCGGGGCCGGCCGGGGGCGCCGGACGGTCGTTCGGCACCTGCCGGCCCTCGGCGCGGCCGGTGGCCAGGAAATGCCGCAGCGGCGGCCCGCCGGCGTCGGCGCCGTCGGTGTACCGCCTGCGGTACAGCGTGCCGTCGAACGCCGGCCCTGCGGCGCGCCCGAGCGCGTCGCCGTGCAGCACGAAATGGCGCACCGCCTCCAGCGCCGCCGGCGGCGCGTCGTCGTAGGTCGCGGCGTACCAAGCAGGGTCGAGCCATTCGTTCGGTCGAAGGCCGGCTGCGGCGCCATCCGCCAGGAAATGACGCAGCATCCCGCGCGAGGGCGCGCCAGGCTGCGAAGCGTAGAAGCCGATGTCGAAATACGGCGACGGGTCGCACGAATCGCCGTCCAGCAACGCCGCCAGCGCGTCGGCGTCGGGCGTGGCCCCGAGCGGCGCCGGCTCCTGCGCCGCGATCCAGTACAGGTCGACCAGCGGGTGCGGGTCGCGCCATTCCGCCAACCCGTGTTCGAGGAAGTGCAGCAACGGATCGTGGATCCGCGTCAGGTCGGTGGCCGTCGCGCGATAGAACTCGGGATCGAAATACGGCGACAGCGCCGGCCGCCCGGCCACCGGCAGCGAGACGTAGCGCATCACCGTGGCGAGGTTGGCCCGCCCGTCGCCCAAAGCCGCGCGGTACATCGCGTCGTCCACGAAGCGCGAGCACAGCAGGCCGTGGACGCGCTGCAGGCGGCTGCTCATCGGCGTTCCGCGGCCGGCCGCAGCAACGCCAGCCAGCCGTCGATCTCGGCGCGGGCGGCGGCGTTGGGCGCCCGCCCCTCGGCGGCGCCGGAGCGCACGTAATGCTCGGACGCGCTGGCCATCTCGCCACGGCGCAGCGCCTGCGCCACGTCGGGGTAGGTCGCGACGTAATAGGCGTCGTGCATCTCCGGCAGCGCGCCGGCGCGGCCCTCGAAGAAGCCGGTGCGGACGAAATGCTCGCGCAGGTTCGGCACGGCGCCGGAGGCGTGCGCCGCGGCGACGTCAGGGTAGGTCGCGCGGTAGAACGCCTCGTTGAACGGAAGCTGCTCAACCGCGAGCTGGATCAGCGCCCGCAACAGCGCGGCGTCGACAGCGATCTTGGACTGGCCGTCCAACCGCTCGCGCTCGACTCGCAGGGCGGACAGCAGCAAGTCGATATGGGGCACATAGGCGCTCTTGGGCAAGCCGCGGCTCCGTGCTTTGATCCGCTCTCATAACAGATGCGCCGGGCCGGCGCGAAGGGCTTAACCAGCGGCGAAGTTGCCGCGATGCGCCGGGGCTGCCAAAAGGCCGCTCCTGCCATCTGCCGATGAATGGGACGTTCGATGCGCATAATGCTGACCGGCGGCTGCGGCTTCATCGGCTCGGCGGTGATCCGGCACATCCTGGCCGCCACCGGGCACAGCGTGGTCAATGTCGACAAGCTGACCTATGCCGCCTCCGAGCAGGCGCTGGGCGACGCGGGCTCCCACGGCGGCCGCTACACGCTGCTGCGCGCCGACATCGCCGACTCGGGCGCCATGGCGCGGGCGTTCGCAACCCACGCTCCCGACGCGGTGATGCACCTGGCGGCCGAGACCCATGTCGACCGCTCGATAGATGGGCCGGGGCCGTTCATCCACACCAACGTGCTTGGCACCTACGTGCTGCTGGACGCCGCGCGGACCCACTGGGCAGCGCTGCCAGCGGCGCGGCGGGACGCGTTCCGCTTCCACCACGTCTCGACCGACGAGGTGTTCGGGGCACTCGGCCCGTCCGACCCGCCGTTCACCGAGGCCACACCGTACGACCCGCGCAGCCCGTATTCGGCGAGCAAGGCGGCGTCCGACCACCTGGTGCGGGCCTGGCGGCACACCTACGGCTTGCCCACGCTGGTCAGCAACACGACCAACAACTACGGCCCGTGGCAATTCCCCGAGAAGCTGATCCCGCTGGTGCTGCTGAACGCGCTGGAGGGCCGCGCGCTGCCGGTCTACGGCGACGGCTCGAACCAGCGCGACTGGCTGTTCGTGGAGGACCACGCCGAGGCGCTGGTGCGGGTGCTGGAGCGCGGCCAGCCGGGCGCCACCTACGCCATCGGCGCCCGCCAGCCGCGCAGCAACCTGCAGGTGGTGCAAGCGGTCTGCGCGGCGCTGGATGCCCTCCTGCCCGACCCGGCCGGACCGCGCGCGCGGCTGATAGAGTTCGTCACTGACCGCCCCGGCCACGATTTCCGCTATGAGATTGACCCGAGCCGCACCGAGGCGGCGATGGACTGGCGGGCGCCGCACGATTTCGAGCGTGGGCTCGGCCGCACCGTCGACTGGTACCTGGCCCATCGCGATTGGTGGCAGGCGATCCGCGCCGGGGGCTACGCCGGGCAGCGGCTGGGCCAGGGCCAGGACGCCGCGTGATGCAGAAGGGCATCCTGCTCGCCGGCGGCTCGGGCTCGCGGCTGCACCCCATGACGCTGGCCGCCAGCAAGCAGTTGCTGCCTGTCTATGACAAGCCGATGGTCTACTACCCGCTGTCGGTGCTGATGCTGGCCGGCATCCGCGACATCCTGGTGATCTCGACGCCCAACGACCTGCCGCAGTTCCGCCGCCTGCTGGGCGACGGCGAGCGGCTCGGCATCCGCTTCACCTACGCCGAGCAGCCCAAGCCGGAAGGGCTGGCGCAGGCGTTCCTGATCGGGCGCGACTGGCTGGCCGGGCAGCCCTGCGCGCTGGCGCTGGGCGACAACCTGATCTTCGCCGACCACCTCTCGGTGTCGCTGCGCGCCGCCGCGTCGCGCCCGGTCGGCGCCTCGGTGTTCGCCTACCAGGTGCGCGACCCGGAGCGTTACGGCGTGGTCAACATGGATTCCGATGGCCGCCCGGTCGAGATAATCGAGAAACCCGCCGCCCCGGTGAGCAACTGGGCGGTGATTGGGTTGTATTTCTACGACGCCCGCGTGGGCGAGCTGGCGGCGCGAGTGCGGCCGTCGCCGCGCGGCGAGTTGGAGATCACCGACCTGAACAACATGTACCTCGAAGAAGGCAGCCTGCACGTCGAGCGGCTCGGCCGCGGCTGCGCCTGGCTCGACGCCGGCACCCCCGATTCGCTGCTGCAGGCCGCGACCTTCGTGCAGACCATCCAGTCGCGCCAGGGAATGCTGGTCGGCAGCCCGGAGGAGGTGGCGTTCCGCATGGGGTGGGTCGACGCGGCGCAGCTCCGCTCCCATGCCGGGGCGCTGGGCAAGACCGAGCTGGGCCGCGTGCTGCGCGAGCTGGCCGACGGAGAGCATGGATGAAGGTCGAGCGGCTCGCGATCCCGGACGTGCTGCTGCTGACCCCGCCGCGCTTCGGCGACAGCCGCGGCTGGTTCAGCGAGACGTTCAATGCCGCGCGCATGGCCGAGGCCGGGGTCGCCGGCACCTTTGTGCAGGACAACCAGAGCCTGTCCGCGCGACCCGGCACGATACGCGGCCTGCACTTCCAGATCGCCCCCAGCGCGCAAGGCAAGCTGGTGCGCGTGCTGCGCGGCGCGGTATGGGACGTGGCGGTCGACATCCGCCACGGCTCGGGGAGCTTCGGCCGGCACGCCGGCGCCACGCTGTCGGCGGAGAACGGCGCGCAATTCTGGGTGCCGCCCGGCTTCGCGCACGGGTTCTGCACGCTCGAGCCCGATACCGAGGTGTTCTACAAGGTAACCGCCGGCTACGACCGCGACGCGGAGCGCGGCATCGCCTGGGACGACCCCGACCTCGCACTGCCCTGGCCGGTCGCGGCCGAGGCGGCGGCCCTGTCGGAGAAGGACATGGCGCTGCCCCGGCTGGCGGACTGCGAGGCTTGGTTCCATGCCTGATCGGCCGATCCTCGTCACCGGCGGCAGCGGCCAGTTGGCCCAGGCGCTGGGCGTGGCGCTGGCCGACCTCCCGCATCGCGTCGTGGGCCGCCCGGCATTCGACTTCGACCGTCCCGAGACCCTGGCCGCGACGCTGCGCGAAGCTGGCCCGAGCCTGCTGGTCAACGCCGCCGCCTACACCGCCGTCGACCGCGCCGAGCAGGAACCGGAGGCGGCGGAGCGCGCCAACCATCTCGGCCCGGCGATCCTGGCCGGCGCCTGCGCCGAGATGGGCATTCCCTGCGTCCACGTCTCCACCGATTACGTGTTCGACGGCGACAAGGGCGCGCCGTACCACGAGGACGACGCACCGAACCCGACCGGCGTGTACGGCGCCAGCAAGCGGCGCGGCGAGGTCGCGGTGCTGCAGGCTTGCCCACGGGCGCTGGTGCTGCGCACCTCCTGGGTCTATGCGGCGACCGGGCGCAACTTCGTCACCACCATGCTGAACGCCGCCCGGCGCGGCGGCGAGCAGCCGGCGCAACTGCGCGTCGTCGCCGACCAGGTCGGCTGCCCGACCTCGGCCGCCGATTTGGCCCAGGCGATCGCCACCCTGGCACGGCGCATCGCGACGGACGGCCTCGACGCCGCCGATGCGGGCGTCTACCACGCGGCAGGTGGCGGCTCGACCAGTTGGCACGGCTTGGCGCGCGCCATCTTCGAGCGATCCGCCACGCTGCGGGTGACGCCGCCGCAGATCACTCCCATCGCGACCGCCGATTGGCCCACGCCGGCGCGACGTCCGGCCGATTCGCGGCTCGACTGCGGGCGGTTGGCGCGCCGGTTCGACATCGCGCTGCCGCCCTGGCAAGCCTCGCTTACGCAAGTTTTATGTGACATGGCGAACAAACTCGCGCGATAAATGTCGCATGAGGACACAGCAAAGCACGTCGGCGGGCTGATGCCGTCGCGCCGAGCCGAACCGCGCGTCGCCATCCTGCTCTCGACGTTCAACGGCGAGACGTACCTGCGCGAGCAACTAGGAAGCCTGCTGACGCAGACGCACGAGAACTGGGTGCTGTATTGGCGCGACGACGGCTCGCGTGACGCCACTGTCGCGGTGATGCGCGACTTCGCCGCCATCGCCGGCCAGGGCCGCTGCGTGCGGATCGTGCAGCCGGAGGCGCATCAGGGCGTGACCGGCAGTTTCCTCGCCTTGTTGGCCGCCGTGGTGTCGACGCTGGGCGAACGCGACGCCGTGGCGTTCGCCGACCAGGATGACGTCTGGTTGCCGCACAAGGTCGAACGCGGGCTGGCTGCCTTGCATCGCGAGGCGCCGTCGCGGCCGGCCCTGTACTGCGCCCGGCAGCGCCTCGTCGACGCGGTGTTGGCCCCGCTCGGCACCTCGCTGCCGAGCGGCACCAGCAACGGCTTTCCCGCCTCGCTCACGCAGAACATCGCCACCGGCTGCACCGTGATGCTGAACTGCGCCGCCGCGCGCTTGGTGGCGGCCAGCCGCCCGGCGCCGGCGACGCTGCACGATTGGTGGTGCTACCTGATGGTGTCCGCCGCGGGCGGCGCCGTGCTGCAGGACAACGAGCCGGTGGTGCTGTACCGGCAGCACGCGGCCAACGTGGTGGGCAGCCCGTCCTCGCCGTGGCGCCGTGGCGTCGCCGCGATCCGCCGTGGCCCCAGCGTGTTCATGGCTGTCTTGCGCCAGCACGTCGCGGCCCTGCTGGCGCAGCCCGACCTGCTGACCGAGAGCGCCCGCGCCGACCTGGTGGCGATCGACGGGGCGCTGCGCGGCGGCTGGTGGCGGCGGCTGGCCGCACTGGGCCGCCACGGCCTCACCCGGCAGACCTGGCCCGAGACGCTGGTGTTCCGGACCTGGTTCCTGCTCGGGTAGCGGCGGCTACTGGTTCAACGTCAGCTGGATGCCGTCGACCGACCCGGACAGCTTGGCGCCCTTGCTGGTGCCGTTGATGAGGATTTCCACGCCGTTGGTATTGGCCAACGCCTGGCCGACGACGCCCCTGCCCGCCGTCGCCTCGCCGGTGGACGAGCCGTACGTGCCATCGAAATCGTGCAGGTGGGTGAGGTGATGCACCACGCCGCGTGCCATGACCTTGGAGTAGCCGACGGCGGCGACGTTCAGACCCTTGACCGAGAACGTGTAGGTGTGGCCGTTCCAATGCAGCACGCCGTTGCCCCAGGTGTAGCCGACACCCACCGCGGCAGAGGTCGCGGAAAGCGAGATGGTGCCGCTGGTCGAGGCGGCGTCGGTGGGCACGGCGGCCATGACGGAGGCAGCGCCGAACAAGGTTGCCGCGAGCAGTATCGAGCGCATGGTTCGTTCCTTGATGTTGCAGTGGTAAAACCGGCCAACGCGAGCCGTCGCCGGCAGTTTACCCGGCCCACCCACACGCGGCGAGAGGGGCAGCCATGTGTGGCGGCGGCGGCGCAGTCGCCGCGAGCGCCGGCTGCAACGGCAGCGTGATCGCGCGCGCCAACAGGTGCAGCGCCAAGCCCTGCTCCGGCGCCCCGTAGACGGCGTCGCCCAGCACCGGACAGCCGAGCAGCGCGCAGTGTACCCTGACCTGGTGGGTGCGTCCGGTGCGAGGGGACAGTTCCAGCCACGACAGGCCGCCGGCCGACCCGAGCAGGCGCCACTCGGTCATGGC
>CAXUHK010000079.1:12388-18539 GCA_964250775.1 uncultured Acetobacteraceae bacterium | reverse complement strand
GACTTCTTCAGCTTCGGCACCAACGACCTGACGCAGACCGTGTTCGGCCTGTCGCGCGACGACGCCGGCAAGTTCCTGCCGCGCTACGTCGAGCTGGGCGTCCTGCCGCGCGACCCGTTCGTCTCGCTCGACATCGAGGGGGTGGGCGAGATGGTGCGACTCGCCGCCGAGCGCGGACGCCGCACCAAGCCCGGCCTCAAGCTCGGCATCTGCGGCGAGCATGGCGGCGACCCCGCCAGCATCGCGTTCTGCGCCGAACTCGGGCTCGATTACGTGTCCTGCAGCCCGTACCGGGTGCCGGTCGCACGCCTCGCGGCGGCGCAAGCGGCCCTGGCCGGGAACCCTGGCACCGCTACGGATTGACCGGCGCCCTGAACCAACCAGCCAAGTGAAAGCTGGGCGCCACTCGCGGCGCCCGGCGATCCGTCGTCAGGCGACGTCGAAGCGGTCGAGCGTCATCACCTTGTTCCAAGCCGAGGCGAAGGCCGTCACCAGCTTCGCGTCGCCACGTCGCGGTGGGTGAGCTTGTGCCGGGCGCGGGCCAAGGCGTCGGCGAACTCATCCATGTTGTCGGGGTGGCGACAGCAGATCCGCGCATGTTCCGGGTCCCGGCGCAAGGCGATGTCCGAGGTCTTCATCATCGGCGGCTTGCGCTTGCCGGGGATGTGCGCGTCGGGCGTGGTGGCATCGGGCGTGGTCGCGACCGGCTGCCACTGCCCGGCGCCGGCCGGGCTCTGCGTCGGCTGCCACCCGAAGTTGAACAGGTTTCTCTGGATCGTAACAGCGTTGCTTGGAATCGCCGTGCCGGCGGCCACGGCCGAGCATGACGGTCTCGGGGGTCCAGTAGGTCGAGCTGTCCACCTCCCGCGCGTCCTGACGGCCGCCACCGAAGCCGGAGATCTTGCGTCCCATCGACTCCACCGCGCAGGTCGCGGTCAGCACCATCAGGCCGGCCCAGCTCAGCGCAGCGCCGTACTCCTGCTAAATCGGCCAGAGCAGCCGGCGCAACTTGTCGATGTTGCCGTTGTCGATCCAGGAGCCGACCGGCAGGAAAACCGATCGCGGCCGGAAATTCACGAAGTTCGGTTCCACGGGCGAACCAAAGGTGACCAGACCAGGGCCACGCACCTCGCCCGCTTCAAACCCGGTCCTGCTTTGGGTAGGCTCACGTCGCCCGGCGGTGTCGGCGCGAACGGGAACCTCAGGGAGCAGCGGAATGGCGCGGATCGCGATCGTCTACCACAGCGGCTACGGACACACGGCCAAGCTGGCGCAGGCGGTGCATGAGGGCGCCGCCGGGACGGCCGGGGCGCAGGCCACGCTGCTCGCGATCAGCCCCGAGGGCGAGCTGCCCGAAGGCGGCTGGGACACCCTGCTGGCGGCCGACGCCATCGTGTTCGGCTCCCCCACCTACATGGGCGGACCGTCCTGGCAGTTCAAAAAGTTCGCTGACGCCAGCAGCAAGCCCTGGTTCGGACAGGCGTGGAAGGACAAGATCGGCGCGGGCTTCACCAACAGCGCCTCGCTGAACGGCGACAAGTTCAGCACCATCGCCTACTTCATGACCCTGGCGATGCAGCAGAGCATGGTGTGGGTCGGCACCGGCCTGATGCCGTCGAGCGCCAAGGCGGCCACGGCGGACGACGTGAACCGGATGGGCGGCTTCGGCGGCGCGCTGTCGACCTCGCCCTCCGACGCCAGCCCGGACGAGGCGCCCAACGCCGGCGACTTGGAGACCGGGCGCCTGCTGGCGCGTCGCGTGGCCGAATACGCGGTCAAGACGCGCGGCTGAACTCCGCGTACGGCGAAGCCAGCGGCCTCGAGGCGGGAGCGCCGGCTTCGCTGCGTCGGGCGCTCAGAAGATCGCGTGCGGCGCGAGCGTCGCGAGCGTCGCGCCGGCCTGGCCGGTCAGTGTCGCGACCATCGTGGCGGCCCCGCCGACAGCGCCGCTCGGATCGACGCTGACCGTGGCGTCGTGGCCGGAGACGCCGACCTTGATGTAGTGCGAGAGGTCGGCGCCGAGGCCGTCCCACTGGCTCGTGGCCAGGGTGCGGCTGAAGTCCAGGACCGTCCCGGCGGCGAAGTCGGGCGTGAGCGTCACCGGCGCGGCGCCCGCCTTCGGCATGACGATGGTGGTCGCGGCGGCCTGGCTGGCGCCGGCCACGAATGACGGCCGCGCCAAGCTCGTGGCCAGCGTCGCCGGCGTGGCCGCCGGCGCCGCGGCGGCGGTGGTGACGTTGACGGCGAGCACCCTGGTGCTCTCCTTGCCGGCCTGGTCCCAGTAATCGACGGTGACATGGGCGGTGCCGGCCTTGGCGCCGGTGAAGGTCATGGTCTTGAGGTCGGCGTTCAGGTTGGCCAAGCTGTCGGCGACGTGGGCAGCGTAGCTCGACGCGGCGTTGGCCGTGACGGTGGCGCCGCCGACGGTCTTGAGGCCGAGCGAGCCCTGGTCGAGATAGAGGTTGAGCCCGCCAGTGCCGCCCACGCTGGCCGCCCAGGGATCGGACAGCGACACGCCGGCGAGCTGCGCCGCCTTGCCCGCCACGTCTGTCGGTGTCGTGGTCGGCAGCACGACGCTGGGGTTGGGCGAGAGTGTCGCGGGTGGGGCCGCGGCGACGGTGACGGCCAGGGTCTTGGTGTTCTCGACGCCCGCCTGGTCCCAGAGGTCGACCGTGAGGTGCGCGGTGCCGACGGCGCCGCCGGTGTACTGCAGGCTCGCCAAGTCGGCGTTGAGGTTGGCCAGGGTGTCGGTCAGGCTTACGGCGCTGCCGGACAGCAGCGTGCCGCCGGCGTTGCGGATGCTGAAGCTGCCTTGGTCGACGCTGAGGTTCAGCCCAAGCGTCCCTGGTGTCTTGGCGGCCCAGGCGTCGCTCAAGGAAACACCGGAGATGGCGCCGGCGGTCCCCACGGTCAGGCTGGGCGCCGCGGTCGGCAGCACGACCGACGGGGCCGGCGACAGCGTCCCCGTGGCCGGCGCGGTGGTCGTCGTCGTCGTGGCCGGCGCGGTGGTGGCCGGCGTGGTGGTGGTGGTGGTCGTCGTGCCGGCGCTGCCGACGATCTCGACCAGCACCGGATGATCGGGGACGCCGATCGCGAAAGTCTTGGCGTTGCTGGCGCTCTGGACGGAACTGGTCCCGGCGAGCGGGTCGAACATGACGATGTTGGCGGCGGCGCTGAGGCTCAGCGTCACGGTGTGCGGCGCGCCGGCGGTCTCGCCCTCGTTCCACAGGGCAAGCCAGTGGCTGCCGTCGGATTTCTCCAGCATCATGGACGAGTCGGTGGCCTGCGTTCCGGCCAGGGTATAGCTCAGCGTGTCGGTGGCGAAGCTCGACGCGGTGGCGCCGGTGTCGGCCAGCAGGGTGGTGAGGTTGTGCAGCGCCGTGCCGGCGGGCTTGGCGGTGCCGTCGGCGTTCATCAGGCCGAACTTGCCCGAACCGTCGTCGTAGAGCGCGTAGAAGTAGGTCTTGGGGTTGCCGTCCTTCAGGCCGTCGAGGCTGGCGTCGAGCACGTATTTGGCGACGTTGGCCTGGGTGAAGCCTTGGCTCTCGTCCCAGCCGATCTCGGTGGTGATGACGGCGCGCGAGGAGGCGGCCAGCTTGGCGTCGGCGTTGAGCTGCTGGATCGAGGCGTCGGGCGCGCCGTTGGGGTAGTTCGGGTAGGTGTGGGCGTTGCCGTAGGTGGCGTAGGCGCTGAGGTCGCCCACCTTGTCGTAGTCGCCGTGCCAGTTGTTCGCAGCAGACCAGCCGGCGCCGAAGCTCATGTTGATGCTGGGCAGGCCGGCGGCCTGGGCGGCGGCGTAGACCTGCTGCTGGAACGTGGCGGTGGCGGCCACGGTGTTGCCGAGCGAGGCCGGGTAGCTGTCGTCCTCCTCGTTGCCGCCCTCGACGAAGTTCAGCACGCCCTCCTTGGCGAGCTGCGGCACGTAGGCCAGCCAGGTGCTCATGCCGGAGACAGAAGTCTCGGGAATGTAGTCGTCGAACTTCACCCCGGTCGCGTTGCCGACGTTGAGCCAAGTTGTGAGGTCGGACGGATTCTCGAAGCTATCACGCAAGTTCTGCACGCCGAGATACTTGATGTTGGCTTCGACCGTCGTGAGGTTGGCGTAGGTCCCACCAAAGTCGATATGCGTGTTGACGCCCAGGGAGGCGACCAGGTCGGCGGCGCGGACGGCGGGAACGGAGCTGGCGGTCATCGTGATCTCGCGGGTTTGTGATCGATGACCCAGCGTGTATCACGCACTTTTTCGTGAGAGCGGTGATAAAGCGTTTTGCTGCTTTAGGAACCCTTGAAGTAAAATGTTAATATCATGAACAAGAAACAGATGTAACGACAGTCCAACTTGGTTTTGACGACGACGGCCGCGCGGACATGCGTGGGCAACGCAAGGGAGGATCACGCATTCGTGTGATATCTGGATTTGTGTGATGAATCGAACCCGGTAGGGTCGATTGGTTAACGGAGGCGCTGACCGCAATGATTGTTTGAATGCGTTGCAGCCTTATTTCTTTACAATCGGACTTTTTTATTGGGAGTGCCGTGCGCTCAATCCACGGGCGTGATCGCGTCCAGCAGGCGCTGTCGCGTCACCGCCAGCAAGCCGGTCATGGCGTCCGCGGCGCCGGACGGCTCCCGGGCGAGGATGGCGTGGCATACCGCGCGGTAGAGCGCCACATCGTGCTCCGGCATCAGGCCTCGCCGCTGCAGCATCGCGAACGACGCCCGCAGGCCGGTCCGCACCGCGAGGCCAATCGCCACGTACAGCCCGTTATGGGTCGCGGTGATGATCGCCAGATGGAAGTCGACGTCGGCGTCGGCCGCCAGATGCGGGTTGCCGAACGACGCCTCCAACGCCGCGAACCGGCGCGCGATCAACTCATGGTCCTCCGCCGTGCCGCCCTGCGCCGCGAGCCAGCAGGCGCGCGGCTCGAAGCACTGGCGCACCTCGTAGAGGTCGTTGACGATGCCGCGGTCGAACTGCACGCCCAGCCGCCAAGACAGCACCTCGGGGTCGAGCAGGTTCCAGTCGGAAAACGGCAGCACCCGGGTGCCGAGTTTCGGCGCCACTTCGACCAGCCGCTTGGCCGAGAGCTTCTGCATCGCCTCGCGCACCGTCGACCGGCTGACGCCGTAGATGCGGCACAGCTCGCTCTCTATCGGCAGTGCCGCGCCCGGCGCCCAATCACCGGCGACGATGCGCAAGCCTAGCAGCTTGGCCATTTGCGCGCTCATCGTGCCGACCGCGAGGTCACGCTCGAACATGGACGGCCCACCCCGCATGACGTGTTGACAGACCGTGGAGCCGGTCCCTAACGTCGCATTGATAAGATGATAAGACGTTAAAAACCGGGAAGGAAGCGTCCGATGAGCGCGATACAGCTCACGGAGATAGTCAAGCGGTTCGGCGCCCTCGAGGTGATTCCGAACCTCTCGTTGCGCATCGCGCCCGGCGCGTTCACCGTCTTCCTGGGACCGTCCGGCTGTGGCAAGTCGACGTTGTTGCGCATGATCGCGGGACTCGAGAGCCTGAGTGGCGGCGAGATCCGCATCGGCGGCGAGCGGGTCGACCAGCGCCCGCCGGGGCAGCGCGGCGTCGCCATGGTGTTCCAGACCTACGCCCTCTACCCGCACATGACGGTGCGCGACAACATGGCGTTCGGCTTGCACAACATCGGCCGCAAGCCGGCCGACGTCGCGGCTCGCGTGGCCGAGGCGGCGCGGGTGCTGGAGATCGAGCATTTGCTCGACCGCAAGCCGGGCCAGCTCTCCGGCGGCCAGCGGCAGCGGGTCGCGATCGGGCGGGCGATCGTCAAGGAGCCGCAGGCGTTCCTGTTCGACGAGCCGCTGTCTAACCTCGACGCGGCGCTGCGCACCCGCACCCGCGTCGAGATCGCCCGGCTGCACCAGCGGCTGCAGGCCACCATGATCTTCGTCACCCACGACCAGGTCGAGGCGATGACGCTGGCGACTGAGATCGTGGTGCTGAACAACGGCCGTATCGAGCAGGTGGGCGCGCCGCTCGACATCTATCGGCGGCCGGCCACGCGCTTCGTGGCCTCGTTCATCGGCTCCCCCCGCATGAATTTCTTCGACGTGGACGCGCTGGCCGGGGGGCGCGCCCCGGGGGGGGGGGGGGCCCCGGCCCGCCCCCGGG
>CAXUHK010000079.1:4061-12378 GCA_964250775.1 uncultured Acetobacteraceae bacterium | reverse complement strand
GGTGGCCGGGTTCTGGGGCGCCCCCGGCTTTATTTTCTTCTCGGTGGCGGGGCGGGCGGGGGGCGCGGTGGGGGGGGGGGGTGTGCGGCTGCCCGGCGCCGTGGCCAGGTCGCCGCTGACGCTGGGCGTGCGGCCGGACGCGCTGCGGGTCGATGGCGAGGGGCGGATCGAGGGCCAGGTCGAGGTGATCGAGCACCTTGGCGACCGCACGCATCTGTACACGACGCTACCGGGCGGGGTGCAGATCGTGGTGCAAGACGGCGGCGAGAGCGCGGTGCGGATCGGCGACCGCATCCGCGTCGGCGTCGACGCCAGTCAGGTGCATGTGTTCGACACCGACGGCCGGGCGTACCACGCGTCATGAGCCAGCAGGACGCCTTGGGCGTGGCACAGCCGTCGCGCGCGGCGGTCGCGGAGCAGCCCCGTGCCACCGGGGCCGAGCGCTCGGCATGGTCAAACGGGCTGTTCGTGCTGCCGTTCCTGCTCGCCTACGCGGCGCTGCTGGTCTACCCGCTGGTCAAGGGGTTCGCCATGAGCCTCAACGACTACGACCTGCTGAGCGGCGATACCGTCTGGGTCGGCTGGCAAAACTTCGCCCAGCTCTGGGCCGACCCGATTTTCCTGGGCGCCGTGCGCAACAGCGTGCTGTTCGTGCTGATGACGACGCCGGTGTTCATCGCACTCGGCGTCGTGCTGGCCTTGGCGCTCAACGCCCGCACCCGCGCCTCGGGCGTGCTGCGCACGGTGTTCTTCGGCTCCTCGGTGCTTTCGGTCACGGTGGTGACGCTGGTCTGGCGCATGGTGCTGCTGCCGCAGAACGGCCTGCTCGCCAACATCCTGCACACGCTGCGCCTGCCACCGATGGCGGTGCTGGCCGATCGGGGGCTGGCGCTCCCGGCAGTGGCGCTGGTGACGGTGTGGTGGGGCATCGGGCTGCCGATGATGCTGTTCCTGGCCGCGCTGCAGCAGGTCCCGGGCGAGATCTACGAGGCGGCGCGGCTGGACAATGCCGGCTGGTGGCGCACGCTCTGGCGCATCACCCTGCCCTCGATCCGACGCACCGTGGTGCTGGTCGCCGTCGTCGAGGTGATCCTGCAGTTCCAACTGTTCGGCCAGGCGCAATTGCTCACCGGCGGCGGCCCGGACAACGCCAGCCGGCCGATCGTACAATTTATCTATGAATCGGGCTTCCGCGACTGGCGGCTCGGCTACGCGGCGGCCGGGTCGCAAGTGCTGTTCGCCTTCATGCTGGTGGCCGCCGCGCTACAATTCTGGCTGGGCCGCAGCCGCGGCGCGGAGAGCTGAGCCGGTGCGCCGCCTGCTCGGAGCGATGAGCGGGGGCGACCTCGTGCTGGTGTGCCTGGTGGGGCTGCTGGCGCTGGCCTGGGTGACGCCGGTGGCCTGGGTGTTCGCGCTGTCGTTCAAGCCCAACGACGTGTTGATGCACAGCACCACCGGCGTGCTGCGGCCGCCGTTCACCGCGCACAACTACGCCGACATCACCACCCATTCCGGCCTGTCCGGCTGGATATTCAACAGTTTCGTCGTCTCGGGGCTGCAGACCGCGCTGACGTTGATCCTGTGTTCGCTGGCCGGCTACGGTTTCGCCCGCACCCGCTTCCCGGGCCGCAACCTGGTGCTGGCGCTGGTGCTTGCCGGGCTCGCGGTGCCGGAGCAGGCGATCATCATCCCGCTGTTCAAGACCTTCGCCGACCTCGACCTGCACAACACCTACGCGGCGCTGATCCTGCCGCGCCTCGCGGCGCCGTTCGGGGTGTTCCTGATGACGCAGTACTTCCGCGCCATCCCCAAGGAGATCGAGGAGGCGGCGATGCTCGACAACGCCTCGCGGCTCAAGATCTTCTGGCGCGTGATCCTGCCGCTGTCGGTGCCGGCGCAGGCGACGCTCGGCATCTACACCTTCCTCGCGGCGTGGAACGATTATTTGTGGCCGCTGATCTCCGCCACCAAGCCGGAGATGTACACGCTGACGTTGGGCCTGGCGTCGACCCAGACCAACTTCGCGCAGTCCGAGGGACTCGGCTACCTAATGGCGCAGGCGGTGTTCGCGGGCCTGCCGGTGCTGATCCTGTACCTGTTCTTCCAACGCTACATCGTCACCGCGGTCGCGGGCTCCGCGGTGCGATGAGACGGCGACGCAGATCGCCGCACCAACCCAACAAGGAGACGACCACATGAAGCGGACATTGCTAGGTGGGTTGCTCGGCGCGGCGCTGGCGCTGGGCGCGATCCCGGCCAAGGCCGACCCGGTGACGATCACGCTCGCCCGCTTCTTCGGCGCCTGCGAGGGCGATTACGGCAGCTCGACCGACGTGTCCAAGGCGCGCGGCGAGTGCGGCATCATCACCACGCTGGTCAACAAGTTCAACGCCGACAACCAGGGCGCCATCGTGGTCAAGCCGCAGATCATCGAGTGGAATCCGTACTACAACACCATCACCGCGCGCCTGGTGTCGCACGACGTGCCGACCGTGGCCGTGATGCACATGTCGCAACTGGGCGACTTCGCCGCGCGCAAGCTGGTGCAGCCGCTCGACGCGGTGTTCAAGGACGCCGGCATCGACGCCTCCGACTTCACGCCGGCGGCGAAGTCCGGCACCGAGATCGGCGGCCACTACTACGCGCTGCCGTGGGACACCCATTCCTGGCTGTGGCACTACAATGTCGGCCTGATGAAGCAGGCCGGGCTGGTCGACGGCAGCGGCGCGCCCGTGGTGCCGAAGTCGACCGAGGAGCTGCTGGCGCAGGCCAAGACGTTCCGCGCCAAGACCGGCAAGCCGCTGCTGCTGATGGCCGAGCCCGACGCCGCCAGCGCCGCGCGCACCTTCTACACCTATCTCGGCCAGCAGGGCGCGGCCCTGTTCCCCCACGATTTCAGCCACGCCGACTTCGCCACACCGGCCGCGCACAAGACGGTCGAGACCATCGCCGCGATGTACGCGAACTCGCCGCACAACGAGGACTATGCCGCCGCCACCGCCAGCTTCCCGAACGGCGAGGCCGGCATCTACATGAGCGGCACCTGGCTGATCGACAGCTTCTCCGAGGACGCGGCCAAGTCCGGCAGCCCGCTGTCGCAGGGCTACTGGGTCACTGCCTTCCCGACCCTATTGGGCAAGCCCGGCGTCTGGGCCGACGGCCACTCCTGGGTGCTGCTGCGCGGCGCCGTCACCGACGCCAACCGGCCGGCGGTGCTGAAGTTCATGAAGTTCCTGTACGACAACAACTACCAGTGGGCGCGCACCGGCCACCTGCCGATCCGCCAGTCGGTGATCTCCAGCACAGCGTTCCTCGACCTGCCATACCGCAAGAACATCGCCGTCATTTCGCAGGACGCGCTGATCCTGCCGCACGACGTGCGGCGGCAGTTCGGCATCCAGACCATCATCAGCGAAGAGGTCGACAACGTGCTGACCAGCGGCAAGAGCATCGACGCGGCGCTGGCCAGCGCGCAGAGCCGCACCAACACGCTGCTCGCCAACACCCACTGACCGAGAGGGCACCCCAATGGTATCCGCGCACGTCATCGTCGACCGCGACTTCGTGCTGGCCGAGCTCGACCGCCGCATCTTCGGCGCCTTCGTCGAGCACATGGGCCGCTGCGTCTATGGCGGCATCTTCGAGCCGGGGCACCCGACCGCCGACGCGCGCGGCTTCCGGGGCGACGTGCTGCAACTCACCCGCGAACTCGGCCCGACCATCATCCGCTACCCCGGCGGCAACTTCCTGTCCGGCTACGACTGGGAGGACGGGGTGGGGCCGGTGGAGGAGCGGCCGCGCCGGCTAGACCTCGCCTGGTTCACCACCGAGACCAACCGTTTCGGCACCGACGAGTTCATCGAGTGGGCGCGCGAGGCGGGCGTCGAGCCGATGCTGGGGGTCAACCTCGGCACAGGCGGCCCGGACCAGGCGCGGCACTTCCTCGAATACTGCAACCATCCCGGCGGCACGGCGCAGAGCGACCGGCGGCGCGAGCACGGCCATCCCGAGCCGCACGACGTCAAGTTCTGGTGCCTCGGCAACGAGATGGACGGGCCGTGGCAGATCAACGCCAAGACCGCCGCCGAGTACGGCCGCGTCGCGCACGAGACCGCCAAGCTGATGCGCTGGGTCGACCCGTCGATCGAGCTGGCCGCCTGCGGTTCGTCCAACCGCGAGATGGCGACCTTCGGCGCGTGGGAGGACACCGTGCTGGAGCACACCTTCGACGACGTCGAGTTCATCTCGCTGCACACCTACTTCACCAACCCGCACGGCACGACCGAGGAGTTCTTCGGCAACATCGAGCGCATGGACAGCTTCATCAAGGAAGTGGTCGCGGTGGCCGACGCCGTCGCCGCCCGCCGCCGCTCGCCCAAGCGCATCATGCTGTCGTTCGACGAGTGGAACGTCTGGTACAAGGCGCGCGGCATCCAGTACCAGCGCGTCGCCGGCTGGCCGGAGGCGCCGAAGCTGATCGAGGAGGTGTACAACGTCGAGGACGCGCTGGTGGTCGGCGGCGCGCTGATTACGCTGATGAACAACGCCGACCGGGTGCGCTGCGCCTGCCTGGCGCAACTCGTCAACGTGATCGGCCCGATCATGACCGAGACCGGCGGCCCGGCCTGGCGGCAGACCATCTTCCACCCGTTCGCGCTCGCCGCGCGCCACGCCAGCGGGCGGGTGCTGCGCACGGTCACGAGTTCGCCCTCGTACGCCGCGACCAGCGCCCCGGAGATCGCCTACCTGCTGGCCAGCGTGGTCGAGGACGAGGCGGCCGGGCGCGTCGCCGTGTTCGCGCTGAACCGGCACCTCAGCGAGGAGATGGAGCTCTCGGTCGAGCTGCGCGGCTTCGCGGTGAGCGGCGTCGAGACGGCGGTGCAGGTGCATCACGCCAATATGAAGGCGACCAACACCAAGGCCGCCCCGGACACGTTGGCGCCCGCGCCGCTCGAAGCCGCCAGTGTCGCCGCGGGCAAGCTCACGGCGCGGCTGCGCCCGGGGTCGTGGAACGTGATCGTGCTCGGCGTCGGCCACGCCGCGGCCGGATGATTCATCGAAAATTAGAACTCGGCGGCCCAGTATAGGAGCGATGACCAAACCCGAAACGGTGCCATGACCGACGCCCCGGAGGCCGCCATCGCCGAACGCGCCGCGCCTCACGCCCGCGGCAGCCTGCAGGAGCAGCTCGACACGCTGCAACGCCAGGTCGACCGACTGCGCCTGGTCGAACAGCAAATGGCGGCCCTGGGCCATCTCGGCACCTGGGAGATCGAGTTGGCGACCGGCCGCGCCACCTGGTCGACCGCCATTCACCGCCTGCTGGGCGCGGCACCCGGCGAGCCGCTCGGCCTGGACCGGGTGCTGGCACTGTTTCCCGCCGAGGCCGCCAAGGCGATGGCGCGGGCGCTGCGCGACCTGCGCCATGGCGGGCCCGGGCTGGACCTCACGCTGCCGTTCGCGACCAGCGGCGGACGGACCGGCTGGCTGCGCGTCCTGGGACAGATGGAACGCGGCCAGGCGGACCGTGGGTCGGCGGCCGGCGGCCTGATCGTCGGCATCATGCGCGACGTCACGCGCGAGCACGACCTCGACCTGCAACTGCTGCAGGCGAGGCAGCAGGACCCGCTGACCGGCCTGGCCAACCGCGGCCTGCTGCTCGAGCGGCTGAGCGGCACCGCCGGCCAGGAGGGATCGGCGCTGCTGCTGATCGATATCGACCAGTTGGGCGACGTCAACGCCTGCTACGGGCAGGCCAGCGGCGACCAGGTGCTGACGGAGGCGGCGCGGCGGCTGCAGCTCGGCTTGCAGCCCGGCGAGATGGCGTACCGCATCGGCGGCCACACCTTCGCGCTGACTATCGCCCGCGATGTCGGCCCGGAGCAGGCGTTGGCCCGCGCCCAGCAGGTGCGGGCGCAGGTGTCCGGGCCGCTGCAGCTCGACGCCGCGGTCATCACCGTGGCGGCGCGGGTGGGCGCGGCGAGCCACCTTGTCGACGGCCGCGAGCCGGTCGACCTGCTGCACGACGCGACCGCGGCGCTGGGGCAGGCCAAGGCGCAGCCATTCGCCCCGGCGTGCCTGTTCCGCCCCGCCCAAGGGCGCGAGCCGGAGCAGCGGCTGGGCGTCGTCACCGGGCTGCGCCAGGGCCTGAACCGCGTCGAGCTGGAGCTGTTCTACCAGCCGATCGTCGACCTGGAGACCCGTGTCGCGCGCGGCATGGAAGGGTTGATCCGCTGGCGCCACCCGACCCGCGGCCTGCTGCGCCCGGCGGCGTTCCAGGCCGGGCTGCACGATCCGGCGCTGGCGATGGAGATCGGCGAGTTCGTGCTGGAACGCGGCCTGAAGCAGATGCGGCGCTGGCTCGACGCCGGCATCGCGGTCGGCTGCCTCAACCTCAACGTCTCGGACGGCCAGTTGCGCCGCGGCGACCTGGTCGAGCGGATCGGCGCGGCGTTGCAGAAGCAGCGGATCGAGCCGTGGCGCCTGCGGATCGAGGTGCTGGAGAGCACCTTCCTGGAACATGAGCCGAAGCAGATCTCCGCGACGCTGGCCCGGCTGCAGAAACTCGGCGTGCTGAACGCGCTGGACGATTTCGGCACCGGCTACGCCTCGCTCACCCACCTCAAGCAGCTCAACGTCAACCACATCAAGATCGACCGCTCGTTCATCAAGGACATCTGCCGCAACCCGAGCGACGCCGCGATCACCCGCGGCATGATCGACCTCGCGCGCAACCTCGGCATCCGCATGACCGCCGAGGGGATCGAGCAGCCGCAGCAACTGACCATGCTGCTGCGGGCCGGCTGCAGCTACGGCCAGGGCTACCTGTTCGCCCGCCCGATGCCGGCGGACGACGTGCCGGGGTTCCTCGCCCGCTGGCAGGACGGCGAAGCCGATGCGGTGTTCGACGGCGCGGTGCGCGCCTAACTCCGCCAGTGCAGCGTCTGCGGGCGCAGCGGGTTGGCGAACGGGCGCGCTTCCTGGCGGCTCGCCGCGTACTCGCGCTTCAGCCGCAGGAACCATTTGAGCTGGGCGTCGGCGTCGCCCACGAACATCGGCGGCGGGAACGGCGCCCGCGCGGCGGCCAGCTTCACCGCGATGTCCCAATCCTGGCGCAGGAAGTCGTATGCCATCCAGCGCGCCAGCGGCCGCAGGGCGGCGAGCCAGGGCAGCGTCCAGTAGACGCAGTAGTGGACGTCGGTCTCGCCGGTCTCGACCGGGGTGGAGGCGGCCAGCACGCAAGCCTGGTGGCGCTCGCCGCTGATGTGCTCGATGCGCAGGCCGGGTAGCGAGATCGCCACGTCGACATGCACCTGGCGGCCGAGCAGCCGGTACGGGTTGGCGCCCTGCCTGAGGTGGTGGCGCTGCATCCGGAACCCCATCCCGTCCGGCTCGAAATGCTTCTCCTTGAGCCGCAACGAGGTGGAGGGCTTGGATTTCCACCAGCGCGAGGTGTGCACGAAGGCCGGGTGCGCCGGGTCGATGAAGCCCATGGTGGCGATGTCGGCCTCGCAAGGGAAACGCAGCGTCGCCGCGACCTGCGGCGCCACCCCCTCGAAGCCCGGCACGGTGGGCACCGGCGGCAACGTCTCGGGCAGCTTGTCCGCCTGCGATGCCATGAACACCCAGATGTTCCCTTGCACCTCGCGGCAGGGGAACTGGCGCAGGCGGAACCGGCCCGGCTCCACCGCCTCGCCCGGCGCGTTGGCCGGGATCTCGACGCAGCGGCCGTCCTCGGTCGAGAAGTTCCAGCCGTGATAGCCGCAGCGCAGCGCCCCGTCGCGGCACTGCCCGTGGTGCATCGGCATCCCGCGATGCGGGCAGGAATCCAGGAAGGCATAGACCGAGCCGTCCTGCCTGCGGCCGAGCAGCAGCGATTGGCCGAGCAGCCGGATCGGCACCGTCCGCCCCGCGCGCACCGCTCGGCCGAGCACCGCCAGATACCAGAAATCGCGCAGGAAGGGGTCCATCGGCGACGCTCTACACCGGCCGCGCGGTCGGCGCCAAACGCGCGCCCGAACGCCAGGGCGATGCCGGGTGAGGGATTTGAACCCCCGGCCCCCTGATTACAAATCAGGTGCACTACCGCTGTGCTAACCCGGCTCAGAGCGGAGTTATGGACGACCTCGGCGTCGCAGTTCAACGCCGGATCGTATGAAGCGGGTTTCACCGCGCCGACATCGTGGCGTCAAGCGCGGCCACGCATGTTGCGTCGCATGGAGCGGGCGGAGTCCCGCGCTCCAGGCGTCCCGCCACCCCAAACGTTGCGACATCGGAGACACCCATGCGTCCGTCCCATCCCGAACTCCCCCCGCGG
>CAXUHK010000079.1:0-4051 GCA_964250775.1 uncultured Acetobacteraceae bacterium | reverse complement strand
AGGTGCTGCGCCTGCACCAGCGGCCCGGCGCCCGCCGGCCACGCCGCCGACAGCTCGACCCAGGCTGCCCCGATCCAGGCTACTTCGACCCAGGCTACTTCGACCCAGGCCGCCCCGATCCAGCCGGCCGCACCGGCGCAGACGCTGCCCGACTTCGCCAACCTGGTGTCGCGCGTGCGCCCCGCCGTGGTGCAGATCACGACCAAGCTCATGCTGGAGCAGTCCGCCGACGAGGAGACGCCGACCCCGTTCGGCATGATGCCCGGCAACCCGCACGGCGCCGCCGCCCGGCCCGCGGAGGCGCGCGGCTCGGGCTTCATCATCGACGACCGCGGCACCGTCGTCACCAACAACCACGTCGTCCGTGGCGCCACCTCGGTCAGCGTGACGCTGGACGACGGCACCACGCTGCCCGCCCGCGTGATCGGGCGCGACGCGCGCACCGACATCGCGGTGCTGCGGGTGCAGGCCGGGCACGCGCTGCCGTTCATCCAGCTGGGCGATTCCGCCGCGGTGCGGCCGGGCGAGTGGGTGGTCGCCATGGGCAACCCGTTCGGCCTTGGCGGGACCGTCACCGCCGGCATCGTCTCGGCCAGCGGCCGCGACATCGGCTCCGGCCCATACGACAACTTCATCCAGGTCGACGCGCCGATCAACCGCGGCAACTCGGGTGGCCCGCTGTTCACCCAGGATGGCCGCGTGGTCGGAGTCAACACCGCCATCCTGTCGCCCTCCGGCGGCAGCATCGGCATCGGCTTCGCGATCCCGGCCAACACCGTGCGCAGCGTGGTCGCCGACCTCGAGGCGAGCGGCCACGTGACGCGCGGCTATCTCGGCGTCGAGACCCAGCCGGTGACGTCCGCCATCGCCAGCGCGCTGGCCTTGGCCAAGCAGGGCGCCGAGCGTGACGGCGCCCTGGTGGCCGCGATCGAGCCCGGCTCGCCGGCCAGCAAGGCCGGGCTGCGTCCGGGCGACGTGATCACCACCGTCGACGGCCACAAGGTCGGCACCCCGCGCGACCTGGCGGTCGCGGTGGCGGCCCTGAAGCCGGGCAGCCAAGCCTCGGTCGGCCTGATGCGCGACGGCGCGGCGCAGACCATGGCGGTCGACGTGGCGACGCTCGCGGCCAAGCAGGCGGCGAGCGCCGGGGACACCGAAGGGCCGGCGGCCGGGCAGCCGCCCAGCATCGGGTTGGCGCTGGCGCCGGTGACGCCGGAGGCCGCCGCGCAGCTCAACCTGCCGGCGCACACCACCGGCGCCGTGGTGGCCCAGGTCGAGGGCGGGTCGGCGGCCGAGCAGGCCGGGCTGCGCCAGGGCGACGTCATCGTCGGCGTTGGCACCCGCGCCGTGAGCTCGCCGCAGGAGGCGGTGGCTGCCATCCGTGGCGCCGAACGCGGCCACCCGAGCGCGCTGGCGCTTCGTGTGCTCCGCGACGGCCACAGCGCGTTCGTGGCGGTGGACCTGGCGACCGCTTCGGCCCAGCCCAAAACCGGCGCGCCCTCGGGCGAGGACGACGGCAACGGCTGAGTGCAGCCGGGCTGAGTGGGACTGGGGCGGGGGGGGCACCCCCCGCCCCGGGCGTGAGGCGGGGGCCGGGCCGGGGGGCGGGGGACTGCCGGCCGTGCGCAGGATGCCGACCAGCAAGCGGAGCGCGTCGGCGCCCCCACGGTCGGCCAGCCTGCCGCATTCGATCTCATCGGCCAGCGTCTCGGCTTGGTCGAAGATCAGCGCCGAGGCGCGGGTCAGTGCGGCATTGGCCAAGGAGAGTTGCTCGTCCTCGGGTAGTCTGTTCCAGGCGGGGCGCATCGCATCATCCTGCTCCTGCCGTTTTGGCTTCTATGCCGCGGAACCTTTGCGCGCGGTCGTCGTGAGGAACATAGCGGCAACTGCTTAACGAACGGTTCGCCGGCACGTCATTTCCGGCCGAGTTCATACAGCGCGACCGCGGCGGCGGAGGCGACGTTCAGGCTGTCCAGCGCCACGCTGCCCCCGGGCATGGCGATCCCGGCCACCTCGTCGCAGGTCTCGCGGGTGAGCCGGCGCAGGCCCTCGCCCTCGGCTCCCAGCACCAGCGCCACTCGACGCTGCGCCAGCGCGGCCCCGGACAGCGTGCCGCCGCCCGCGTCCAGCGCCACCGTCCAGCGGCCGGCCGCCTTCAGCGCGATCAGCGTGCGGGCGATGTTGACGGCGCGCAGCAGCGGCATGGTCTCCAGCGCGCCGGACGCCGCCTTGGCCAGCGCGCCGGTCTCCTCCGGCGCGTTGCGCTCCTGGACGATGACGCAGGCGGCGCCGAACGCCGCGGCTGCGCGCAGGATCGCGCCGACGTTGCGCGGGTCGCTGACCTGGTCCAGCACCAGCACCGGGCCGGGCCGCTCAAGCGCCGCCGCCAGCGCCGGCGCCGCGAGCAGGTCGGCGAGCAGGGCCGCTCCCTGATGCACGGTGTCGCGGCCGAGCAACGTGTCGAGCCGCGCCCGCTCGACCCGCTCGACGCCCAGTGGCCAGGGCTGACGGGCTCGCGCGGCCAGCGCCGCCTCGGCTTCGTCGGTCAGCAACAGGCGACGCAGGCGGCGCGCCGGGTTGGTCAGCGCCGCCGCCACCGCGTGCGTGCCGTACAGCCAGACCGTGCCGCGCGGCGCCTCGGCCGCGTGCCTGCGGCCCCCGCCCTCGCGTGACGGCCGGTCGGACGCCGGCGCCGTGTCGGGTGGCCGCTGCAGGCTCAGTCGCGAGGCGGCAGGCGGGCGCTCGACCGGCGGAGGCCGCTGATCGGTGCGGTACGGGTGCTTGGCCTTGCCGTGGTCGGGCTTGCTGAAACCGGCACGGCCGCGCGAGGCGTCCGGGCCGGGACGCGAAGCGGTCGGCGCGGCTGGTCGGGACGGGCCAGTGGGGCGTTGAGGAGGCGGGCGCGGGCCGCCGCTGCGGGGAGGTTTCATCGTCGCCCGACTATACGGACCTGGGATTCGCGCGCCAGACCAAGCGTGGCAGGGTTCGTTGACAACCGGGCTGCGCCGGCGCTACTGCGGCGCGGATCGGAGGGGTGCCCGAGTGGCTAAAGGGGGCGGACTGTAAATCCGCTGGCTTCGCCTACGTTGGTTCGAATCCAACCCCCTCCACCAGTTCGCCGCGGAGCGGCGCCGTCAGCTAGGCTTCCAGGCCTCGAGCGCCGCCAGGCGGCTCCTCGCGTCCTTGTCCCCGAACATCTGCGCCCGGAGATACCACACCTTAGCCACCAGCGGGTCGGCCGCCGCCCCGTGGCTGTCGATGGACGACAGGAACGACGGATCGTAGGTCATGCCGAGGCCCAGCGCGCCGCGGGCATTGCCGGCGAGCGCCGCGCGTTCGAACAGCCGTCGCGCCTCGATGACCTTGCCTTCGCCGAGCAGTTGCTCGCCGCGTCGGGCCTGCCGCAGCGCCGCCGCCGCGACCTGCGCCTCGTTGGCCGCGACAGAGACCGGGCGGGCTGCCGCCTGCGCCCGCCGCGCGGCGTCGTACGGAAGCGGTACGGCCGCGGCCCCGGTCGCTGGATAGCCCGGCAGCGGGGCCACGGGCGCCGCCTGCGTGGCGAACTGTCGGAACTGGGCAACCTTGTTGAGCGCGTAGTCGTACACGCAACCGCTGTTCGACAGGCTGCCGACTAAGGTGCCGTTGGCGAACGTGCCGACCAGCCGGACCAACCCGTCCGTGGCATTGACGATCCGGACCTGGCTGCCCGCCGCCGCGGCGCCGCCCAGTACGCCGGTGGTGTCGCCTTCGAACGACACCCGGTTGCGCTGCATCTCGACCCGCGCCGCGTCCTGCCGCGCGCATTGGCGGTTGGCGGAGACCAGGACGCCGGAGCCCTGATAGAGTCCTTCGAGCGAGGGCGGCGGACCCGAAGACTGGAAGCTGGAGCCGCTGCGCGCCGGGCCTGTCGATACCGGCGAGGCACTGGCCGCCAGCGAGGCACTGGCCGCCGGCGAGGCACTGGCCGGCTGCGAGGCGCTAGCCGCCGGCGAAGCACTGGCCGCCGTCGCCTGTGCCGCCGGGCTGGCGACGCTCCCGCTGGGAGTGGTGG
>CAXUHK010000078.1:11651-18557 GCA_964250775.1 uncultured Acetobacteraceae bacterium | reverse complement strand
CAGCGCGAGATGGGCATGGCGATGATCTTCGTGACCCACGACCTCGGCGTCGCGGCGCAGGTCGCCGACCAGGTCGCGGTCATGTACGCGGGCCGCATCGTCGAGTACGGCGCCGCCCGCGACGTGTTGCGCGCGCCGCAGCACCCCTACACCCGCGCGATGCTGGCGGCGACGGCGAAGGACCAGGACCGCGGCGTGCCGCTCGAAGCCATCGCCGGCAGCCCGCCCGACTTGCGCGCGTTGCCCGACGGCTGCAGCTTCGCGCCGCGCTGCAAGCTCGCTGGCCCGGAGTGCCTCGTCGCCATGCCGCCGCCAATCACCGATGCCGGCGGCCACATGGCGCGTTGCGTCCGGGTGGGCGCCTCGGCGCAACGCCTGTCCTTGCGGGAGTGAGCCATTGGCCAGCCACCACCTCGAACCCAGCGTCGAGACCTGCCATTGGGGCTATTTCGACGCGACCGAGCAGCCAGTGCTCACGGTGGCCAGCGGCGATGTCGTGACCATCGACACCGTGACCGGCGCGCCGGACGTGCTGCCCGACCCGGCGCGGTTCCACATCCCGCCGGCGCTCGCGGACATCCACGCCAAGCTGCAGCCGGCGGGGCCGCACATCCTGACCGGGCCGGTGTTCGTCACCGGCGCCAAGCCGGGCAGCGTGCTCGAAATCCGCGTCCGCGAGGTCTCCTTGCTGCAGGACTGGGGCTTCAACCTCATCCTGCCGCTGCTGGGCACGCTGCCGCACGATTACGACGAGCCGCGCCTGGTCAACATCCCGCTCGACCGCGAGCGCCGCGTCGGCACGCTGCCTTGGGGCCTTGAACTCGACCTGCATCCGTTCTTCGGGGTCATGGGCCTGGCGCCCCCGAAGGGCTGGGGGCGGATCACCTCGGTGGCGCCGCAGGCCTGCGGCGGCAACCTCGACAACAAGGAACTGGTGGCCGGGAGCACGCTCTACCTGCCGGTGTTCGTGGAAGGCGGTCTGTTCTCCTGCGGCGACGGCCACGGCGCGCAGGGCGACGGCGAGGTCTGCATCACGGCGATCGAGACCGCGCTGCGCGGCACCTTCGAGTTCGTCGTCCGCGACGACCTCGGCTTCACCTTTCCCCGCGCCGAGACCGACACCCACCACATCACCATGGGCATGGATCCCGACCTCGACCAATGCGCGGTGCAGGCGCTGCGCGAGATGATCGCGCTGCTGGGCGAGCGCGCCGGGCTGTCGCACGCCGACGCCTACATGCTGTGCAGCCTCGCCGGCGACCTGCGCATCACCCAGACGGTGAACGGCTCCAAGGGCGTCCACATGATGATGCACAAGCGGCATTTCCGGGTGTGAGCCAGCTCCGCGTCGCGCGCGCCCTCGCCCCGCTCCGGGCGCACCGCCCTGGCGCGCCGGTCGAGGTCCGTACGCGCTGATGCTGCGGCTGCATGGCATCGTCGGCCACCAAACCGACGCGTCGTTCCGCGCCCGGCTGCACGACCTCGAGCACCATGGCGGCATCGAGCTGCTGTTCGTGCCGCCGGACGAGGCGCGGCGCAAGCGCTTCCGCTTGGCCACGGATCGCGGCACCGACTGCGCCGTCAGCTTGGACCGCGACGAGGACCTGACCGACGGCGCGCTGCTGCACATCGACGACAAGCGGGCGATCGTCGCCCGGTTCGGCGAGCAGCGTGTATGGCGGCTGCGTCCGGCCGATGCGGCGGCGGCGCTGAAGCTCGGTTGGAACGCCGGCAACCTGCACTGGCGGGTGCGCTTCGAGGCCGATTGCCTCGTCGTCCTGCTGGATGGGCCGCAGGCCGATTACCGCGCCCGGCTGCGGCCCCTGCTCGAAGCGGGCGAGGTCATGGAGCCTGCCGATGTTTGACGTCGCGACCGCGCTGGCGCTGCTGCAGTACGGCGACAGCGCCTATCCCGCCGGCGGCTTCGCGTTTTCATGGGGGGTCGAGGGCCTCGCGGCGGACGGGTTGCTGGATGGCCCGCAAGAGCTGGACGACCTGATCGCGGACCATCTCCGCCGCCGTTGGAACAGCATGGACCGAGTGCTGTTGGCCCGAGGCTACCAAGCCGACACGCCGGCGGCGGTCGCCGCGGTGGACCGCCTCGCCGAGGCGTCAACCGCTGCGGCGGCGATGCGCGACGGCTCGCGCCGGGCGGGGCGGGCCTTGCTCGGAGTTTCCGCGCGGCGCGGCGGCCCGCTCTCCCGCGCCTACCGCGCCCTGCTCGCGACCGACGCCCGGCTCGGCCATCTGCCCGTCATGCAAGCCGTGGCCAATCGCGACGCCGGCCTCGACTTGGCCGCCGCCGAGCTGGTGTCGGGGTGGAGCCTGGTCAACGGCCTGGCCAGCGCCGCCGTCCGCATCGGCAGCGTCGGCCATGTCGAGGCGCAGCGCGCCCTGGAGGCCGCCCAAGGCGTCTTGGCGGCGCTGTTGGCCGAGCGTTTGCCCGAGGATGCCGTGCCGTCCAGCTTCACGCCGCTGACCGACATCGCGGTGTCGCGGGCGCGGCACCGCCCGGTGCGCCTATTCACCACCTGACCGAGGCTCCGCCATGATGAACCTGTCGCCCACCGAGCTGGACCGCCTGACCATCTTCACCGCCGCCGAGATGGCCCGGCGCAATCGCGCCCTGGGCATCAGGCTCAGCCATCCCGAGGCGGTCGCCCTGCTGACCGACGAGGTGATGCTGGCGGCGCGGCGCGACCTGCCGTACGAGGAGATCCGCGACATGGCGAGCCGCCTGCTCACCACCGACGACGTCGAGCCGGGTGTCGCCGAGATGGTGCCGATGGTCTACATCGAGTGCCTGTTCGCCGAGGGCACCAAGGTCATCGCCCTGTTCGAGCCGATCGGGCCGGGCGACAAGCCGCCGTTGGACGACATCGTGCCCGGCCAGATCGTCTCGCCCGACGCGCACATCGCGATGTTCGCGGAAATGCCCACGGTGACGATCGACGTCGTGAACACCGGCGACCGTGACGTGCAGGTGCGCAGCCACACGCATTTCTTCGAGGTCAACCGGGCGCTGCGGTTCGACCGCGCCGCCGCCTGGGGCATGAAGCTCGACCGGCCCGCCGGGACCGGCATCCGGTTCGAGCCGGGCGTGGTCAAGGCAATTCGGCTGGTGCCGATCGCCGGCGAGCGCGTCGTGCGCGGCCAGGCCGGGCTGGTGAACGGAAGGCTGGACGAGGCCGGGGCGAAGCAGCGCGCGCTGCTGCTGGCCAAGGCCCGCGCCTATCTCGGGGCATAGGGCGACGCCATGGCGACATTGAGCCGGCAGGCCTATGCCGAACTCTACGGGCCGACCACGGGCGACCTCGTGCGCCTCGGCGACACCGGGTTGTTCGCCGAGATCGAGCGGGACTTCACCGCCTATGGGCACGAGCTGCTGATCGGCGCCGGCAAGAACTTCCGCGACGGCGAGGGGATCAATGGCGCCCTGAAATCGTCGGACGGGATCCTCGACCTGGTGATCATGAACGCCACCATCGTCGACGCGGTGGCCGGGATCATCAAGGCCGACATCGGCATCCGCGACGGCCGGATCGTGGGGATCGGCAAGGCCGGCAATCCCGACGTGATGCCCGGCATCCATCCGGACATGGTGGTGGGCCAGACCACCTCGCCGGTGATCGGCGCCGGCTTCATCGTCACCGCCGGCGCGGTCGAGGCGCACGCGCATCTGGGCTCGCCCGAGCAGTCCGACCATGCCCTCGCGGGCGGCACGACCACCATGATCGGCAACGGCCCCGGCGCGCTGTTCGAGGTCAGCAGCGGCAGCGCCACCACCTTCGGCCGCTTCCTGCAGGCGACCGAGTTCTCGCCGCTCAACTACGCCCTGTTCGGGCGCGGCGCGTCCAACGCCGAGGCGGTCGAGGAATCCGTCGCCGCCGGCGGCATGTCGGTCAAGATCCACGAGGACTTCGGCGCCGCCCCCGCGGTGATCGACCAAAGCCTCGTTGCCGCCGAGCGCAACGATTTCGCCGTCCACCTGCACACCGATTCGATCAACGAGTTCGGCTTCTGCGAGGACACCATGGCGGCCGTCGAGGGGCGGACCATCCACATGTACCACGTCGAGGGCGCCGGCGGCGGCCACGCGCCCGACCTGCTGAAGGTGGTCTCGTACCCGAACGTCATCCCGTCCTCGACCAACCCGACCAACCCGTTCACCGGCTACGGGCTGGAGGAGGGGGTGCCGATGACGATGATCTGCCACCAGCTCGACACCAGCATCCCCGAGGACGTGGCCTTCGGCGAGGCCCGCGTGCGCGCGCAGTCGGCGGCGGCGGAAGATCTCCTGCACGACATGGGCGCCATCTCGATCTTCGGCACCGACTCGCAGGGCATGGGGCGGCTCGCCGAGAACGTCGCCAATTGCTGGCAGCTCGCCAGCGTCATGAAGCAGCGCACCGGCCGGCTGCCGGAGGAGACGACGGCGCGGGCCGACAACGAGCGCATCAAGCGCTATGTCGCCAAGCTCACCATCAACCCGGCGATCGCGGTCGGGATCGACCACCATGTCGGCTCGATCGAGGTGGGCAAGATGGCCGACCTCGTGCTCTGGCCGCGTGCCTCGTTCGGCATCAAGCCATACCTGGTCATCAAGAACGGCTTCGTCGTCTGGGCCGCGATGGGCGACGGCAACGGCAGCCTCGGCCTCGCCGAGCCGATGATCCAGAAACGCATGTGGGGCGCGCTCGGCGCGGCGCCGCAGCGGTTGGGCGTGAACTTCGTATCCAGGCTCGCCGAGCAGGCCGATGTCGGGCGCAAGCTCGGCCTGGGCAAGCGCATGGTGCCGATCAGGAACGTGCGGAAGCTGCGCAAGGCCGACATGGTGCGCAACGCCGCGATGCCCGTCGTCGAGGTCGATCCGCAGACCTTCGAGGTGCGGGCCGACGGCAAGCTGCTGACCTGCCCGCCCGCGACCAAGGTGCCGCTCGCCCGGAGGTACATGCTGCGATGACCCGGCCTGCGATGGGCAGGGTCGCGGCGGCGCGGGTCGGCATCGGCGGCCCGGTCGGCTCGGGCAAGACGGCGCTGGTGGAGCGGCTGATCCCCGCCCTGCTCGCACGCGGCGTCGACCTCGCGGTCATCACCAACGACCTCGTCACCGCCGAGGATGCCGAGCGCATCCGGCGCTCCGGGCTGATCGATCCGGCACGCGTCTCGGCGGTGGAGGCCGGCGCCTGCCCGCACACCGTGATCCGCGAGGATCCGACGCTGAACATCGAGGCCGCGGACGAGTTGGAGCGCCGCTTCCCCGGCGTGGAACTCATCCTGCTGGAGAGCGGCGGCGACAACCTCGCCTCCACCTTCTCCCGAGACCTGACCGATTTCTGGATGTTCGTGATCGATGTCGGCGGCGGTGACGACATCCCGCGCAAGCGCGGTCCCGGCGTGATCCGCTGCGACCTGCTGGTCATCAACAAGACCGACCTGGCGCCCCATGTCGGCGTAGACCTGGCACGGATGCACGAACAGGCCCTCGCGGTGCGTGGCAACCGCCCGGTGCTGCTCACCAACTGCCGCAAGGGCGAAGGCGTCGATGCCGTAGTGGCGGCCATCGAGCGTGACGTGTTGTTCCGCGCCTGACCGCCCAGCTCGACCTCGCCTTCGCGCGACGCGGCGACCGGACCGTGCTGAGCCGCCGGCTGTTCCGCTGGCCGTTCGTGCTGACGCGCACCTTCGCGCTCGACCGCGCGCCGGCCCACATGCTGACCGTCATCCTGCAGACGAGCAGCGGCGCCGTGCACGGCGGGGATCGCCTGCTGCAGCGCTTCCATGTCCAAGCCAATGCCGCGGCCCATGTCACGACCCAGGGCGCCTCCTGCATCCAACGCGCCGGCCCCGGCCTTGCGACCGGGGACACGGTCGGCATCATCGTGGACGGCGGCGGCTACATGGAGTACCTGCCCGAACCGCGCATCCTGTTTGCCGATGCGGCGCTCGACCAGACGATCGAGGTCGATTGCGCCGACGGCGGCATGGCGCTGGTGTCGGACGCCTTCACGGCCTACGACCCCGAGGCCAAGGGGCGCGGCTTTCGGCGGCTCGCCTCGACCACGATCCTGCGCTGCGGCGGCGATCCCGTGCTGATCGACCGGATGGACGTCGCCGGGTTCGGCCGCGGCACGATGGCGCGGTACGCGGCCTTCGGCTCCGTCCTGCTCGCGGCGCCCGGGCGCGCCGCCGTGTTGGCGCCCCTGGCCGCCGAGCTGACCGCCGGGTTTGCCGCGATGCCCGGCCTCTACGGTGCGGCAAGCAGCCTGCCGGGCGGCGATGCCGGGATTGGCGTGCGCCTCGCCGCGCACGACCTCCGCACGGTTGCGGCCGGCATCCATGCCGCCTGGGTCGGCGCCCGCCGCGTGCTCTACGGCGCGCCGCCGCCCTCGCGTCGCAAGGGGGATCACCCTTTGCGGCCGTCGTGCGACGCAAGCGCGAACGGATCGGCCGCTCCCACCAGCAGCTTGCGGCTGAGCGCTTCCGGCCATCTGGCATGACCCTGGCCCACGCGGCATAGTCTCCGATGGTTGCCATGGCAGCGGGCGTAGCCCATCCCTGCCGCCTCAAGCCCGGACGACGGGTGGGTGCCGCATCACCCCGCAACGGCGCCCTCGCGCCCCGTGGAGAGCCGACATATCCAGTCGAACGCCGGGCCAGCGCGTTGCCGCCGACAGGCTCGGCGCGCTGCGCCAACTGCCGCCCTTCCTGGCGCTGGTGTGGCGCACCAGCCCGGCGCTCACCCTGGCGCTGCTCCTCCTGCGCCTGGCCCGGGCCGCGCTGCCGGTCGCGACGCTGTTCGTGGGCAAGCTCATCATCGACGAGGTGGTCCACCTCTCCCGCCCGGCCCCCCCCCCCCCCCCGCCGGGGGGGGGGGGGGGGCGGGGGGGGGGCCGCGGGGGGGGG
>CAXUHK010000078.1:0-11641 GCA_964250775.1 uncultured Acetobacteraceae bacterium | reverse complement strand
GCCCGGCCGGGCCGGCGGGAGGGGTGGCCGGCTGGCTCGCCAGCGGGCTGCTGTGGCACCTGCTGGTCCTTTTGGCCGCCGAGCTGGCGCTTGCGGTCGCGGCCGACGGGCTCGGCCGGGCGGTGTCGCTGCTCGACCAGTCGCTCTCCGAGCGCTTCAGCAACGCCGCCAGCCTGCGCCTGATGCGACACGCCGCGAGCCTCGACCTGCGCGACTTCGAGGACAGCGAGACCCAGGACCAGCTCGACCGCGCCCGGCGCCAGGCCAGCGGCCGCACCGGCCTCATCAGCCTGATGTTCGGCCAGGCGCAGGACCTGCTCACCCTGGCCGGCTTCGCGGCCGGCATCGCCGCCTACGCCCCCTGGCTGATCCTGCTGCTGGCGGCCGCCCTGGTGCCCGCCTTCCTGGGCGAGGCGCGGTTCAACGCCCTCGCCTACGCGCTCAGCGTCAAGCGCACCGCCGAGCGCCGCGAGCTCGACTACCTGCGCCAGGTCGGCGCCAGCACCGAGACCGCGAAGGAGGTGAAGCTGTTCGGCCTGAACGGCTTCCTGGTCGAGCGCTACCGGGCGCTCGCCACCGCCATGCAGCGCGAGAACCAGGCGTTCGCCACGCGCCGGGCGCTGTGGGGCGCCGGCCTCGCGGCGCTGGGCAGCGTCGGCTACTACGCGGCGTATGCCTGGCTCGCCGTCTCCGCCGTCGCGGGCTGGCTCACCGTCGGCGACCTCACCTTCCTCGCCGCCTCGTTCCTGCGCCTGCGCGGCCTGCTCGAGGGCCTGCTCGGCGGCCTGTCGTCACTGGCGTCGCAGGCGCTCTACTTGCAGGACCTGTTCGGCTTCCTGGGCACGCAGGGTGGCATCGTCTCGCCAGCCCGGCCGCTTCCGTTCCCGAAGGCGCTCGGCTCCGGCATCGCCTTCGAGGACGTGGGCTTCCGCTACCCCGGCCAGGACCGCTGGGCGGTGCGCCACCTCAGCTTCGACGTCGGCCGCGGCGAGGTGCTGGCGCTGGTGGGCGAGAACGGCGCCGGCAAGACCACCATCGTCAAGCTGCTGACCCGGCTGTACGACCCCGACGAGGGCCGCGTCCTGCTCGACGGCCACGACCTCCGCGACTACGCGCTCGACGAGCTGCGCGGCGCCATCGGCGTGATCTTCCAGGACTTCGTGCGCTACGACCTCACCGCCGCCGACAACATCGCGGTGGGCCGCATCGAGGCGCGTGGCGAGCGCGAGCGCATTGAGCAGGCTGCGGCGCGCGGCCTGGCCCTCGCGGTGATCCGCCGGCTGCCGCGCGGCTTCGACCAGATGGTGGGGCGGCGCTTCCGCGGCGGCCTCGAACTCTCCGGGGGCGAGTGGCAGAAGGTCGCCATCGCCCGCGCCTACATGCGCGACGCCAGCCTGCTGATCCTCGACGAGCCGACCGCGGCGCTGGATGCGCGCGCCGAGTTCGAGGTGTTCCAGCGCTTCCGCGACCTCGGCGCCGGGCGCACCGCGGTGCTGATCTCGCACCGGTTCAGCAGCGTGCGCATGGCCGACCGCATCCTGGTCATCGAAGCCGGTCGCGTGGAGGCCAGCGGCACGCACGCCGAGCTGCTGGCCCAGGGCGGCCGCTACGCCGAGCTGTTTGAGTTGCAGGCGACGGGCTACCGCTGAGCCTTCCGTCAAGCGTGCGCCGCCGCCTGCGCCGAGGTGACGACCTTGTAGCCGACGCCGCGAACGGTCTCGATCGTGGCCGCCGATCCCGCCTCGGCGAGCTGGCGGCGGATGCGGCTGATCCGCACCTCCAGCGAGTTCGGACAGACTTCCGCCTGCAGCCCGTAGATGTCCTGCTCCAGCAGCGGGCGCGGCACGACATGGCCGCTGCGGCGCAGCAGCGCCTCCAGGATGGCGGTCTCGCGCCGCTGCATCGGCAGCGACCGGCCATCGACGCTGGCCTCCCGCCCGATCGTGCACAGGCTGAGGTCGCCCAGCGTCAGGCGGCTGTCCGCCACCGTGCGCGGCCGGCGCAACACGGCGCGGATGCGCGCCACCAGCTCGCGCATCCCGACCACGCAGCGGACGCTGTCGTCGGCGCCCGCCTCGAGCGCGGCGACGCGATCCTCCTCCCGGTCGGCCAGCACGATGACGAAGGCGGCGCCGGCCAGCTTGTCGCGGCCGCGGCCGCGCAGCCAGCCGATCGCGTCGCCGTCATGCAGGCGGCTCTCCAGCACCACCATGTCGTAATGGCCGCCGCGCAGCGCCTCGGACGCGTCGGCGATGCCGCCGAATGCGTCGGTGCCGAACCCCGCTTCCTGCAGTTCCGCCGCGGTTTCCTCCGCCAGCGTGGCGTCACGCAGCACGATCATGAGTCGCATGGGATGTTTCCTCCTGTCTTGAAGCGGTTTGCGGGAGCGTCAGCTCGCGACGGCGGCGAGCGGCTGCGGCACGGCGCGTAGACCGATCGGGCTGATCGGCTGCACCGGGAACTCGGGCGCCAAATCCTGGTACGACAGGATCGCGACATCGAGCCCGTTCCTGGCCAGCAGGCCGCGCACGAAGCGGCGCACGTCGACCGAGGTCACGATGACCGGCTGCCCCGGCCCGGGCTCGTGCGCGCCGAGCCGCTCGCGGAACACCGCGACCAGGCGGTCGGCGACCTCGGAATCGAGCGCCAGGAACGGGCCGCCCGCGGTGTCGCGGATGGCCTCGCGCACGAGCTGCTCGGTGTCCTGCGACAGCACGTAGGCCGAGATCAGCTTCTGCGGGTTGGCGTGGCGGTGGCAGATCTGGCGCGCCAGCGCCTGGCGCACGTACTCGACCAGCATCAGCACCCGGCCCTCGCGCTCGCCCCATTCGACCAGCGTCTCCAGGATCAGCCGGACGTTGCGCAGCGACACCTCCTCCTCGACCAGGCGGCGCAGGATCTCGGCCAGCTTCTGCATCGGCACGATCCGGTTGGTCTCGCGCACCAGGTCGCCGAACTGCGGCTCGATGCGCTGGATCAGGTTCCTCGCCTCCTGCAGGCCCATGAAGTGCGGCGCCTGCCGTCGCAGCACCGCGCGCAGCCTGGCCGCGATCACGGCGCCCGCGTCGCTGAAGCCGATCCCCGAGCTGCGCAGCCGCGCCTCCTGCGACCTGTCGATCCAGAACGACGGCTTGGCTCCCAGCAGCGGCGGCCCCTGCTCGGCGGCGATGTCGGCCAGCTCGAGGTGCACCGGGTCGTCGCGCAGCAGCAGCCGGTCGGGCCGCAGCTCGTTCTCCTCGATCGGCACGTCCTCCAGGTCGATCGAGTAGCGCATCCCCTCGCGCGCCGCGGCGCGCAGCATGGGCCTGGGGCATTTGAGGCCGAGTTCCTGTTCCACCTGCTCGGTGGCCGTGGCCAGCAGCCGCTCGAGCGCCGCGCCCCCGATTGCCGCCAGCAGGGCCGGGGACAGGCTCACCGCGAGCGGCGACGTGGCCTCCGCCGCCGCCTCCGCGTTTGGCTGGCGCGACGGCGGCGCGACGCGGTCGGCAACCGCGACGGCCTCGGCCTCGACCGCGCCGCGCCGCGCGCCCACGAGGCGCATGAGGCCGCGCCAATCCGGCCTGCTCGCGGCGAGGAAGGCGATCGCCAGCACCAGGAACACCGGCTTCGGGAACCCCGGGATCGCCGCCATGCCGACCAGCACCGCCGCCGCGAGGCGCAGCGCGCCGCGGTCGGCGACGAGCTGGCCCACCATGTCGCGGCCGAGGTCGAGGCCGTGGCCGCCAACCCGCGTGACGACGACGGCGGCGGTGAGCGAGAGCAGCAGCGCCGGGATCTGCGAGATCAGCGCGTCGCCCACGGTCAGCAGCGTGTAGGTGCGCAGCGCGTCGCCGATCGGCATCCCGTGCTGGGCGACGCCGATGCCGATGCCGCCCACCAGGTTGACCAGGATGATGATGAGGCCGGCGATGGCGTCGCCCTTGACGAACTTCATGGCGCCGTCCATCGCGCCGTGCAGCGCGCTCTCGCGCTCGACGTCGCCCCGCCTGCGGCGTGCTTCGGCCTGGTCGATGTCGCCGGAGCGCAGGTCGCTGTCGACGCTCATCTGCTTGCCGGGCAGCGCGTCGAGCGTGAAGCGGGCGCCCACCTCGGCGACCCGCTCGGTGCCCTTGGTGATGACGATGAACTGCACCGTCGTGATGATCAGGAACACCACCAGGCCCACCACGACGTTGCCGGCGATGACGAACTGGCCGAACGTCTCCACGATGGCGCCGGCGTCGGCCTCGGTCAGGATCAGCCGCGTCACCGTCACTTCGAGCGCCAGGCGGAACACCGTCGAGACCAGGATGATGCCGGGCAGCGCCGTGAGGTCGAGCGGCGAGCGCAGGTAGACCGCCACCATCAGCAGCAGCACCGAGACGCCGAGGTTGCAGGCGATCAGCACGTCGGCCAGCCCGGCCGGCATCGGCATGATCAACATGCTGACGGTCAGCAGCAGGACGGCGACCAGCACCAGGTCCTGCCGCCCGCCGACCGCCCGCAGCGCCTGCATCAGCATGGCGCGGTTCATGCGGCCGCCGCGGCGACGGTGGCGGCCGGGGGCGCCCCGGCGCGGCTGAAGCAGGCCCGCGCCTCGGCGAGCCGGGATTGCTGGTAGAGCGCCCGGCTGCGCAGCAGCAGCAGGCCGCGGCTGTGCGGCTCCGGCTCCAGCTCCTCCAGGCGCTCCACCACCGCCATGGCGAGGTCGCCCTGGTCGGTGGCGGCGTAGCCGTAGGCCAGTGCCCGCAGGCAGTCGCGGTCGGCGGGATGCTCGGCGGCCACCAGCAGCAGCAGCGGCAGCGCCCGGCGCTCGCGGCCACAGGCCAAGTAGAGGTAGGCCATCGAGAGCAGCAGGTCGCGTTGCTCGGTGTCCATGCGGCTCATCCCTCGATCAGGCTGTCGCGGCGGCGGCGCAGCAGCGCCAGGTTCTCCAGCTCGTGCCGCAGCGCCATGAGCCCGCCCGCCAGCAGGCTGTCCGCTTCCCCACGCGCGCTAGGGCCGTGCGAACCAGAGCTGTGCGCGCTGGCCCGCGCCTCCAGCCGGTCGAGCAGCAGGCGGCGGCGCTCCAGCCGCAGCACGCCGGGATTGCTCAGCCGCGGCATGATGAAGGTGAACACCTCGCCGACCAGGCTCGGCGGGTCGATGCCCTCGGGAGCCACCTCGCGGTCCGCCATGGCCGCCTGCAGCGCCTTGAGCTCGGCGCGCGTGGCAGGGTCGACCGGCTCGATCAGCGCGCGGCCGACCGCGACGTCGAGCCGCACCGGCGGCGGTGCCGCGACCCGGCTCATCGGCCCGCGTCGCCGGAGGATGGCGGATGCGGATAGGCGGAATCGCGAGTCATGCCGTGTCCATGCGCGTTGTTGCACGGCATGGGTGCACCGGCGGGGCACCGGCGTCTGTGGCAAAAGCTACATGCGGGACCGCCGCCTTGCTGGCGGTCGGCGCCCCGTTGTCAGCGTCCCGTCAGCGTGGGACGGGGCTGGAGGCCAGCCCGCGCCGGCGTTGCTGGGCCGGCGCCAGCAACGCCACGAGCGCGAACATCAGGCACGCGACACCCTCGAACCCCCAGGCCGCCGCGTAGCCGCGCGTGGTCGCGACCCAGCCGTACAGCGGCGGCACCACGGCGCCGCCGACCGCCACGATGGTGAGCATCAGGCCGATCGCGGTGGGCACGTCGGAGATGCGGAACGCCCCGCCGAGTTGGCCGGGGATGGTGGCCCAGACGACGAACGCCGCGATCGGGGCGCCGCCGATCGCGGCCGCGGCGAGTTCCAGGCCGGGGAAGCCCAGATGCGGGACCAGGATCAAGGCGATGCCCTCGACGAGGCAGCCGCCCAGCAGCAGCGGCACGACGCCGACCATTCGATCGGCCAGCCAGCCGCCGAGCAGCGAACCGGGCACGCCGCTCAGCAGCAAGATCACGCTCAACGTCTCCGCCGCCTCGGCGCTGACCTTCAGCTCCGACTGCGCGAAGTGCGGCAGCAACTGCGCCGCGCTGAAGTAGCCGCCATAGCCGCCCAGGAACGCCAGCCCCATCAGCCACAGCACCCGGCTGCCGAACACCCGGCGCAGCGAGCCCATGCCGAGCCCGTCATGCGCCGGCGCCTCGGCGTCGGCCGGCGTCGGGTACAGTGCCGCGGTGAAGGCCAGGGTCGCGAGGCCGATGCCGGCGCCGACCAGCAGCGCGTCGCGCCAGCCCAGGGCGGCGACTAGCGACCCCCACGCGAACAGCCCGATGGCGGCGCCGAGCGTGAACGCGACGCCGGTGATGCAGGCGTTCGCGGTCGCGAGCTCGCGACCGCGGAACCACGCCGTCGTGAGGCCGACCGCGCTGCCCAGGTAGATCGAGCCGCCCACGCCGCAGACGAAGCGGGCCGCGAGCAGCAGGTCGAACGACGCCGCCCAGGCGCTCAGCGCGGCGCCGAGGGTCTCCACCGCGATGCCCAGCAGCAGCGCGCGGCGCAGACCATAGCGTTCGGCGAGCCAGCCGCCGGGGATGTGCGCCAGGCCATAGCCGGCGATGAACATGCCGACGATGGCGCCGACCTGCGGGAACGACAGCCGCATGTCGCGCACGATGCCGCCGAAGGCGGGGATGATGCAGAACCAGTTCAAGGTGAACTGCAGGAACGAGACGAAGATGATGGCCAACGCCATCCAGCGGTTGCGCACGGCGCGGCCCTCCCGGAGCGTTCTTAGTGGTCGCCGTGGCCTCGGCAGCCGTTCAGGGCGTGCCGCATCCGACCCATCTGCTCGAACAGCGGCATCGGCTCGAACGCCATCGCCTCGCCCCGGAAGCCCGCGAACAGGGTGGCGACGGTGACGACGATGCGCTCGGCGTCGTCCCATGTCGCGTAGGAGCCGAGCGGGATGTCGAAGGCGGCCTCGGTCGCGGTCATGCCGGCGTCGAAGCGCGTCCGGGCTTCGTCATGGACGAAGCGCAGGTAGTCGCGCATCCGGACCACGGCGGCCTTGTCCGTGACCGCGCCGTGGCCGGGCACCACCACGTCGACGTCCATCTCCAGGATGCGGTCGCAGGCGGCGATCCAGTTGATCACCGGCCCGGCCCACGCGATCGGCGTGCCGCCGTTGAACAGGATGTCGCCGGTGAACACGACCTTGTCGTCCGGCAGGTAGACCAGAGTGTCGCCTTTGGTGTGCGCCGGCCCGACCTCGATCAGCTCGATCGCCTTGCCGCCCACGCGCAGGTCGAGCTTGCCCGAGAACGTGCGCGTGGGCGCGGTCAGGGTGATGCCGTCGAAGTCGAATGGCTTGAATAGCTCGACGATGAAGTCGCCGCCAGGGCCGGCGCCGCGCGCGTTCAGCATCAAATGATGGAAGGCAGAGGCCGGGAACTCGGCCAGCTCGTGCGCCGTGGCTTCGGTGCCGATGATCTCGGCGCCGCTGACCAGCTCGTTGCCGTAGCAGTGGTCGCCGTTGGCGTGGGTGTTGACCAGCGTGTTGATGTGCCGGGAGGCCGCCACCGAGCGGCGCATGGTGGCCAGCATCTCGCCGGTCAGCTTGAGGTCGAACAGGGTGTCGACCAGCAGGGTCTGGTCGCCGTCGACGATCAGGCCGGCGTTGCTCCAGCCCCACGACCCGTCCGGCTGCAGGTAGGCCCAGATGCCCTGGCCGACCTCGTGCAGGCCCTTGGTGTACTCCCACTTCGCCATGTCGCCGTTCCCCCAGGAATTCTTGGGATCGAGCGTGGCAGAGGACGGCGGCGGTTGACAAGCAATTAGTCGTTCGACTAATCAAAACATGGAGGCGACATGCTGGCCCAGCCGACCGAACCGCCCAAGCTGGCACCCACCCGCGACCGGATGCCCACCCGGGACAGGATCCTGGGCAGCGCCGAGCGGCTGTTCGCGCAGTACGGCTACGATGCGGTGTCGATCCGCCAGATCGGCGCCGCCGCCTGCGCGCAGATCGCGCTCATCAACTACCATTTCGGCACCAAGGACCGGCTCTACCGCGCGGTGTTCGAGCGCCGCATAGCGCCCCTGAGCGAGCGCCGCCGCGCCGACCTGGCGCGGGCGTTGGCCGACCGGCCGCAGCCAAGCCTCAGGGCCGTCCTCGACGCGCTCGCCCGCCCGTGGGTCGAGATGCGCGGCACCCCGGAAGGGCGGGACTACACTCGGCTGATCGCGCGCGAGGTCAACGATCCGCGCGAGTCCGATCGCGGGATCGTCGCCGAGTTCCTGGACCCGATCGCGCAGGAGTTCATCGCGGCCATCGAGCGCGCCTTGCCCGATCATGCCCGGGCCGACATCCACTGGGCGTACATCTCGTTCATGGGCACGCTGCTGGTGGTGCTGGCCAATCCCGAGCGCATCGCGCGGCTTTCGGGCACGGTGTTCGACGACCTTTCCGACGATGCCGTGGTGGACCGCCTGATCGGCTTCGTCGAACGCGCGCTGCTTCCCAGGGCTGGTTTACAAAATGGAGCATGACCGATGCGGCTGGTGACGTTCTCGACCGCTGCCGGGCAGGGCAAGGCTGGCGCGCTGGTCGACGACGACGCCAGGGTCATCGACTTGGCGGCGGCCTATGCCGAGCGCTGGGGACAGGCCGCGCCGCAACTCGCCTCGGTGCTCGCGATCATCGAGGCCGGTGACGCGGGCCTCGATCTTTGCGACCAGCTCATCCGCATGGCGCGCCCCGCCGGGGCCAGCATGGCGCGCGACCATGTGAGGCTCGCGGCGCCGGTGCCGCGCCCGCCGCAGATGCGCGACTTCCTGTGCTTCGAGAAGCACCTGGTGCAAGCGTTCCGGCAGGCCCGCATCGTGCGCTCGCGGCGGTATCCCGATCCCGAGCGGGCGATGGCGGAGATGGAGCGCGACGGCGTGCTGGCGGTGCCGCGGACCTGGTACGAACGCCCGATCTTCTACCACCCGAACCGCCTCGACGTGGTGGGCGACGGCGCCGACGTGGCTTGGCCCGAGTATTCCACGCTGATGGACTTCGAGCTCGAGTTCGGCTGCTACATCGGCCGGCCCGGCCGCGGCATCGGCGTGGCCGACGCGCGGCGGCACGTCTTCGGCTACACCATCTTCAACGATTTCTCGGCCCGTGACGAGCAGACGCTGGAGATGCCCGGCCAGCTCGGTCCGGGCAAGGGCAAGGATTTCGACGGCTCGAACGCGATGGGTCCGTGCCTGGTCACCGCCGACGAGCTGCCCGACCCGTACGCGCTGACCATGGTGGCGCGGGTGAACGGCGAGGAGTGGGGCCGGGGCAACACCGGCGAGATGCGCTGGCGGTTCGAGGACTGCATCGCCCACGTGTCGCGCTCGGAGACGCTGCATCCCGGCGAGTTCCTCGGCTCCGGCACCGTGGGCAACGGCTGCGGGCTGGAACAGATGCGCTTCCTGTCGCACGGCGACGTCGTCGAATTGGAGGTCGAAGGGATCGGCGTGCTGCGCAACCGGGTGCTCAGGGAAGGCCGTCCATGACCGGGCAGTCCATCGTCGGCTGGGCGCATTCGCGGTTCGCCAAGCAGCCCGAGCTCGACGTCGAGGACCTGATCGCGACCGTCGCGGGGGGCGCCATCAGCGACGCCGGCATCGAGCCGTCGGAGGTCGACGCCATCTTCGTCGGCACTTTCAACAGCGGCTTCTCGAAGCAGGACTTCGCCGCGTCGCTGGCGATGCAGTCGGTGCCCGGGCTGCGGTTCAAGCCGGCGACGCGCTGCGAGAACGCGTGCGCGTCCGGCAGCGCGGCGCTGTTCGCGGCGCGCGACTTCCTGGCCGCCCGCGACGCCCGCTTCGCCCTGGTGATCGGAGTCGAGAAGATGAGCGCCGCCACCGCCGCCGAAGCCTCCGATCACCTGCTCGGCGCCAGCTACCGCCGCGAGGAGGGCGACATCCCGGCCGGGTTCGCGGGAGTGTTCGGCCGCATCGCCCAGACCTACTTCCAGCGCCATGGCGACCAGTCCGAGGCGCTGGCGCGGATCGCCGCCAAGAACCACCGCAACGGGGTCGACAACCCCTACGCGCACCTGCGCAAGGATTTGGGCGTGGCGTTCTGCCGCACGACCGGCCCCGGCAACCCGCTGGTGGCGCCGCCGCTGCGCCGCACCGACTGCTCGCCGGTGTCCGACGGGGCGGCGGCGCTGGTGCTGCGCCGCGACGACCGGGGCCGCCCGCTCGCGAAGTCGGTGCGCCTGCTGGCCTGCGCCCAGGCCAGCGACCTGCTGCCGATGTCGCGGCGCGACATGACGCGCTTCGAGGCCGGCGAACACGCCTGGGCGCAGGCCCTGGCGGCTGCCGGGCTGGCGCTCGGCGACCTTTCGTTCGTCGAGACGCACGACTGCTTCACCATCGCCGAGATGATCGAGTACGAGACCATGGGCCTGGCGCCGCCCGGCCAGGGATGGCGCGCCGCGCTGGAGGGCTGGGCCGAGCGTGACGGGAGGCTGCCGGTCAACCGCTCCGGCGGCCTGAAGTCGAAGGGGCACCCGGTGGGCGCCACCGGCGTGTCGATGCACGTCATGGCGGCGATGCAGCTCACCGGCGCGGCCGGCGCGTTACAGTTGCCCCACGCAGCTTTCGGCGCCGTCGACAACATGGGCGGGTCGGGTGTGGCCAACTACGTGTCGATCCTGGAGCGGGCGTCCTAGCCCGGCCCTCGCTTCGGCGGGAGTGCCGCGACCTGGCCGGGGCGCCGGCGCCGCGTCCGCCTCGCTGACCACGGCCTCCGCCTTGCGTGAAATCGCAAGCATCGACGAACTCCGTCCAGCGCGTCCGTCCAAGCTCGCCGCCATCCAAACGCATCGACGCGCCTAGCTGACCAAGATTATAGAGCCGTAGCGCAAGGTTTGGTGCTGCAGCCTGGCTGCCCGGCCGGTTGGGCGAATGGCGCGTCATCGCAATCCCCTTGCACCGACGCAATGCCCGCGACGCGCCGCGCTCTCCGCCAGAAAATCGCCGTTGCGCTCCGCCCTGACAATTGCGGCGATATGGTCAGGTTCGGGACAGGTTCGGTGACTAGAACTACCTGTGCCGATGAGGCCTTCGAGTGGCAGCAATCGAAAGCGGAAAAGTCAAGCTGACGACTTCGCAAACTGCCCCGGCTGGAGGGCTTGACATGCGGGACATTCGCAACGTGGGAAACCAAGTTTTATGAGCAGCAGCATTTCTCAAATCGCCGGAGCGGCGACTGGCTTGGCCGCCGGCCTGAAGCCGTCTGCCGACTTGGCCGGCGGCGCGGCCCAGTTCGGCGGCATGGTGAAGGGCGACCTCGGCCAGGCGTCGCAAGCCTTCCAAGGCAAGCTGGGCGGGGAGGCGGCCGGCTACAAGGCGCTCGAGTCCGGCAGCCAGTTCCTGGGCCTCGGCTCGGGCGCCAACTCGCTCGCCGCGCTGAGCCAGCAGCCGCAGTCCGCCGCGCAGTCCCCGTCGGGAGGGGCGAGCGACCCCACGGGGGGCCTCGAGTCGTCCAGCCCGGCCACGTCGGCGGCGGGACCAGCCGCGGGCGCCACTGCCGGCAGTGGCGACATGTCGAGCATCATCCAGGAACTGATGAGTGTCCTGCAGCAGATGATGCAGCAGCTCGGTGGCGGCGCCCACGACGGTGGGGTCCAGGGCGCGGGCCAGGGCGGGCCGGCGGCCGGCGGCCCGGCGCCGATCAGCCCGGGATCGGGTGGCGCGGTGTCTGGTGG
>CAXUHK010000077.1:0-18697 GCA_964250775.1 uncultured Acetobacteraceae bacterium | reverse complement strand
GGGCAGCGCGTCGCCGACCTGTGCGCGGCGCCCGGCGGCAAGACCGCGCAACTTGCCGCGAGCGGGGCCACCGTCACCGCCATCGCGCGCGATCCCCAGCGGCTGGAGCGGCTTCGCGGCAACCTGCGTCGGTTGCGCCTGGACGCCGATTGCGTCGAAGCCGACGCGACAACGTGGCGGCCGGCGGAGCCGCTCGACGCGGTGCTGCTGGACGCGCCGTGCAGCGCCACCGGCACCATCCGCCGGCATCCCGACATCGCGCGCCTGAAACGGCCGCAGGATTTGCTGGCGCTGGCCGAGGCGCAGGACCGGCTGCTGGACGCCGCCTGCGCCATGCTGCGGCCGGGCGGAAGGCTCGTGTACGCGGTGTGCTCGCTGCAGCCGCGCGAGGGGGTGGCGCGGGCGGCGGCGGCGCTGCGCCGGCTGCCGCTGCGGCCCGACCCGGTGACGGCCGACGAGGTTCCCGGCCTCGCGGAGGCGATCACCGAGGACGGCCACCTGCGCACCACGCCGGCGATGTGGGCCGAACGCGGCGGCATCGACGGCTTCACCATCGCGCGCTTCCGGCATCAGTGATGCCGCCTTGTGCGCGCGCGCGCCGAATGGCTAGAACCGCACCATGCCCCAACCCTTGATCGCGCCCCCGCTGATCGCGCCCCCGCTGATCGCGCCGAGTCTGCTCGCCGCCGATTTCACGGTGCTGGCAGAGGAAGTTCGCGCCGTCGAGCAGGCCGGCGCCGACTGGCTGCACCTCGACGTGATGGACGGCCATTTCGTGCCCAACATCAGCTTCGGTCCGCTGGTGCTGAAAGCGCTGCGCCCGCATACGAAACTGGTGTTCGACGTGCATTTGATGATCGCCCCCGCCGACCCGTTCCTGGCGGCGTTCGCCGAGGCCGGAGCCGACCGCATCAGCGTCCATGCCGAGGCCGGCCCGCACCTGCACCGCTCGTTGCAGGCGATCCGGGCGCTGGGCTGCAAGGCCGGCGTGGCGCTCAACCCGGCGACGCCCGCCGAGCACGCGGCGGCGGTGCTCGACGTCGCCGACCTGGTGCTGGTGATGACGGTCAATCCCGGCTTTGGCGGCCAGCAGTTCCTCGACTCGATGCTGCCCAAGGTAGCGGCGGTGCGCGCCGCGATCGACGCCAGCGGGCGCGATGTCCGGCTCCAAGTCGACGGCGGCATCACCCATGCCACCGCACGCCGCGCGATCGCGGCTGGGGCCGACACGCTGGTGGCAGGGACCGCGGTGTTCGGGCAGGCCGACCGCGCCGCCGCAATCGCCGGGTTGCGGCAGCCGGCTTGACGGGCCAGGGCGCGATGGCACGGAAACCGGGCCTCTGGCTGCGTCCCGCCTGGCTGCGCCAAATGCGCCAGCAGATCGCGCGCCTGCCCAATTTGCGCATGGGCCGGGTGCCCGACGCGCCGGCGCTGCCGGTGCGCGACCCGTGGCCGGGCGACCCGGCGCGCGGCGCGCTGCTGCTCAAGGGCGAGCTGGAGTTCTGCGGCGCCACGGTGGCGCTGCGCCCGGGCGGCTTCGCGGCGGTGGCCGGCTCAACTGCGATGCGCGGCCACGCCCATGGCTTCACCTGGCTGCGCGACCTGCGGGCGCTCGGCACCGACGCGGCGCGGATGCGCGCGCGTGCGCTGGCCGCCGACTGGATCGCGATTGCGGCAATCGATCCAGTGGCAGGGCAACCGGAGATCGTCGGCGCCCGGCTTGCCTCTTGGCTCGGCCACTACGATTTCTTCGCCGCCAGCGCCGATGACGGGTTCCGCCAGAAGCTGATGGCCCGCCTGGGCGCCGATGCCCGCGCGCTGGCGGCGCTGCTGCCGACCGAGGAGCTGGACGGCCGCGCGCTGACCGCGCTGAGGGGCCTGGTGGCCGCGGCGGTGACGCTGCCCGACCACGCAAACTTCCTGACCCGCGCCATGAAGGTGCTGCCGGGCGAGCTGTCGCGTCAGGTGCTGGGCGACGGCAGCCATTGCGAGCGCAGCCCGGCGGCGATGATGGCGGCGCTGCAGGACCTGACCGAGATCCGGGCGCTGCTGCAGGCGGCGCAGATCGTGGCCCCCCCTGCCCTGGCGACGGCGATCGAGCGCATGGCGCCGGCGCTGCGCACGCTGCGCCACGGCGATGGCGGCCTGTCGCTGTTCAACGGCAGCCGGGAAGCCGACCCGATGCTGGTCGACCTGGTGCTGAACCAGGCCGGACGCACCGGCCGGCCGTCGGCCTCGCTGGCCGAAGGCGGCTTCCAGCGGCTGCAGGCCGGGCGCACCGTGCTTATCATCGACAGCGGCGCGCCCGCTCCGCCCAAGCTCGACCGGCTGGCGCACGCCGGCACGCTGGCGTTCGAGCTGTCGGTGGGACGCGACCGCATGGTGGTGAACCTCGGCGCGGCCCCGGCCACGGGCGACGAGTGGCGCGACGCCGCCCGCGCCACCGCGGCGCACGCGACGCTCGCCATCGCCGACACCAACAGCAGCGAGCTCAAGCCCGAGGGGCTGGGGCGCCGGCCGGAGCAGGTCGAGGTGCAGCGCCAGGAGGCCAACGGCGCGCACTGGCTGGAAGCCAGCCATGACGGCTACCGCCGCCCGTTCGGCGCGGTCCACCGCCGCCGCCTGTACGTGGCCGAGAGCGGCGACGACATCCGCGGCGAGGACGTCATCGAGGCGGACACCCCGCAGCCGTTCACGATCCGCTTCCATCTGCACCCTGACGTGCAGACCAGCCTGCAGCAGGACGGCGAAGCGGTGCTGCTACGCCTGCCGGGCGGCAGCGGTTGGCGGCTGCGCGCCGACGGGGCCGCGATGACGCTGGAGGAGAGCCTCTACCTCGGCGGCGCGGAGCCGCGGCGCTGCGAGCAGGTGGTGCTGACCGGCTCGCAGGTGGGGGCGCAGCACGTCAAATGGGCGATCACCAAGCTCGGCTGAGGTGAAGGTCGTCGAGGTCACGACCGTCGATTTCTCGCTGCGCCATTTCGTGCTGCCGCTGATGCGCGGCCTGCGCGCGCGGGGGCACGAGGCAATCGGCGTCTGCGCCGGAGGGCCGCATCTGCGGGCGGTGCGGGCCGAGGGGTTCCGCGTCGTCGAGCTGCCGATGGCCCGCAGCCTGTCGCCGTTCGCCCAGGCCCGCGCCCTGCTGGCGCTGGTGCGGCTGCTGCGCGCCGAGCGGCCGGATTTGGTGCATGGGCATTTCCCGATCAGCGGTTTCCTGGCCCGGCTGGCGGCGCGGCTGGCTGGCGTGCCGCGCGTCGCCTACACCTGCCACGGCTTCCTGTTCAACCAGCCTGGGCCGTGGCCGCGCCGGGCGCTGGGGTTCGCGATCGAGTGGCTCGGCGGCCGGATGACCGACGTGTACATGACAGTCTCGACCGAGGAGGCGGACGACGCACGCCGGCTCGGCATCGGGCGCCGCGCGGTGGGCATCGGCAACGGCCGCGACCCAGCCCGCTTTCACCCCGACCCTGCCGCACGGGCGCGGGTGCGCCGCGAACTTGGCGTGGCGGAGGAACGCTGCGTTGTGGTGATCGTCTCGCGCCTGGTGCGGCACAAGGGGCATCCCGAGCTGCTGGCCGCGATGCGTAACGTGGACGCCGAACTGTGGGTGGTGGGCGACCGGCTTCCGAGCGACCATGGCGAGTCGCTGGAGCCGCATTTCGCGGCTGCCGGCCTGGGCGCGCGGCTGCGCCGGCTCGGCTATCGCGAGGACATCCCGGCGCTGCTGGCGGCCGCCGACGTGTTCGCGCTGCCGAGCCATTTCGAGGGCCTGCCGATGTCGGTGATCGAGGCCATGCTGACCGGGCTGCCGGTGGTCGCCGCCGACGTCAGCGGCCCGCGCGAGCAGGTGGTGCAGGGCGTGACCGGCCTGCTGGCGCCGGCGATGCAGGTGCCGCCGCTGGCCCGCGCGCTGGCGCGGCTGGTCGCCGATCCCGCATTGCGGACCCGCATGGGCGAGGCGGGACGCCTGCGTGCTCTCGACCTATACGACGAGACGCGGGTGGTCGCCCGCACCCTCGACCTGCTGGGAGCCTGAGCCATGTCCGAATCGCCCGTCGCCATCCGTCGCGCCCTGCTGACGGTCTCGGACAAGACCGGGCTGGTCGAGCTGGCGCGGGCGTTGGCCGCGCGCGGTGTCGAGGTGCTGTCGACCGGCGGCTCGGCGCGGATGTTGCGCGACGCCGGGGTGCCGGCGGTCGACGTCTCGGACCATACCGGATTCCCGGAAATCCTCGACGGCCGGGTCAAGACGCTGCTGCCGCAGATCCATGGCGGGATCCTGGGGCGGCGCGACCTGCCGGAGCATGTGGCGCAGATGCGGGCGCACGGCATCGCTCCGATCGACCTCGTGGTGGTCAACCTGTACCCGTTCGAGGCCACGGTGGCGCGGGGCGCCGGTTTCGACGAGTGCGTCGAGAACATCGACATCGGCGGCCCGGCGCTGATCCGCGCCGCCGCCAAGAACCACGCCCATGTCGCGGTGCTGACCGATCCCGCACAGTATCCGGCGTTGCTGGACGAACTGGCGCAGGGCGGCACGACGCTGGCGCTGCGCCGCCGCCTCGCCGCCGCCGCCTACGCCCGCACCGCCGCCTACGATGCCGCCGTCGCCACCTGGTTCGCACGGCAGGACGGCGACGAGTTCCCGCACCGCCTCGTGGTCGCGGGCGAGTTGGCGCAGGCGCTGCGCTACGGCGAGAACCCGCACCAGCGCGCCGCCTTCTACCGTGGCGGCGAGACGCGGCCGGGCGTCGCCACGGCGCGGCAGGTCCAAGGCAAGGAGCTGTCGTACAACAACCTCGCCGATACCGACGCAGCGTTCGAGTGCGTGGCCGAGTTCCCGGTCCCGAGCGTGGTCATCGTCAAGCACGCCAACCCATGCGGGGTGGCGAGCCGCCCGACGCTCGCCGCCGCCTGGGACGCGGCGCTGGCCTGCGACCCGGCCTCGGCGTTCGGCGGCATCGTGGCGCTGAACGGCACGCTCGACGCCGACACCGCGGAACGCATTGCCGGCATCTTCACCGAGGTGATCGTGGCGCCCGACGCCACCGCCGAGGCGCGGGCGGCGCTGGCGCGCAAGAGGAACCTGCGCCTGCTGCTGACCGGCGCCCTGCCCGACCCGGCCGCCGCTGGCCGCACGCTGCGCAGCGTCGCCGGCGGCCTGCTGGTGCAAGGGCGGGACGCCGGGCGTGTCGAGCGCCACGACCTGTGCGTGGTGACGCGGCGCGCGCCGGAAGGCGACGAGTGGGACGACCTGCTGTTCGCGTTCCGCGTCTGCAAGCACGTGAAGTCCAACGCCATCGTCTACGCCCGAGGCGGCGTCACCATCGGCATCGGCGCGGGCCAGATGAGCCGGGTCGATTCGGCGCGCCTCGCGGCGGCCAAGGCCAACTCATCGACGGTGGGCAGCGTCGTCGCCTCCGACGCGTTCTTCCCGTTCGCCGACGGGCTGGAGGCATTGGTCGCGGCCGGGGCGCGCGCGGTGGTTCAGACGGGCGGCTCGGTGCGCGACGCCGAGGTGGGCGCCGCCGCCGACGCCGCCGGGATCGCCATGGCGTTCACCGGGATGCGGCATTTCCGGCATTGAGGCACCCGGATCGTCACCGCGGCACGCGGCCGCGGACCGCGTTGGCCCGCGCCGAGCAGGTGATCCGTCCCGTCGCATCGGTCGGCAGCAGCCCGCGCACCCGCTCCCTGACCCGTTCGGCATCGCCCACCGCCAGCGTCGCGAGCGTCTCGCCGAGACCTCCGATCGGCGTGTTCGCGCTCCAGAACTCCTCGAAATCGGCGAACGAGCGGCTGACCGGGATGACCTGGGTTTCGATCGAATGCAGGCCCGCGTCGTTCCAGAGCGCGCGCAACGCCGCCTCGCGCGAGACGTCGGCGTTGGGGGGCAGCGGCGACGGCGCGCCGATGCGGCCCAGTTCCGCCCTGATCGGCTCGAACGGCAAGCCGCCGCCGGGAATGTCCCACGCATAGGCCGTGACCGACCCGCCCGGACGCACCACCCGTGCCATCTCGGCCACGCCTCGGCCCGGGTCGGGCACGAAGAAGATCACCAGCGCCATCACCGCGGCATCGAAGCGACCGTCGGCGAACGGCAGCGCCATGGCGTCGGCTTGCTGGAACACCGCGGCGCGCGCCGCCGGTTGCGCCTGGGCATAGGCGATCTGGTGTTCGGACGGGTCGATGGCCTGGATTTCACCGGGTGCGCAACGCTCGATCAGCGTCCGCGTGAACGCACCGCTGCCGCAACCGACATCGACCCAGCGCAGGCCGGCCGGCGGCGCGAGCCAATCCAGGAACAGGCCGCCGGCAAGCCGGCTCCAGACACCCATCCCACGCTCATAGGCCGCTCCGTCGTCGAAACGCATACTTCGGCCGGCCGGCGGTTCGGTCATCCGATGCGACCTCAAAAATCGGTGCAGCGGCCCTTGTTCTCCCAGTCGCCGTAGCGGGTCGGCTCGGGGCCTTTCTGGCCGCCGACCTCCTTCGGCAGGTCGGGCGGCGCCGCGGGCTTCGGCGGGTCGGTCGGGGGAGTCGCTTGCTCGGTCATGCCGAGGCAGATGGCGGCGAAGCCGGAGCATTGCAACTCACGGCGCGACAGGCTGCCCGGCGAGACGCTGCTGCGCCACCGCCCGCCATGGCGCGTCGGCGGGAGCCTCGGCCAGCGCGCGGGTGAACAGCGCGCGCGATTCCGGCCCGAGCCTGCCGGCGTCGACGCGGGTCTGCGCCTCCGCCGCCAACGCCGCGAGGCCCGGGTCGAACTGGATCGCCACCGCCTTGCGCCAAGCCTCGGCGGCGGCCGCGAGATGCCCACGCCCGTCCTCGACGTTGCCCAGCAGCACATAGCCCTGCCGCGCCAACGGCGAGGCCTGGTCCATGGCGGCGAGCTTCTGCCGCAGCACCGCGATCAGCTGGTCGTTCACCAGGTCGTCCCGGCTGGCGCGCTCCAGCCGGGCAGCGAGCGGTTGCGCCGGCAGCGTCGGGCGGCCGTCGCTCAGCACATACAGGCCGACGCCGAGCAGCGGCACCAGCGCCAAGGTCGCGACCAAAGGCCCGCGCCGGTCGCGTGCCGCCGCCACCTCGGGCTGGTCGGCCGCTGCCAGCAGCCGGCGCTGCACCTCCAGCGTCGCGGTCGCGTGCTCGGTCGCGTCGATGCGGCCATCGGTCCGGTCGCGGTCGAGTTCCTGCAACTGGGCACGGTGCAGCGACATCGCCAGCTCGCCCCGGCCCTGCGCCTCGGCGCGGCGGCCGGATGCCCGCAGCGCGATCAGCAGCAGCGGCGCCAGGACGAGCGCCGCCAACAGCACCAAGGCCAACCAGGTCATCGTGCCGCGATCACGTCCGCAGGATGTCGCGCAGCCGCGCCTGCTCGCCGGCGTCGAGCGGCGCCGGCGGCGGCACGCGGCGGCGGCCCAGCAGGACGGCAGCCATGCCCACCGCCAGCGCCAGCAACGGCGAGGCCCACAGGATCAGGGTCGACCACAGGAACGGCGGGTCGAGGCGGACGAAGTTGCCGTAGCGCGCCACCAGCCACCGCATGATGGAACGGTCGCTGTCGCCGGCGGCGATGCGCTGCCGCACGACCTGGCGCAGGTCGCGGGCCAGGTCGGCCCCGCTGTCCTCGATGCTCTCGCCCTGGCACACCAGGCAGCGCAGCTCGTGGCCCAGCGCCACCGCGCGTGCCTCCTGCCGCGCGTCGGGCAGCGCCTCGGACGGGTCGGAGATCGCCCAGGCCGGCCCGGTGACGAGCAGCGCCAGAGCGAGGATCAGCGCCTTCACGCCGCCCGCCTCATCGCCGGGCCGAGTTGCCGCTCCACGACCTCGGGCGTCAACGGGCCGGCGAAGTGCCAGCGCACGATGCCCTCGCGGTCGAGCAGGAACGTCTCCGGCACGCCGGTGATGCCCCAGTCGATCGCCGCCCGCCCGGGCGCGTCGGCGGCGACGCGGGTGAACGGGTCGCCGTTGCGCGCCAGGAACTCCGACACCGCGGCGTCGCGGTCCTTGTAGGCGATGCCGAACAGCGCGATGCCGGCCTCGTGCAGCGACTGCAGCACCGGCGCTTCCTGGACGCACGGCACGCACCAGCTCGCGAAGAAATTGACCAGCACCGGCCGCGCCTGCCCGCGCAGCTCGGCATCGGTGAGGCCGCCTCCGGCCAGGCCCGGCAGCGAGAACGGCGGGACGCGCTGTCCCACCAGCGGGCTCGGCGCGCCGCGCGGGTCGAACGAGCCGTCCTGCATCCCGTGCAGCATGGCCAGGAACGCCACGCCCGCGGCACCGGCGGCGGCCAGTGGCGCCAGCAGCAGCAGGCGGCGGTTCATGCGGGACGCGCGGCGGCGCCAGCCTGTGCCGCGCGGACCGGGGCGCCCACGCGAAGCCGGCGGTCGCTCAGCGACAGCAGCCCGCCTACCGCCATCACCAGCGCGCCGAGCCAGATCCATGGCGCGAGCGGGTTGACGTTGAGCCGGAGCACCGCGGCGCTGCCACCCGCGTCGGTGCGCTCGTCGCCCATGACGGCGTAGAGGTCGCGCAGGAAGTTGGTGCTGATCTTGGCCTCGGTGGTGGTGATGCGCTGCACCGGGAAGCTGCGCCGCTCCGGCGCCAGCGTCACCACCGGGCGGCCGTCGCGGCTGACCTCGACGGTCGCGACGCGGGCGGCGTAGTTCGAGCCGGCGGCGTCGTGCAGGTCGTGCAGCGTCCACTGGTAGCCGGCGAAGCCGATCGTCTCGCCCGGATGCACCAGCGCGATGCGTTGCGAGGCCAGCGACATGCCGGCGATGCCGGCGATGGTGACGCCGAGGCCGGCATGGGCCAGCGTCGCCCCCACCGAGGCACGGCGCAGCCCGGCCAAGCGGTGCAGGCTGTTGGCCAGCGGCACGCGGAGCAATCGGGTGCGCTCCACGATGTCGGCGGCGGCCCCGAACACCAGCCAGGCGGCGGCGGCGAACGCCAGCGTCGGCAACAGCTTGGCGCCGGTCGCGGCGAACAGGCCGACCCCGAGCGCCACCAGCGCCGCCCACCACAGCTTGCGCAGCGCCGGCCACAGCGCCGCCCGCTTCCACGGCAGCATCGGGCCGACCGCCATGGCGGCGAACACCGGCACCGCCAACGGCAGCACCGTCGCGTTGAAGAACGGCGCGCCGACGCTGATCTTCTGCCCCAGCAGCAAGTCGGCGAACAGCGGGTAGGTGGTGCCGGTCATCACCACGGCGGCGATCGAGCACAGCAGGATGTTGTTCACCACCAGGGCGCCCTCGCGCGACACCGGCGCGAACACCCCGGTGTGCGACAGGGCGGGCGCCCGCAGCGCGAACAGCAGCAGCGAGCCGCCGATCACCAGCGCCAGCAATCCCAGGATGAACATGCCGCGCGCCGGGTCGTTGGCGAAGGAATGCACCGAGTTCAGGATGCCCGAGCGCACCAGGAAGGTGCCGGACAGGCTCAGCGAGAACGTGCCGATCGCCAGCAGCACGGTCCAGGTCTTGAGCGCCTCGCGCTTCTCGACGACGATCGCCGAGTGCAGCAGCGCGGTGCCGGTCAGCCACGGCAGCAGGCTGGCGTTCTCGACCGGATCCCAGAACCAGTAGCCGCCCCAGCCAAGCTCGTAGTATGCCCACCACGAACCAAGCGCGATGCCGCCGGTCAGGAAGCACCACGCCGCCAGCGTCCATGGCCGCACCCAGCGGCCCCAGGCGGCATCGACCCGGCCCTCCAGCAGCGCCGCCACGGCGAAGGCGAACGGCACCGCGAAGCCGACATAGCCGATGTAGAGGATGGGCGGATGGAAGGCGAGGCCGGGATCCTGCAGCAGCGGGTTCATGTCGCGCCCGTCGACCGGCGGCGGCCACAGGCGAACGAACGGGTTGCTCGACGTGAGCGCGAACAGCTCGAAGCCGACCGAGGACAGGCCGAGCACGCCGATCACCCGCGCCCGCAGCGCCGCTGGTAGGTTGGTCCCGAACGTCGCCACGGCGCCGCCGCACAGCGCCAGGATCAGGCACCAGAGCAGCGTCGACCCCTCATGGTCGCCCCAGGCGCCGGTGATTTTGTACAGCAGGGGCTTCAGGGAATGGCTGTTCTCGGCGACGTTGAGCACCGAGAAATCGTCCGTGACGGAGCTCCATACCAGGCAGCTGAACGCCGTCGCCAGCGCGATCAGCTGGCCGATCGCCAGCGCCGGAGCGGCGGCAATGAGGCGGGTGTCGCGCCGCCACGCGCCGTAGATCGGCAGCACCGCCTGCGCGAAACCAACCGCTACCGCGAGCGCGAGGGCGAAATGACCGAGTTCGGGGATCGAAGGACCGTTCATCCGCCCACCTTGGCGCTCGTGATGTCGGAGGGGGCGTTCCACGTCGCGGCGACCGGCGGCTTGCCCTGCTCGGGGCGCCAGCGGCCGGACTTCTTCAGCGCGTCGGCAACGTCCTTGGGCATGTACGTCTCGTCATGCTTGGCCAGCACCTCCTGCGCCTGGAACGCGCCGTCGGTGCCGAGGCTGCCCAGCGTCACCACGCCCTGCCCCTCGCGGAACAGGTCCGGCAGGATGCCGACATAGCGCACCGCGACGGTGCCGCCGCCGTCGGTGACGCGGAAGCTGGCGGCGGGCTGGCCGTCCTCGGAGGCCCGCTTGAGGCTGCCGGCGACCACGAGGCCGCCCAGGCGAAACGTCAGCCCAGGCCCTGGCGCCTTGGTGGCGATGTCCGAGGGGGCGACGAAGAACGTCATCGTGGTGCCCAGCGCCGAGAAGGTGAGGGCCGCCGCCGAGCCGAGCCCGACGCCGCAGGCCAGCAGCACCGCCATGCGGCGGCTCTTGCGCGTCATCGCCGCTCTCCGCGCGGATCGACCGCCGCCAGCCGGCGCCGCGCCCGTCGCACGCGAACGGCGGCTCCCAGCGACAGCCACAGCGAGATCGCCAAGGTCAGGCCGTAGGCGGCGGCGATGAACGGCAGGTGCGTCATGCCGAGTGCGCCCGCGCCAGCAACAGGCCACGAATCCGCCGCTCCATCACCGCCGCCCGGGTGCGCGCCAGCACCAGCGCCACGAACCCGGCGGTGAAGCCCAGCGCCGTCAGCAGCAATGGCCACAGCATCGCCGGCGCCATGGTGGGTGCCCCGGTCAGCGTGATCGAGGCCGGTTGGTGCAGCGTGTTCCACCACTGCACCGAGAACTTGATGATCGGCAGGTTGACGACGCCGACCAGCGCCAACACCGCCGCCGCCCGGCTGCCACGCTGCGGGTCGTCGAACGCGCGCACCAGGGCGACATGGCCGAGATACAGGAAGAACAGCACCAGCACCGAGGTCAGCCGTGCGTCCCATACCCACCAGGCGCCCCACATCGGCTTTCCCCACAGGCTGCCGGTGGCGAGGCACAGCGCGGTCACGGCGGCCCCCACCGGCCCGATCTCGGCGGCGGCCAAGTCGGCCAGCGGATGTCGCCAGACCAGCGAGGCGACCGAGCACAAAGCGAGCATCACGTAGCCGAGCGAGGCCAGCCAGGCGGCGGGGACGTGGACGTACATGATCCGCACCGCGTCGCCCTGCTGCCAGTCGGCCGGCGAGAACGCCAAGCCCCAGACACAGCCGGCCACCGTCAGCCCGACGCCGAGCGCCGCCAACGGCGGCAGCACCCGGCCGGACAGGCGCAGGAACGCCCCGGGGTTGGCGAAACGGTGGAGGCTGCGTCCCGCCTTCTCTGTCGCTGCCGAGTAGGGGGCGGAAACGGCCGGGCTGCTGGCGTCCATGAGACCACCATATAGTTGGACGTTGGCGGTTTGAAGCCGCTTCGGGCCACAAGACTAGCCGCTTCAACCAACCTGTCCACTCGTTTACACGAGCCGGGACGTCCATTGTCAGGAGCCCGCCGTGCTGTTCGCCATCGTCTGCACTGACCGCCCGGGGGCGTTGGAGACCCGGATGTCCAACCGGCCGCAGCACCTCGCCTGGCTGGAGAGCCGCATGGCCGAGCTGGTCAGCGCCGGCGCGGTGCTCGACCCCGAGGGCAAGCCGTGCGGCTCGTTGCTGGTGATCCAGGCCGCCGACCGCGCGAGCGCCGAGGCGTTCGCCGCCGCCGACCCGTATGCCCAGGCCGGCCTGTTCGAGAGCACCGTGATCCGCCCGCACCGCCTGGTGTTCAAGGACGGCGCCCGCGTGGCGTAATGGCCTACTGGCTGGTCAAGTCCGAGCCGGAGGCGTTCGGCTGGGAGCAGCAGGTGGCGCGCGACGTCGAGCCGTGGACCGGCGTGCGCAACTATTCGGCGCGCAACCACCTGGCTGCCATGCGTCGCGGCGACCGGGCGTTGTTCTACCACTCCAATACCGGGCGCGAGGTGGTGGGCGTGGTCGAGGTGGCGCGCGAGGCCTATCCGGACCCCACCGCACAGCCCGACGAGGCGAAGGGCGCCTGGGTATGTGTCGACATGCGCGCGGTCGGCCCGATGCCTCGCCCGGTGACGCTGGTGCGGATGAAGGCGGACCCGGCGTTGCAAGGGCTGCTGCTGGTGCGCCAGTCGCGGCTGTCGGTGGTGCCGGTCTCGGACGCGCATTGGGCGCATATTTGCAAGCTGGGCGGCTGGACCGGGCGCACCTAATATACATGCTGCGGGGCCAACGCTCGTCCCGACGCCCATGGAGGAAACGAAATGCCGAACCGCCTCTATCCCGTACATCCCGAATTCGCCGATGCGGCGCGCATCGACGCCGCCGGCCACGCCGACGCCACACGGCGGGCCCTGGAGCAGCCGGACGCGTTCTGGCTGGAGCAGTCGCGGCGGCTCGCCTGGACACGGCCGCCCACCGAGGCGCTGCGCGGCGGCTTTTCCGGCGACGCGCGGGTGTCGTGGTTCGGCGACGGCACGCTCAACGCCTCGGTCTCCTGCCTCGACCGCCATCTGGAACGCGACGCCGACCGGGTGGCGATCATCTGGGAGGGCGACGAGCCGGGCAGCGAGCGCCGCGTCACCTACCGGGCGTTGCATGAGGAGGTCTGCCGGCTGGGCAACGTGCTGCGCGGACTGGGCGTCGCCAAGGGCGACCGAGTGTGCATCTACCTGCCGATGGTGGTCGAGGCGGCGGTCGCCATGCTGGCCTGTGCCCGCATCGGGGCGGTGCATACCGTGGTGTTCGGCGGCTTCTCGCCCGACAGCCTGCGCAACCGGCTGCAGGACGCCGGCGCCAGGGTGCTGATCACCGCCGACGAGGGCCGTCGCGGCGGCCGGCGGGTGCCGCTCAAGGCCAACGCCGACACCGCGTTGCTGCAATGCCCTGGCGTCGAGCACGTCGTCGTGGTCGCCGTCACCGGCTCCGAGGCGGCGATGCAGCCGGGCCGCGACATCGCCTACACGGAAGCGCTGGCGGCAGCCGCGCCCGACTGCGCGCCGGAGCCGATGGCGGCCGAGGACCCGCTATTCATCCTCTACACCTCGGGCAGCACCGGCAAGCCGAAGGGCGTCCTGCACACCACCGGCGGCTACATGGTCTGGGCCAGCCTCACCCACGAGTGGGTGTTCGACCACCGGCCGGACGACGTGTACTGGTGCACCGCCGATGTCGGCTGGGTGACGGGGCACAGCTACATCGTCTACGGCCCGCTCGCCAACCGCGCCACCACGCTGATGTTCGAAGGCGTGCCGAACTACCCCGACGCCGGACGGCTGTGGCAGGTGATCGACAAGCACCAGGTGACGATCTTCTACACCGCGCCGACCGCGATTCGCGCCCTTATGCGCGAGGGCGACGCGCATGTGCGCGCCAGCAGCCGCAGCAGCCTGCGCCTGCTCGGCAGCGTCGGCGAGCCGATCAACCCCGAGGCTTGGAAATGGTACAACGAGGTGGTGGGCGAGCACCGCTGCCCGATCGTCGACACCTGGTGGCAGACCGAGACCGGCGGCATCCTGATCAGCCCGTTGCCGGGGGCGGTCGACGTCAAGCCGGGCTCGGCCACGCTGCCGCTGCCCGGCATCGTGCCGGTGCTGGTCGACGCCGAGGGGCACGAGCTGGAGGGCGAGGCCGACGGCCTGCTGTGCATCGCGCAGCCCTGGCCGGGCATGATGCGCACCGTGTTCGGCGACCACGAGCGCTTCGTGCAGACCTATTTCTCGACGTTCCCCGGCAAGTACTTCACCGGCGACGGCGCACGGCGCGACGCCGACGGCTACTTCTGGATCACCGGGCGGGTCGACGACGTGATCAACGTCTCCGGGCATCGCATGGGCACCGCCGAGGTCGAGAGCGCGCTGGTGGCGCACCACGCGGTCGCCGAGGCGGCGGTGGTCGGCTTCCCGCACGACATCAAGGGCCAGGGCATCTACGCCTACGTCACGCTGAAGGACGAGGCGGCGCCCTCGGAGGCCCTGAAGCGCGAGCTGGTCGCCTGCGTGCGGCGCGACATCGGGCCGATCGCCGCCCCGGACGCGATCCAGTGGGCGCCCGGCCTGCCCAAGACCCGCAGCGGCAAGATCATGCGCCGCATCCTGCGCAAGATCGCCGCCGGCGAGTTCGACTCGCTGGGCGACGTCTCGACCCTGGCCGATCCCGCCGTGGTCGCCGAGCTGGTGGCGAACCGCGCCGCCTAGCCCGCGTTGGGCAGGGGCAATGCAACGGGGGCCGCGATGCCGATCTACCACCTGAAGCCGGTCGTGGCGCTGCTGGACGATCCCGCCTGGGAGAGCACGCCGTACCGGGGCGAGGTGTGGGTCAACACCGCGCGCGCCGAGGACGCCCGCGGCATGGCGGCGGCGCGCTACGAGGACGCGCGGGCCAACGTGCCGGGCGTCAGCGCCTCGCCGAGCGCCTGGCTGTCGGAACGCCTGGTCAGCATCGAGGTGATGGACGCGCCGCCGTCCGGCATGGACATCCCGGACGGCGTGGTGGTCGGCGACCGGCAGATGTAGCGCCGGACTGACGCAACAGGCCCGGCTGGCCGGCGCAACTTTTGAACGCCAGTCACGAGATCATCCTGGTTGCGGGCGTGTTGTGCCTGGTGGCCACCTTCGCCGGGTTGCTGTCCGCGGGTCTCGGCACGCCGTTGCTGCTGGTCTTCATCGCTGTCGGGATGCTCGCCGGCGAGGATGGGCCGGGCGGCATCCCGTTCGACGACTTCAAGGCCGCCTACCTGGTCGGCAGCCTGGCCCTGGCCGCGATCCTGTTCGAGGGCGGGCTCAACACCAAGCGCGACATGGTGCGCCAGGCGCTGTGGCCCTCGGTCGCCCTCGCCACGGTGGGTGTCGCGATCAGCGCCGGAGTGGTGGGCGGCGCGGTCAGGCTGCTGTTCGAGGTGTCCTGGCCCGAGGCGCTGCTGCTGGGCGCGGTCACGGCGCCGACCGACGCCGCGGCGGTCGCCGTCCTGCTCCGCCTGTCACGGGTGGCGGTGCCGTCGCGGGTGGTGGCGGCGCTTGAGGTGGAGTCCGGCCTGAACGACCCGATGAGCGTGTTCCTGACAGTGGGGCTGGTCACGGTGCTGACGACCGCCGACGGCCTGGACGCCCGCCACGCGGCGTGGCTGTTCGTCGAGGAGATGGGCGGTGGCGCCGCCATCGGGCTTTCGAGCGGCACGGCGCTGCTGTGGCTGTTCCGCCGGCTGAACATCGAGCGCTCGGTGTTCCCAGTGCTCGCGGTCGGCGGCGCGCTGGCGATCTTCGGCGCCGCGCAGACGCTGGGCGCCAGCGGGTTCCTGGCTGTCTACCTGGCCGGCGCCGTGGTCGGCAACGCCGAGCACCCGGGGACGCAGCCGGTCACGCGCTTCTTCGGGGCGCTCGGCTGGCTGGCGCAGATCGCGCTGTTCCTGATGCTGGGCTTGCTGGTGACGCCGCACGAACTGCCGCCGCTGATCGTGCCCGCCCTCATCGTCTCGGCGACGCTGATCCTGCTGGCCCGGCCTGCGGGCGTGCTGGCCTGCCTGCTGCCGTGCCGCTGGACGCTGCGGGAGTCCGCCTTCGTCGCCTGGGCGGGCCTGCGCGGGGCGGTGCCGATCTTTCTCACCATCATCCCGCTGCTCCAGGGCGTCAGGAGCGGACGCACGCTGTTCAACGTCGTGTTCGTGGTGGTGATCGCCTCCGTCGCTGTGCAGGGATGGACCGCCGCGTGGGTGGCCCGGCTGCTGCGGCTGCGGGCCGACTAACCGACGCGCTTCAGCCAGGCTTGCGGCCAGTAGGTGACGTTGCGCGTGAGCCCCGATTCGTTGAACGGCCAGGCCGGCTGCTCGATCACGAAGGCCGGGTTGACCGCCGCGAAGTCGCGCGCCGCGCGGGCCGGGTTGTCGTCGGCCCAGGCGGGCTTGCCGCCGGGCATGTCGGCCAGATCCTGCATCACGCCGTCGGTCGCGACGATGTACGACCCGGGCGTGACCATCGGGCTGTAGGCGTCGAGTTCGGCCATGACATGCGTGTGGCTGTGGTCGGAGTCGAGCACGACCAGCACCGTCTCGCCCGGCTCTATCCGACCCCTCACCTGCTCCACGACCTCCGGGTCGGTGGACGAGCCTTGCAGCAGCGTGATCAGGTCGGACAGCGGGTGCGCTTCGAGGCGGGCGCGGTTGTGCGGCCTGATGTCGATGTCGACCGCGATCACCCGGCCATGGCCGAGCAGCCGGCACAGGCTGGCGGAGAACACCGCCGAGCCCCCGTGCGCCACGCCGCATTCTACGATGACGTCGGGCCGCAGGCGGGCCACGACCTCCTGAAAGCGCACCATGTCCTCCGGCAGTTGGATGATCGGCACGCCCAGCCAGGAGAAGCCGTACGAGTACTTGCGGCCCCAGCCGACCGTGAGCCAGAGGCCGGAGACGATCTCGAACCCGCGCGCGCTGTGCAGCGCCAACTCCTGCCCGTCGCTGCGTAGGGTGCCGGCTACGGTGTCGATCTCGAGCTTCATCTCGTGCGCCTCAGGTCAGGGGGATCAGCCGCGGGGCAGCTTTCCCGCGACTGGCCAGCGCGCGGATTTCGTCGAGGTAGTTCGGGTTCATGACCACGACGCTCGCCGGAGCGAGGCCCGCCGAGCGGTCCGGCGCCAGCACGCGAAGCCCGGTGCCGGCGAGGAACAGGCCCTGCTTGGCGGGGTTGATGTCGATGGCGTGGTGGATGATCGCCGCCTCCGGGTCGACCAGCAGCGCGAAGCTGGTGCCCTTGGCGCCGGCGCCCCAGATCGCGACCGGCCCGGACCCTGCCAGTTCCGCCAGCGCGCGGCGCCACTTGCGGGTGAACTCCTGCCGGACCGTGGCGAGCGGGCCGAGCGCCGCCCGCTCGGGCCATGCCGCCGCCATCGGGGCCGCGCCAGCCTCTGCCGAGGCCCAGAGGTACTGGCCCCCGAACACATGGCTCACCGTCGCGGCGCCGAAGCCCGCTTCGCCCAAGGCGTGCTGCAGGGCCTGCGCGGTGAACAGCGAGCAATGTTCGTAGAACAAATCCTGCATGGCGTTGTTCGCGAGTATCCAGGCCGCGCAAGGCGTCTCAAGGAACAGCGTTGCGGCCGAAGCCGTGCCGAGCGCCTGCCGCACCGAGGCGAGCAGCGCCACCGGGTCCGGCACATGCTCGATGGTGTGCCGCGCCGCGACCAGGTTCGGCCGATGCGCCAGGCGTCCAGCCGAGGCGGCGTCGAAGCAGCATGGATGAACCTCGACGCCAGGGGCGGGCATGGCACCCTGCCGCCAGGCCGGGTCGAAGCCGACGGCGGAGCGCAGCCGCGGACCGGCTTGCCGCGCCACCTCGGCCAGGAAGCCGCCCTGCCCGCAGCCGATCTCCAAGTAGTCGATCGGCCCCTCCGGTACGGCGGCGACAACGGCACGCGCGCGCGCGGTCAGGTGGGCGCGGAACGCCTGCGAGTGCGACTGGTCGTTCTCGTACTCGGCATCGTAGGCAACAAGCTGACCTTGGAACGTGGCGTTCCAGACGAAGCCGCAGCGTTGGCAGCCAAGCAGGCTGAGCCGGCCGCACGGCGTCGCCCGCGCCGCCGCCGCCGTGGCGTACAGCCGGTTCATCAACACCGGCACGTCTACCGGCTTACCGAGAATGACCGGATCATCTGAGGCGCAGGCCGGACAGCGCCACATCGTCTCGCCCGAGCCATCAGCCATCCGCGCGCCCCTTGCCGCGCGGCAGTGCGTCACGAACGCGTTAGGATTGCAACCGTGATGATCTCAGGTAGCGGCGAGGCTGGCGGCCAGTCGCAGGTCGGCCACGAACGATACGTACTCGCGCTGCTTGGCGTCCTCGTCGGGCAGGCGCAGCAGGTACGACGGATGCACCGTCACCAGGCCGGTGGTGTTGCCGAGCGGCATCGGCTTGCCGCGCTCGCGGGTGATGGCCAGGGCCTTCCCGAGCACCGCGCGCACCGCGGTGGCTCCCATCATCACGGTGACGCGCGGCAGCACCTCGGCGCGCTCGATCGCCAGCCATTGCGTGCAGGCGACGATCTCGGAGGTGTCGGGCTTGGCGTGGATGCGTCGCCGGCCGCGCGGCTCGAACTTGAAGTGCTTGACCGCATTGGTGACGTAGACCGTGGCGCGGTCCAGCCCGGCCTCGGCCATGGCGCGGTCGAACAACTGGCCCGCCGGCCCCACGAACGGCCGTCCGGCCAGGTCCTCCTGGTCGCCCGGCTGCTCGCCCACGAACATGATCGCGGCACCGGGAGGGCCTTCGCCGAACACCACCTGCGTCGCCGGCTCCCACAGCTTGCAGGAGCGGCACTGCGCGGCGTCGGCG
>CAXUHK010000076.1:0-19333 GCA_964250775.1 uncultured Acetobacteraceae bacterium | reverse complement strand
ATCGGCGTGATCTCGCTCGGCATCGTCTGCATCCTGATGGTGGGCGAGATCGACCTGTCGGTCGGCTCGGTGAGCGGCTTCGCCTCCGCCGTGGTCGGCGTGCTGTGGGTCAACCACGGCTGGCCGGTCGGGCTCGCGGTGCTCGCCGCCCTGGCGGTGGGGGCGGCGATCGGCGCGCTATACGCGCTGCTGTTCAACCGCTTCGGGATGCCGAGCTTCGTCTCGACCCTGGCCGGGCTGCTTGCCGTGCTCGGCTTGCAGCTCTACGTGTTGGGCGAGAGCGGCTCGATCAACCTGCCGTACGGCTCGGCCATGGTGGATTTCGGCCAGACGCTGTTCATGCCGCACTGGCTCGCCATCGTCGCGGCCGCGCTGCCGGGCGTCAGCGTGTTCGCCACCGGCTTCCGCACCGCGGCCCGCCGCCGCGCGGCCGGACTATCGGCGCCGTCGCTGGCCGGCCTGGTCGCCCGCGCGCTGGCGATCACCGTGGTCCTCGAGCTCGGCGTGTCCTACCTTGACACCGACCGCGGCATCCCTTGGATGTTCGCGCTGTTCGTGGCGCTGGTGCTCGGCACCCACTACGCGCTGACGCGGACCAAATGGGGCCGCTGGATCACCGCCGTGGGCGGCAACCGCGAGGCGGCGCGGCGCGCCGGCATCAAGGTCGGCCTGATCTACACCAGCGCCTTCGTGCTGTGCTCGGTGCTGGCCTCGCTGGGCGGCGTGGGGTCCTCGGCGCGCCTCGCCTCGGCCAGCCAGCAGGCCGGCACCGGCGACGTCAACCTCGACGCCATCGCCGCTGCGGTGATCGGCGGCACCAGCCTGTTCGGCGGCCGCGGCAGCGCCTACTCGGCCCTGCTCGGCATCATCGTCATCGAGGCGATCTCAAGCGGGCTGACCCTGCTCGATCTGTCGTCGTCGCTGCGCTACATGATCACCGGCGGCGTGCTGGCGATCGCGGTCATCGTCGACTCCCTGGCCCGCCGCTCGCGCGTGTCGCACGGCCGCGCCTGAGCGTCGAGCACAACCGGGGAAAGAGGGCGGAATGGGTCAGGAATTGTCGGGCAAGGTCGCGGCGGTCACCGGCGCTGCGTCGGGGATCGGCTTGGAATGCGGGAAAACCTTCCTGGCCGCCGGCGCCCGCGTCGTGTTCATCGACCGCGACGAAGGCAGGCTGAAGGAGCTTTGCGCGCAACTCGGCGCGGCGGCGATCCCCTTGGTGGTCGACCTGACCGACCCGAAAAGCGTCGGCGGCATGATGCCGGCAATCCTGGAACAGATCGGGATGCTGGACATCTTCCACGCCAATGCCGGCGCCTATGTCGGCGGCCAGGTGGTCGACGGCGATCCCGATGCCTGGGACCGCATGTTGAACCTGAACATCAACGCGGCGTTCCGCTCGGTCCATGCCGTCCTGCCGCACATGGTCGAGCGCAAGACCGGCGACATCATCATGACCAGCTCGATCGCCGGCTTCGTCCCGGTGGTTTGGGAGCCGATCTACACCGCCTCGAAGCACGCCGTGCAGGCGTTCGTCCACACGCTGCGGCGACAGGTGGCCAAGCATGGCGTCCGCGTCGGCGAGGTCGCTCCTGGCCCGGTGGTCACGGCGCTGCTGAAGGACTGGCCGAAGGCGAAACTCGACGACGCGTTGGCGTCCGGAAGCTTGATGGAGCCGAAGGAGGTGGCCGACGCCGTGCTGTTCATGCTCACCCGGCCGCGCAACGTGACCATTCGCGACTTGGTCATCGTTCCCAACAGCCTCGACCTCTGAAAGCGGAGCGCGGCATGGACTACGTGATCGGCGCCGACATCGGCACCCAGAGCACCAAGGCGCTGCTGATCGAGGCAGGCAGCGGCCGCATCGTGGCGCAGCACGCCCGCAGCTACCAGCCGGAGACGCCGAAGCCGCTCTGGGCCGAGCAGTGGCCGCAGGTGTGGCTCGACGCGGTGGCCGAGTGCATTGCGCAATGCGCTGCCAATGCCAGCGAAGGGGAGGTCAAGGCGGTCTGCGTCAGCAGCCTGTACGGCGGCTCCGGAATCCCAGTCGACGCCGAGATGACGCCACTGCACCCGTGCCTGATCTGGATGGACCGCCGCGCCGGCGCCGAGGTCGAGTGGGTGCGGGCGAACGTCGACCTGGAGCGACTGTATGACGTGACCGGCAACGGCGTCGACAGCTACTACGGTTTCACCAAGATGCTGTGGCTGCAACGCAACCGGCCGGAGGTGTGGGCCCGCACCCGTTGGCTGTTGCCGCCCAACGCCTACATCGCCTGGACGCTGACCGGCGAACTCGCCGTCGATCACTCCTCGGCCGGCAACATCGGCGGCATCTACGACGTGCAGCGCCGAGCCTGGTCGTCGGAGATGCTGGACCTGCTCGGCATCCCCCCCGCGATGCTGCCCGAGCGGCTGGTGGAGTCGAGCGAGGTGGTGGGCGGCCTGCTGCCGGACTGGGCGCGGCGGCTCGGGCTCGCGGCGGGGACGTCGGTGGTGGCCGGCGGCGTCGACGCCGCGGTCGCGACGTTCGCCGCCGGCGCCACGCGACAGGGCCAGCATGTCGCCATGATAGGCACCAGCATGTGCTGGGGCACCATCACCCAGGACACCGACGCGCGGCACGGCCTGGTCACCATGCCGCACGTGTTCAACGGGCTGCACGATCTCTACGTGTTCGGCGGCGCCATCACCGCCGGCGCCTCGGTCGCCTGGTACCGCGACCAGTTCTGCGAGGCGGAGGCCGCCGCGGCGCGGGCCTCCAGGGCGGACGTGCACCAATTGCTGGAGGCGGCGGCGCGCGCGGTGCCGGCCGGGTCCGACGGCATCGTGTTCCTGCCTTACCTGATGGGCGAGCGCAGCCCGATCTGGGACGACCGCGCCAGCGGCGCGTTCGTCGGCCTCAGCCTGTTCCACACCCGGGCGCATCTCTACCGGGCGGTACTGGAGGGCGTGAGCTTTGCGCTGCGCCACAACATCGAAGCTGGCGTCAAAGGATCTTTCGCGCTGGCCGACCGGCTGGTCGTGGTGGGGGGCGCTGCGCATTCCGATCTGTGGATGCAGATCATCGCCGACATCACCGGATACCCGGTGTTCACCATCGAGGAGGAGGTCGAGGCGCCGCTCGGCGCGGCACTGCTGGCGGCGATCGGTGTCGGCCTGATCACCAGGGAGCGCGCGGCGCAGGGCTGGGTCACGCTGGTCGAGCGGGCGCGGCCGCAGGGTGACGCGAGGTCCACCTATGACCGCCTGTTCGGCGTCTACCGCGACCTGTATCCGGCGCTGCGGGACAGTATGCACCGCCTGCAAGGCGGATAGGCGCGGCTAGAGCCGCTTCCGTTCACGTTGCTCCGGCGGTGTCGTCCCCGTGTCCGGCCGCGGTGGCGTGGTTGCGGCATTCTGGGGGTGGAGCAGGTGAAAGCGCGCCGGATGGCTTGGTGCAGGTCCGCGACGGTGCGGGCGGCGGCATGGCGCGCCGCGGCTTTGAGCGCGACGGCCGCCTGCTTGCGCACCCACGCGTTGCGCTATTTGGAGATGCCCTGCTCGCGGTCGACGCAGCCGTTCCGCCAGGGCCCGGGAGGATAGCCCCGCACAGGACGCGACTTCGCGGCGGTCGCAAAAGTCGCCGAGGAACGTCTTGATCGGGTTCTCCGCCTGGCCGCGTGCGGAATACGTTGCGTCGTAAAGCCATTCGGCACTGCCGGCGCGCGGGTTGGTTCCACGCAGCGGATATCGAGCCCGAATGTAATTGCCACCAATCCGGGTGGGGGGCCATCCGTCACAAATCGACTTAATACGATCCATCGACCAGTCTGCGATAGGGCCAGTCCGACCGTCGTGTCGCGGAACGCACCCGATCAGGCGGCACGAGCGGATAGGCGATGAGTGCCGGAGCTGACGATGGCGCGTAGAGGAACTGCGGATGAAGAGACCGACATTAGAAGAGCGCAAGGATCTCGGCAATTTCTTGTCCGGCCGGCGCGGTCGTCTGCAGCCGAGCGAGCTGGGCCTGCCGAGCGGGCAGCGGCGCACACCCGGCTTGCGTCGCGAGGAGGTGGCACTGCTCGCCGGGGTCAGCGTGAGCTGGTATACGTGGCTCGAACAGGGGCGCGACATCGGGGTATCGTCCGAGGTGCTCGAGCGGCTGTCGACCGTCCTCCGGCTCGACCGCGCGGAATCGTTGCACCTGTTCGCGCTCGCTGCGCGGCAGCCACCGCTCCTCGCGACCTGCGGCGCGCCGAGTGATGGGCTGGCCTATCTCGTCCACGCGATCGACCCCGTTCCCGCCTATATCCGCAACAGCCGGCTCGACATCATCGTGTGGAATCCGACGGCAGCGGACCTGTTCGTGGACTATGGCGGGCTGGAACCGCACGAGCGCAACACACTTCGCCTGATGTTCCTCTATCCGCCGTATCGCAGCCTGATGCGCGACTGGGAGCATCTGGCGCGAGCCACAATCCGCGTGTTCTACGCCGCCCGCGCCAAGGCATCCGACAAGGCGCCGTTCGATCGGCTGGTCGAGGAACTCTGCACAGAGAGCGAGGAATTCCGCACCTGGTGGAAAGAGGGCGACGTGCAGGGTTTCGACGAAGGCTTGAAGCGGCTTCGTCACCCGACGCGCGGTCTGCTTGACCTGACCTATGTGGCGCTCACCCCCGAAGGACGGCCGGACCTGTCGCTCGTGACCTACATCCCACGGCCGGGAACCTCTGACCGGGAGTCATAGGATAACAACACTCCTTCCGGCGTATCCCGTGCCACTCTAACTGCTCTCGTAGTCGCGTCGCTGCGGAAGCCATGTATGGAGATCACAATGCCGGACCAGAACACCGATCCCTCCTCGACCGCGATCTCGCGCAATCCGGCGACAGGAGCGTTGATCGAGACCTACCCCTTCCAGACGGCCGACGAGATCGAGCGCATGCTCGTAGCGAACAAGGCCGCTTTCGAGCAATGGCGAGCGATGCCGTTGGCGGATCGCGCGCCGCTCTACAAGCGGCTTGCCGCGACGTTGCGTGACCGGTCGGAGTCGCTGGCGATGCTCGCCACCAGCGAGATGGGCAAGACGATCGGCGCGGCACGGGCCGAAATCGAGAAATGCGCCGCCACGATCGCATGGATCGGCGAGCATGGGCCCGCCATCCTCGCCGACGAACCCGTCGAGACCGAAACCGAGGATCGTGCCTATGTCTCGTTCCTGCCGATCGGAACGGTCTTGGGGGTGATGCCGTGGAATTTCGCCTTCTGGCAGGTGATCCGCGCCGCGGGTCCGATCATGCTGTCGGGCAACGGTTTCCTCCTCAAGCACGCGCCCAACGTCATGGGATGCGCCTATGCGCTGCGCGACGCCTATGAGGCGAGCGGTTTCCCGGAGCATCTGTTCGCGATCCTCAACGCCGGCAACGACGCGGTCACGACCGCGATCGAGGGTCCGCGCATCGCCGCCGTCACGGTGACAGGCAGCATGCGGGCGGGTTCCGCCGTCGCGGCGACCGCGGGCAAGGTGATGAAGAAGAGCCTGCTCGAACTCGGTGGCGCCGACGCGTACATCGTGCTGGCCGATGCCGACATCGACAAGGCGGCCGAGGTGGGGATCGAGGCTCGCTTCCAGAATGCGGGACAGGTCTGTCTCGCCGCCAAGCGCTTTATCCTGGAGCGCCCGATCGCCGAGGCGTTCACGCGCACATACATCGAGGCCGTCCGTAAGGTGAAGGCGGGCGACCCCCTTGACCCCGCCACCACGATCGGCCCGATCGCGCGCGACGACCTGCGCGACGGCATTCACGACCAGGTCGAGCGGTCGATCGCGGCGGGTGCCACGCTGCTGCTTGGCGGTGAAAAGGTCCATGGCCCCGGCTTCTTCTACCAACCCACCGTACTGGCGGACGTGCGCCCGGGCATGGCGGCATTCGACGAGGAGATATTCGGCCCGGTCGCAGCACTCGTGGTCGCCGAAGACGCCGAGGACGCCATCAGGCTGGCCAATGCGAGCGAGTACGGACTCAGCAGCAACATCTGGACGAATGATCTCGACAAGGCGCGTAGGCTGGCGCGGCGGATCGAAGCGGGCGGCGTCTTCGTCAACGGCTTCTCCGCCTCCAACCCGCGCATCCCGGTCGGCGGCGTCAAGAAGAGCGGCTACGGCCGCGAGCTGTCGCACTTCGGCCTGCGCGAGTTCACCAATGCGCAGGTGGTCTGGCAAAAGACGCTCCGCTGACCCGCTCGCACCCGCATCTGCACCATCCAAGTGCGGGATGGCCAGCGGTCGGTAGGGCGGCTGCTTCCCACACAAAAGGAACAAAATGTCAGACAATCTCAGGCTTGGCTTCGTCGGGTTCGGCGCGATGCCGCGCCGGATGGCGATGCGGTTGCGCGATGCCACCTTTCCCGTGATCGCCTTCGACGTGGCTCACGATGGTGGCGAGGTCGACGGTTTTCCGCTGACCGACAGCCCCGCCTCGCTGGCAGGGAAGGTGGATGCCATCCTGATCGCCGTGCCCAACGATGCGGCGCTCGGCCAATCGATGACCGCGCCGGGCGGCGCGCTGGAGGGCGCGCGCGAGGGACAGGTAATCATCAACTTCAGCACCGTCTCGCCAGGTGCGTCGAAGGCGCTCGCCGAGGCTGCCGCCGCCAAGGGCATCGGCTATGTCGAGGCACCTATGTCCGGAAGCACGCGCGAGGCGGAATCGGGCAAGCTCGTATTCCTTGCAGGGGGCTCTGAGGACGACGTGACGGCGGCGATGCCGATCCTCGAGATCATCGGGCGCAAGACCGTCCATGTCGGCGCCGTCGGCGATGGCGCGGTGACCAAGCTCATCGTCAACGGCATCATGGCGCTCGGCACCGCCGCGCTGGCGGAGGGCCTCGCCTACAGTGCCCGCGCCGGGCTTGATCGCGACCTGCTCATCGAGATCCTGTCAGACCTCATCCTCGTCTCGGAGCACCACAAGCGTAAGCTAGCGATGGCCAGGGAGGAGAACTACCCAGCGGAGTTCCCGACCAAGCTGATGTCCAAGGACATGGGCCTGCTGCTCGCGGACGCACGCGAGCGGGGCGTATCGATGCCGAGCATGGCCGCGGCGGCGCAGATGTATGCCTACGCCGGCAGGGTCCACCCAGACGACGACTATGCCTCCGCGATCGCCACAATGGAGGCGCTGGCGCGGACCTGAGCCGCACCCGCCGGCAGCCGGTCGCCATCAACATCACTCATTGACCACCCAGGAGAAAGCACATGAAGACCGTACTTATCACAGGCGCAGGCACTGGCTTCGGCAACGAAGCTGCGTTCAGGTTGGCCAAGAAAGGCTTCGACGTTATCGCTGCGGTCGAGATCTACCCGCAAGTCGAGATGTTGGAGAACCAGGCCAAGGAGCGCGGCGTCAAGCTCAAGATCGAAAAGCTGGATGTCACCAACGAGGGCGACCGCAGGAAAGCGCTGGACTGGGATATCGAGATCCTGGTCAACAACGCCGGCATGCTGGAGGGCGGGTCGGTCATCGACATCCCCGGCGACAACATGCGCCATGAGTTCGAAATCAATGTGATAAGCCCGCTCTTGCTGACCCAGGGCATCGTCAAGCAGATGGTCAAGCGCGGAACGGGCCGGGTGGTCTGGGTGTCGTCGCGGGAGGGGATCAACGTCAATCCCTTCACCGGCATCTACTCGGGTTCCAAGCACGCCATCGAGGCGATCGCGCAGACCATGGCCGCGGAGCTCCAGGAGTTCGGGATCGAAGTGGCGACGGTCAACCCGGGTCCGTTCCTTACCGGGTTCAACGATCGCGGTTTCGACGTCCAGAAGAGCTGGCTGGACGACCGGTCGCAGCGCCTGTTCGACTACTCCAAGCTGGCCTTCCCCAGGGCGCAGTTCGACCCTGAGCCGGTCTACGCCACCTTGACCGCGGTCGCGGCGGGCGAAGTCGACACGTTCCGCAATCTTGAACCCAAGTCGATGATCGATGAGGCCAAGAAGAACATGGATGCTGTGTGGACAAAGAAGATCAAGGATGGTCTCGGGACGCGGCACAAGCAGGTCCAGGCCTGTTACGATATGGAGCCCGAGCAGCTGGCCTCTTGATCTGAGCAATCCGCGATGAGGCGGAGGGTGTCGCTCTTTTTCCAAGGCGACATCCTGCGCTCCCAATCACATGGAGCGAAACATGGTCGAACATGCCACTGGGATCGAGCTGCTGGAAAACTCCATCGGATCTAGAGGGACTGCGTTCTCGGTGGAGGAGCGGGCGTCAGCAGGACTGGAAACTCGGCCAGCGGCTGCTGTCGAGGCTCTCGACACGCACGCTCAGCGTGTCGCGGGTCAGCCCTCCGCAAGGTCCAGCGACCCAGGGCCGTATATCCACATCCGGAACTTCCGTAACCAAAACGGAATGCTCCATGGCCCCGCGCTGATGCGTGACCCGGCGCCGTTCGTGCCGGTCGCATAAAATGGCACAAGCCGGGTTCCCGCTTCCGCTCCATGGTGGCTGCCGTTGCGGCGCGATCCGCTATCGCGTGACAGGCGTTCCCGCCTTCACCTTTGCGTGCCATTGCACCGATTGCCGCCAACTGACAGCCAGCGCCTTCTCGATAGGTCTGGTAGTGGCCGAGGACGGCTTCGACGTCGTCGACGGTGAGCCGCGCATGTGGACCAAGATCGCCGACAGTGGCAAGCCGAGCCACCAACATTGGTGCGCCGTCTGCCATGGTTGGACGCACACGACCGCCGAGGGATCGCCGGGTGTGATCGTGGTGCGTGCCAGCACGCTTGACAGCTCCGATTGGGTGCGTCCGGTCGGACAAATCTTCCTGCGCAGTGCCTATCCGTGGGCTCGGCTGTCGGTCCCGCTCGATTATGAGCAGGAGTTCGAGGACACTGCCCCACTGAGGAGTGCGTTCGCATCCAGCGACATCCGCCCGAAGCAGACCGGATGACAATCGAAGGCAGTCGCGTACGTTGACATCTGCCGGTGGATTCACATCGAGCGCTCCAGGTAAGATCCACCTATGACGTCCTCAAATCCAGGAGATCGACATGGGCCCCGCTGCAAGACCACATGATACGGCCAGGACCGGCGGAATCCGGCTCCTCGACAATCCGGTGCTGAACAAGGGCACCGCGTTCACCGCGGCCGAGCGCAAGCAGCATGGCCTGGAGGGTTTGCTGCCCGCGACCGTCGAGACCATCGAGCGGCAGCTCGAGCGGGTCATGGGGCATCTGGAGCAGAAGCCCAGCGACCTCGAGCGCTACGTCTACCTGATGGGCCTGTGCGACCGTAACGAGACGCTGTTCTACAAGACCCTGATGTCCGACCCGGCGCGCTTCGTGCCGATCGTCTATGATCCTACCATCGCCGACGCCTGCCTCACCTTTGGCCACCTCTACCGCCGCGCGCGCGGCATGTACGTCACCCGCGACATGAAGGGGCGCATGGCCGAGGTGCTGCGGAACTGGCCGCAGCGGGACGTGCGCTTCATCTGCATCTCGTCGGGTGGGCGCATCCTGGGACTGGGCGACATCGGCGCCAACGGCATGGGCATCCCGATCGGCAAGCTGCAGCTGTACACCGCCTGCGCCGCAGTGCCCCCCGATTGCTGCCTGCCGGTGCTGTTCGACATCGGCACCACGAACGCGCCGATGCGGGCCGACCCGCTCTATCTCGGACTGCGGGAAGCGCCGCCCTCCGAAGATGAGCTCGACGGCCTGGTGGACGAGTTCGTCGCCGCGGCCAACGAGGTGTTCCCGGGCGTGTGCGTGCATTTCGAGGATTGGAAAGGCACGGATGCCATCCGGCTGCTGGCCCGCTACTCGGACAAGGTGCTCTGCTATAACGACGACATCCAGGGCACGGCATCGGTCACGATCGCCGGGCTGGCCACCGCGCTGCAGATCAGCAACACGAAGCTGCGCGACCAGAGAGTATTCTTCCTGGGCGCCGGGTCGGCGGGGATCGGCATCGCCAACATGATCGTCGAGGCGATGGTGGACGAGGGCCTGAAGCGGGAGGAGGCGCAGGAGCAGATCGCGCTGTTCGACGTCGGCGGGCTGATCGAACCCTCGCGACAGGGATTGTCGCCCTCGCAGAAGGTCTATGCCAACAAGGCGGAGCCGACGAGAGACCTGAAGGCGGCGGTTGAGGCGTTCAAGCCGACCGTACTGATCGGCGTGTCGACGATGGGCGGCGCGTTCACCGAGGGCGTGATCCGGGCGATGGCCAAGAACGTCGACCGGCCGATTATCTTCCCGCTGTCGAACCCGACCGACAAAGCCGAGTGCACGCCGGAGCAGGCCTATGCGTGGACAGACGGCAAGGCCCTGGTCGCGTGCGGGGTGCAGTTCCCGGATGTGACGGTGAACGGCAAGACCTACCACCCCGGGCAGGCGAACAACTTCTACATCTTCCCGGCGATCGGCCTCGCCGTCTACGCCACCCGGCCGAAGCGCATCACCGACCGGATGTTCATCGAGGCGGCCCGCGCCAGCGCCGACCAGGTGAGCCGCGACGACCGGGACCGGGGCATGTTGTTCCCCAAGCAGTTGCGCATCCTGGAGACCGAGATCACCACCGCGACGCGGGTGGCGGAATACGTCTTCGACCAGGGCCAGGCGACGGTCGACCGGCCGAAGGACGTGCGGGCCTGGATCGAGGCGATGACCTACAAGCCCGAATACCTTTCGCAAGCTGAGCAGGAGGCTTGAGCATGTCCGGCACGGGCGGCGGGCACACCATGGAGGAGGTGCCGATCGGGATCGACGCGAAAGGCGAACGCCGGGAGTTCGACAGCATGGGCGATGTGTCCGTGCCGGCGGACCGCTACTGGGGGGCGCAGACGCAGCGCAGCCTGCACCACTTCGCCATCGGCAACGACAGGATGCCCAAAGAGGTGTACCACGCCTACGGCACCGTCAAGAAGGCTTGCGCCCTGGTCAACGCGGCGGAGGGCCGGCTCGCCCCATGGAAGGCGGACGCCATCGTGCGCGCAGCCGACGAGACGATCGCCGGCAAGCTCGACGACCACTACCCGCTATACGTCTGGCAGACCGGGTCGGGCACGCAGAGCAACATGAACGTCAACGAGGTGATCTCGAACCGGGCCATCCAGTTGCTTGGCGGCACGCTCGGCAGCCAGGAGCCGGTGGCGCCCAACGACGACGTGAACATGGGGCAGTCGAGCAACGACACCTTCCCGACCGCGATGCACGTCGCCGCCATCACCGAGATCGACACCAGGCTGCTGCCGCAGGTGGCGGCGCTGGCCCGCGAGATCGAGGCCAAGGCGCAGGACTGGATGGCCGTGGTCAAGATCGGCCGCACCCATTTGGAGGATGCGGTGCCGCTGACCGTCGGCCAGGAGTGGTCGGGCTATGCGGCGCAAATCCGGGCCTGCATCACGGCCATCGAGGACAGCCGGCCCGGCCTGCTGGAGCTGGCGGTCGGCGGCACCGCGGTCGGCACCGGGCTGAACGCGCCCAAGGGCTTCAGCGCCAAAGTCGCGGCTGAGATCGCGCGGCTGACCGGCAAGCCGTTTGTCACCGCGCCCAACAAGTTCATGGCCCAGGGATCGCTGGATGCCATGGTGCGGGCGAGTGCGGCACTGCGCGGCCTGGCGGTGGCGCTGATGAAGGTCGCCAACGACATGCGCTGGTTGGCTTCAGGACCCCGCTGCGGCCTGGGCGAGCTGCTGCTGCCGCAGAACGAGCCGGGGTCGTCGATCATGCCGGGCAAGGTGAACCCGACCCAGTGCGAGGCGATGGTGATGATCGCCATCCAGGTGCTGGGCGAGGATGCCGCCGTGTCGTTCGCGGGCAGCCAGGGCAATTTCGAGCTGAACGCGATGCGGCCGATCATCATCAACAACTTCCTGCACTCGGCCCGCATCCTGGGCGACGGCTGCGAGAAGTTCCGCGCCTTCTCGGTCGAGGGCACCAAGTTGAACGAGGAGCGCATCGCCCACTACGTCGCCCAGAGCGTCATGCTGGTGACGGCGCTCAGCCCGGTGATCGGCTACGAGAAGTCGGCCCACATCGCGCAGCAGGCGATGCGGAACGGCAGCACGCTGAAAGCGGCGGCACTGGCGTCGGGCGACGTGGATGAGGCGACCTACGACAAGGTGATGGACCCGAAGGGCATGGTCGGCCACGGCTACGCCGGTGCTTGACCCCTCCCCGGCGGCTCATTGCTGGATTGGGCGCCGGGGCGGCCACTCGGTCCGGCATCGCCTGGTTTGTTCTTACGTTGATATTGCTTGCCTTGACTTGGCTGCTGTCCATGGCGGCTCCGTAGACCGGTGAGCCCTTACTGCCCACTGCGGCGCATCACCCGACCGGCTCCAATCCCTTCAGTCCATCCCGCACCTTTGGGGCGTTCCAGGAAGTGATAGGCGCTGGACCGCGGTGATCGTCCCGGTTGGGCGAAAACCTTGGGGTTCCTTCGGCCAGGCGCCTGACTGGTAATTTGGAAGCTCGGCCGCTCGCTGCCGCATCTGCTCGCCTGGGAACGCTGCTGCGTCTCATGGCGGCCCGAAAACCGTCCGTCCGCTTCGGAAGAGGTTGGCCGAAAGCCGGCCGTTGGCATCGCGTGGTTTCATCCAACCCCGCCAAATTTAACAAATTCCACCACGGATCGTAAATTGCGTCAATCTCTCTTGACAGTTTTTGCTGTCTCGTTAGCGTGACAGTCAGCTGAAGCGAGCGCGTCGGATCGCCAATTTCGTAGCGGGGCATCGAACTTGCGACGCCTACGGATCGAGAATGAGTATTTGAAAAGGAGAAAGGCGGACATGAGTGCTACTACAGGAGACACCCCCGACCGTATGGAGGACTTAGACAGGGTTTGGCCAACGGGCCTGACCATTCGTGAGTCCGAAGAACTCCATAAGCATGTCATCGACGGCGCCAGGGTGTTCTTCGTGATTTCGTTGTTCGCTCACCTCCTCGCCTTCCTCTGGTCGCCTTGGCTGCACTAAGGGAGAACCGATATGAACCAAGGTAGGATTTGGTGTGTGGTCAGCCCCAGCGTGGGTTTGCCGCTTCTGTTGGGCAGCGTCGCTGCCACGTCCCTGATCGTTCATGCTTCTGTCATGACCCACACCACGTGGATGTCGGCTTATTGGTCCGGCTCGTGGCGGAACAGGGCGGCGATGAACGATGGTGGCGCAGCGAAGGTCGCCGAAGCGACCGCGCCTGGCGCCCCAGCTTTCTCTGTCACCGTGACACCGGTTCCCGGCGCGCCCGGCAAGAGCGAGAGCTCGTTCGTGGTCTCGGTTGCGGCCAATCCTGACGCCAAACCCAGTGCGGCGGCGGCCAACGGGCCGGAGTCGCGGCCGCTCGGACCACTAGCCTCGGCATCTCCAGTCTTGAAGTAGCGATAACCGTCTTTCGCTGCGGGCGTCCGGGCCGGGATCCATCGATCCCGGTCGATCGCGAGCACGACTGCGGGACGACCCGACGCCGTTGCTCCATATGCATCGGGTTTGTTGGAGCTCTGCCGAGCCATGAACCGTGTCAGCCGACGTGTCATGCGTGCCTGGGCCGGCATGGGTTCCCGCTTCCTGCCGTTCGCCGACGCGGCGACGCCGGATCTGCCGCTGCCGCGGCTGCTGCGGCTCTCGCTATTCCAGGTCTCGGTGGGCATGGCGCTGGTGTTGCTGATCGGCACGCTCAACCGGGTGATGATCGTGGAGCTGGACGTGCCCGCGTCGCTGGTCGGGACGATGATCTCGCTGCCGCTCATTTTCGCGCCGTTCCGGGCGTTCATCGGGTTCCGTTCCGACACGCACCGCTCGGAGCTCGGTTGGAAGCGGGTGCCGTTCATGTATCGCGGCGCCATGGTCCAGTTCGGCGGCTTGGCGATCATGCCGTTCGCGCTGTTGGTGCTCTCCGGCTCCGGTAACGCGGCAGCGGCGCCGATGTGGATCGGGCTGCTCGGGGCGGCGGCGGCGTTCCTGCTGGTCGGCGCCGGCTTGCATACGACGCAGACCGTCGGCCTGGCCTTGGCGACCGATTTGGCGTCCGCCGAGTCGCAGCCGAAGGTCGTCGGCCTGATGTACGTCATGTTGCTGTTCGGGATGGTTGCGAGCGCGCTGGCGTTCGGCGCGCTGCTGTCGCCGTTCAGCCCGGGACGGCTGATCCAGGTGATCCAGGCCGCCGCCGTCGCCACGATCGTGCTCAACGGTGTCGCGTTGTGGAAGCAGGAACCGCGCGACGGCCGGGCGGCCATGCAGCAGGCGCACCAGCGCGTGCCGAGCTTCCGGCAGTCGTGGGACCGCTTCACGCAGGGTGGCCAGGTGGTGCGCCGCCTGCTGGCGGTGGGACTTGGGACGATGGCGTTCAGCATGGAGGACGTGCTGCTCGAACCCTATGGCGGCCAAGTCCTGCATCTGAGCGTGGGCGACACGACCAAGTTGACGGCGGCGCTGGCGGTCGGCGGGTTGCTGGGTTTCGGTTGGGCGTCACGGGTGCTGAGCCGCGGCGCGGACCCGTTCCTGATGGCGGCATACGGCGCGCTGGCCGGGCTGCCGGCCTTTGCCGCGGTGATTGCCGCCGGGCCGCTGTCGACGGTTTGGCTGTTCGGGGGCGGCGTCTTGTTCATCGGGTTCGGTGCCGGACTGTTCGGTCACGGAACGCTGACGGCGACGATGAACCTGGCGCCGCGCAGCCAGACCGGGCTGGCACTCGGCGCCTGGGGGGCGGCGCAGGCTTCGGCGGCGGGCCTGGCGATCGCACTCGGGGGTATCATCCGCGACGTGGTAGCAGGGTTTCGCTTATCGTATGGGATGGGTGGAGCGGCGGCGTACGATGCGGTCTATGGTATCGAGGTGCTGTTGCTGCTGGCGACGCTCGTGACGATGCTTCCGCTCACCCGCCCTCGGACGAGACCTGTGCCGCAACCGGTGCGCCGGTCCTTCGATGCGCGCCACGCTGTCTCGCTAAGCGAAATGGAGGGACCATGACCCAAACGATAAGCAGGTTTTACCAGGCCCGAGAGAACGCCGACGCGGCGGCAACGGAATTGCGGCAGGCCGGGTTCGCCGACCACACGATCAACGTGCTCGCGCCGACGAAGGCCCCCGACGAGGAGGTTCTGGCGTCGATCCGGCGCGGAGGAGTCGCGGCCACGCACGCGGAAGTCTTCGCCGAAGGCATCAAACGCGGTGAAACGCTCGTCAGCGTCCAGCCGCTGTTCGGTTGGGCGCTCACGGCGACCGCGATCCTGCAGCGACATGGCCCAACCGACACCGGCCTTGCCGAGCAAAACCCCGAGGACGTGCCGCCCGATCCTGCGACGCCGCTCTCGTCGGCGCTCGGTTGGACGGTGCTTCTCCACGACCCAGCACCGCTTTCCTCGTGGTTGAAATGGCCGGTGCTGTCGACACGCCGATCGCCGCGAAAGCCCGACGCCGAACTCGCCGACAATCCGGCGCCATTCTCCAAGATGATCCACAGTCCTGTCTTGACGGAACGGCCGACGATACTTTCTTCGCGCGCCCGCTGGCGTGTGCTGCTGGATAACCCGGCCCCGCTCTCCGCACGCCTCAAGTGGCCGATCCTCTCGAAGGAACAAAGGCCGCCGCCGGTTCGTCTCGGACTGCGGCTGCTGTCGGAGGCGCCGGCACCGCTGTCAGCGCGCCTCGGCTGGAAACTGCTGTTGAATGACCCGGCGCCGCTGTCGAGGATCCTTGGTCTGCGGGTGTTGTCGGACACCCCCCAGAAGTAGTCGACACAGACTAAGTGTTTGGTGCCGGGGTGAGGTTGCGTGGGTCGAGTTTGAAGATGTCGGGTGTGTCAGTCCAGGGCTGGCAAACGGCTTCGAGCGGCGTCTTCCAGCGGGTTGCTTTGGAGGTGCTTGGCGAAGTTGTAGGCTGACACGAAAGCAAGAACGTGGGCCTTGAGGCTGTCGAGGTCTGGGTAGTGGAACGCCTTGATGGTGGCATCTTTGACGGTGCGGTTCATGCGTCCGGCCTGGCCGTTGGTCCACGGGTGGCATGGTTTGGTCAGCTTGTGCGTGATGCCGTGCTCCTTGCGGACACGGTCGAAGATGTGTCCGCCGAACATCGCCTTTACGGCCGCGTGGCGCCCGCGGTTCTTGGGCTGACCGGTGTGGACGGCATGTGGAAAGGCGCTCACCATGCCGCGGAGGAAGTCTGCCCCGTTCATCTTGCCGCGTCGTCCCGGAACTCGACGTCTGTGAACTTGGACACGCGATCGGTGGTGAGGAACATGACGGGTTTCCCCCGCGCTGCCATTCGGCTCGCGCAGCGAGGGGATGGCAGCGCGGGGGGAGCCATGCGATGGCCCGCGACGTGATCGCCGCCATCGCTTCGGGTGATCCCGAACGGGCGGCCGAGGCGGCCAAGAATCATCCCCTTGCCGACCGAGGATGAGGCAGGGGAGGTCATCAATGGAAGTTGACCACATCGACCGGCAGCCCGCCATACGGCTCGCCGTAAGCGGGCGTACCAAGCGTTTCGGCGGCACCACGGCGCTGGCCGAGGTGAACCTGACCGTGGCCGCGGGGCAAGTGCATGCGTTGCTGGGCGCCAATGGGGCCGGCAAGTCGACGCTGATCAAGATACTGGCCGGTGTCCACGCGGCCGATGGCGGTGAGGTCACGCTGCGCGGCCGCTCGATCGGGGAAGCCCTCGCCGCGCGCACGATCGCCTTCGTGCATCAGGATCTCGGCCTGATCGACACGATCAGCGTCGGCGAGAACATGGCGATCCTGTTCGGCTACCGGCGCCGCCGCGCCCTGATTGGTTGGCGCGCGGTCGACGTCGCCGCGGCAGCGGCGCTGCGGTCGCTCGGCGTCGCCCTGCCGCTGGACACCCCGGTCGGGCAGTTGAGCCAGGCCGAGAAGTCGATCGTGGCGATCGCGCGCACCTTGATCGGGGAACTCGACATCCTGGTGCTCGACGAGCCAACCGCGAGCCTGCCCGAGGCCGACGTCGCCCACCTATGCCATGCCGTGCGGACGCTGCGGGCGTGCGGCGTCGGCATCATCTACGTCACCCACCGGCTCGACGAGGTGTTCCGGCTGGCCGATGCCGTGACCGTGCTGCGCGACGGCCGCAACGTGGCCAGCTATCCCTCGATCGCCGAGCTCTCGCCCGAGTAACTCGTGCGCGACATCGTGGGCCGGATGCCGACCGCCCGGGTCGCCGCTGTCCGTGCCGCCGATCCGCGGGCGGTGCTCGAAGTGGACGGGCTGTGCGTCGGAGAAAGCGGGCCGGTGATGTTCCAGGCCGGCGCCGGTGAGGTTCTAGGGGCCTGCGCGGGCAGGGTACACGAGGCGGTCGGGCGCGCGTTGGCTGGCCTGCTGACACTCAAGGCAGGCAAGGTCCGGATCGGCGGCCAACCGGCGGTGTTCGCCAGTCCGTGTGACGCCATCGCGGCCGGAGTTGGCTTCTCGTCGAGCAAGCGGATCGAAGAATCGCTGGCGGTCACGATGACGGTCCGGGAAAACCTGTTCCTGAACCCCCTGAACTTCGGCCGCCACGGCTGGTCGGAGCGCGCGCAGCCGGGCGAGTGCGCCGACGCGCGCGCGATCCTGCATCGGTTCGACGTGCGGCCGGACGACCCTGAGCTCGACATCACGGCGCTGAGCGGTGGCAACCAGCAGAAGGTCGTGCTGGCCAGCCTGATCGGACGCGAGTACCGCGTGCTGGTGCTAACATTACAGTTGCATTTTTGTTTTCAGATGTGAGTGTTGGGCGGTAGCTTGGTGTGTTCGTCGCCAGACTGACCAAGCGATGACGTATGCGGGTTGGATGCGTCGTTGCGCCAAGCGAGTGGCGACGCGGCGGATCTCCTGGATTGACCAGCGGACGAGGCGCGGCGCGGCCGAGTCAGCCGATGCGTCGTCTTCAAGGAAGCGGGCCGGTTCGCGTGGTGGCGGATGGTCGCCATCATGGCGAACGCCAGCATCACCAGCGAGACATGGCGGTGCCAGCCGTGCCAGGAGCGGCTCTCGTTGTGGTCGAGGCCGAGCTCGTTCTTGGCCGCCTCGAAGCTGTCCTCGATCGCCCAGCGCCGGCCCTCGACCGCGACCAGCGTCTCGATGCCGGTCCCAGCTGGGCACCAGATGGTGAAGAACGCATAGTCGCCGTCGGCAATGTTGCGCCGGATCAACAGACCGCGTGTCCAAAGACCGAGGCCGCCAGCGCGGTATTCATCCGCTTCAAGGTCGGCCAGTTCGACATAGGCCCAATCGTGCAGTCGTGCTCCCTTAGTGCCATCACCGGCAGACAGGCGCTGCCAGACGGCGGGATCGAGGCCTTGGGCGATCTCCTCGGCGGTGCCGGCCACCTCAGGCTTGCCGATCCAGGAGTAGAATTGGCTGTGGGCGCCGACCCCAAGCACGTAACCCTTGCCCGCGCGCCGCAGCATCATCTCGATGTCGCCAACACCGTAGACGCTGTCGGCCGTGACCCAGCGAAAAGGCGCCTTGGCCGCGATGGCGCGCTCGATCATGCGGGCGGCCAGTTGCGGCTTGGTGGCGAAGCCGATCTCGGCCGGGACATGCGCCGCCATCAGGCGGGCGGGGTCGCCGGTCCAGGCTTTCGGCAGGTAGAGCGCACGGTCGACGAAGGCGTGGCCGTGCCGTGACACGTAGGCCGCGAACACGCCGACCTGGCAGTTGGTGATCTTGCCCGCCGAGCCGGTGTACTGCCGGCCCACCCCGCAGGATGACTTGCCCTGCTTGAGAAAGCCCGTTTCATCAATCACCAGCGCCCCATCCGGGTCGGCCAGCGTCTCCAGCGCGTAGTCGCGCACCACGTCGCGCAGCACGTCCGCGTCCCAGCGACCACGGCCAAGGATGGCCTGCTGGCGCCACGGCCCAGGGTCGCCAGCCGCCTCGGCGCGCATCCACCCGGTCTTGCGCCGTTCCGGCCCGAGCAGGCCATCCAGGAACAGGCCCGCCGATGCCGCCACCCGCTCCTGGGCGAACAACGGCGCGATCCGGCCCTTCACGTCACGCAGCGACGACGCCCAAAGCTCCAGCATCGTCTCCATCGAGCCACTCGCCATCCATGCCCTCCTTGCTCCGAGAAGGGACAGCACGAGCACCCTTAAAATGCAACTGTAATGTTAACATCCCCACGACGCGCGCTGCCCAACCTGAGTAGTTTCCGATCCTGTTGGGTGAAGGCGGCTCAGATGTTCTGATGACGAGAACCAGGCGAGAACATGACATGAGACGTGCGCAAAGGCGCGTTTCACGGTCGTGTCCCGGGTGGTGGTGTAGGAGGCCGCTGACCGACCCGCGTCTCCCAGTCAGGCTCCCGGTAGCCGTTGCGCGGCACGAGGCGGTCAGGGCGAGCGACCAAGGAG
>CAXUHK010000075.1:5744-19691 GCA_964250775.1 uncultured Acetobacteraceae bacterium | reverse complement strand
CGTTCGAGGGCGACAGCCACGTCGAGTGGTTCGAGGGCAACTTCCAGGCCTACGAGGCGGACAAGCGGCGGCGACTTGGCAACGACGCGGTGGAGCCGCACCGGATCAAGTACCGGCCGCTGATGCGCTAGGCGAGGGCCGTCGCGGAATTGCGCGGTGCCCAACCAGTTCTTGTGCGTGCAGACCGGCCGGCTCGACCTACGGCCGGTGGCGGGTTCCGACCTGCCCGACCTGGTGGCGATCAAGGCCGACCCGCGCGCCTTCGCGCTGCTGCTGGGCGGCGTGCGCAACCGGCAGCAGGCGACCGAGGAGCTGGCCGCCGACATCGCCTTCTGGGGCCAGCACCGCGTCGGCATGTGGGCGGTGCGCGAGCGGCACGGCCAGGCGTTCGTGGGCGTCACCGGCATCATGGGCCGCCGCGACGGGCGCGGCATGGCGCTGCGTTTCGCGCTGACCGCGCATTGCTGGGGCAAGGGTTACGCCAGCGAGGCGGCGGCGGCGGCGCTGCGCTTCGCGCATGAGCGGGCCGGGCTGGCGCGCGTGGTCGCCGTCGCGCGCGGCACCAACATGGCGAGCCGCGAGGTGCTGGCGGCGATCGGCATGACCCGGCACGAGGAGTTCATGCAGTACGGCCACCGGATGCTGCTGTACGAGAGCCTGGTGGATGCCGGTGCCACGGAGCGGCAGATCGGCATCACGCCGCCGGCCGCGGTGAAGCGCTGATCCCCGTGCCGCATCCCGACACCTGGCTGCAGCCGCTCGCCACCGGCCTGTACTGCGAGCCGGGCGGGTTCCATGTCGACCCGGTGCAGGCGGTGGAGCGCGCGGTAATCACCCACGCCCACGCCGACCACGCCCGTCCAGGCCACGCGGCCGTGCTCGCCACCGAGGAGACGCTGGCCATCATGCGCACCCGCATGGGGGACGAGGCGGCCGGCCGGTCGCAGCAGGCGTTGGGTTACGGCGAGCGGTTGCGCTTGGGCGAGGTGGACATTTGGCTGCAGCCGGCCGGGCATGTGCTGGGCTCTGCGCAGGTCGCGATCGAGTACCGGGGCAGCCGGGTGGTGGTCAGCGGCGACTACAAGCGGCGCTTCGATCCGACCGCCGCCAGCTTCGTGACGATCCCCTGCGACGTGTTCGTGAGCGAGGCGACCTTCGCGCTGCCGGTGTTCCGCCACCCGCCGGCCGAGGCCGAGATCGCCCGACTGCTTGCCAGCGTGGCGCTGTTCCCGGAGCGCACCCACGTCGTCGGCTGCTATGCCCTGGGCAAGTGCCAACGGCTGATCGCCCTGCTGCGCGCCGCCGGCTGGGACGCGCCGATCTGGCTGCACGGCGCGCTGCTGCCGCTATGCCGGGTCTACGAGGCGCACGGCGTCCCGCTCGGCGACCTGCGCCCGGCGACGGTGGCGGACAAGGCGCAACTGGTGGGCCAGATCGTGCTGGCGCCGCCGGGTGCCATCGCCGACCGCTGGGCGCGGCGCCTGGCCGAGCCGGTGGTCTGCCTCGCGTCGGGTTGGATGCAGGTGCGGCAGCGGGCGCGCTCGCGCGGCGTCGAGCTGCCGCTGGTGATCTCCGACCACGCCGACTGGGACGAACTGCTGGCGACGCTGGACGAGGTGGCGGCGCCCGAGGTCTGGGTCACGCATGGCCGCGAGGAGGCGCTGATCCACGCCGCCGGCCAGCGCGGCATCCGCGGCCGGGCGCTGCGGCTGATCGGCTACGGCGACGACGACGAGGACGAGCCGCCGCCGGCGGTGGCCGCGTGATCGCCTTCGCCGACTTGCTAGAGCGGCTGGTGTTCACCCCCGGCCGGCTGGCCAAGATCGCCCTGCTGCGGCGCTATTTCGCGACCCAGCCCGACCCCGACCGCGGCATCGGCCTCGCCGCCGTGACCGGCGAGCTGTCGTTCGCCGCCGCCAAGTCCGGCATGATCCGCGAACTGATCGCGGGGCGCGCCGATCCCGAGCTGTTCGCCTGGTCGTACGACTACGTGGGCGACCTGGCCGAGACGGTGGCGCTGATGTGGCCTGGAAGCCGCCTCGACGCCCACCCGCCGTCGCTGCCCGAGGTGGTGGCGACATTGACCAGCACGCCGAAACCGGAACTGCCGGGCGTGGTGGCCGGCTGGCTCGATGCGTCCGACGCCTCGGTGCGGCTCGCCCTGCTCAAGCTCATCACCGGCAGCCTGCGCGTCGGCGCCTCGGCACGCCTGGCGAAGATCGCGCTGGCGGAGATCGCGGCGCACCCGGTGGCGCCCGACGACATCGAGGAGGTGTGGCACGGCCTGCTGCCGCCGTACGCGGAGCTGTTCGCCTGGATCGAGGGCAGGGGGCCGAAGCCCGACCCGGCCGACGCGCCGGTGTTCCGCCCGCCGATGCTGGCGCACCCGCTGGAGGCGCCTGACATCGCCGCACTCGACGCCGCCGCCTACCGCGCCGAGTGGAAGTGGGACGGCATCCGGGTGCAGCTCGTGGCGACGCCGGGCGGTCGGCGGCTGTACTCGCGCGGCGCCGAGGACATCTCCGGCGGCTTCCCCGAGATCGTGGCGGCGATGGATTTCGAGGCGGTGCTCGACGGCGAACTGCTGGTATTGCGCGAGGACACCGTGGCGCCGTTCGCCGACCTGCAGCAGCGGCTCAACCGCAAGGTGGTCGGCGCCAAGACGATGGCCGAGTATCCGGTGGGCGTGCGGCTCTACGACCTGCTGTTCGACGGCGTCGAGGATTTGCGCCCGTTGCCGTTCGACGCCCGCCGGGCACGGCTGGAGGCGTGGTTCGCGGCGCATCGGCCGGCGCGCATGGATTTGTCGCCGCTGATCGCGTTCGCGGCCCTGGACGAGCTGGCGGCGTTGCGCGAGACCGCGCGCGCCGCGTCCATCGAGGGCCTGATGCTCAAGCGCGGCGACAGCGCCTACGTGCCGGGGCGGCCGAAGGGACAGTGGTGGAAGTGGAAGCGCGACCCGCTCACCATCGACGCCGTGATGATGTATGCCCAGCGCGGCCACGGCAAGCGCAGCAGCTTCTACTCGGACTACACGTTCGGCCTGTGGCGCGAGGACGCCGCTGGGATTGCCGAGCTGGTGCCGGTCGGCAAGGCGTATTCCGGCCTCACCGACGTCGAGGTCGGCTGGCTCGACAAGTGGATCCGCAACAACACCACCGGTCGCTTCGGCCCGGTGCGCGAGGTGGCCAAGACGATGGTGCTGGAGATCGCCTTCGACGCGGCGCAGCTCTCGACCCGGCACAAATCCGGCGTGGCGCTGCGCTTCCCCCGCGTCGCCCGGCTGCGGCGCGACAAGCCCGCCGCCGAGGCGGACCGGCTCGACACGCTGCTGCGCACGCTGGAGCGTGCCCCCCTCGCGATCGCATAGGGCCTGCTCATGCCGTCTCGCCTGTTGCTCGTGCTGGCGCTGGCCGCGTTCGGCTGGACCGCCCATGCCGCCACGCCATTGCTGCCGCCGCCGCACCCGGCCACCGCCGCGCCCGCGCTGACACCGGCGCAGGCGCAACAGGCGCTCGACATGCTGCAAGACCCGGCCAAGAGAACGCAGTTGCTCGAAGTGCTGCAGACCGTGGCCCACGCGGCGCCGTCGACGGCGGCCGGGGCGCCGCGCCGGGGGCCGGGGGGCGCCGCGCCCGCGGGGGCGGCGACGCCGACGCTGGCCGGCGAGGTGGTGGACGCGTTGGCGACCGAGGCGAGCACGGCCTCGAAGCAGGTCTCGGCGACGGTGACGGCGGTGGCGCAGTTCCCGCTGCTGTACGACTGGCTCGTCAACACGATGCGCAACCCGGCGGCGCGGGCGATGGTGTTCGACGCCACCTGGCGGATGCTGGTGGTGCTGGGCTGCGGCGTGTCGGCCGACCTGCTGGCGCATTTCGCCATGCGGCGGCCACGGCGCTCGCTCGCGGCGGTCGCGGCCGCGCGCATGTCGCCGCGCGCCGCGGTCGCCGAGGCGCGCGGCGAGGTGGACCCGATCGTGCCCCGGCACGTCCGCACCGTGGCGCTGCTGCAGCGGCTGCCGCTGGCGCTGGGCAGCTTCCTGCTCGACCTGCTCGGCCCGGTGACGTTCGTGCTGGTGACTTACGTGGCGCTGGGCATCCTCGCCACCAACGTCGACGTCCGCCAGATCATCATCGTCATCCTGAACGCCTACCTGCTGGCGCGGGTGACGGTGTGCGCCACGCGGCTGCTGGTGGCGCCGAGCGCGCCGCCGCTGCGGTTGCTGCGGCTGTCGGACGCCGGCGCGGCGCAGACGATGAAATGGACGCGCGCGTTGGTGGCCACCGTGACCTTCGGGCCCGGGCTGGTGACCACGTCGGAGATGCTCGGCCTGTACCAGGACGCGGCGGACGCGATGCTGAAGCTGGTCGGGCTGGTGTTCTCGCTGCTGCTGATCGGCTTGGTGCTGCGCGTCCGCGCCGCCGGCTCGGCGCTGATCCGCGGCCTTGGGCAGCCCGCCGCCGACAGCTCGCTGTTCGCCCCGATCCGGCGACGGTTCGCGCGGTTCTGGCACGTCTGGGCGATCCTGCTGATCGCGACGCTGTGGGTGGTGTGGGCGTTCCAGGTGCATGACGGGCTGACGCGGGTGCTGCAGACGTTCCTCACCACGGCGCTGGTCATCGTGGTCGCCCGCGTGGTCGCGATCGCGCTGTTCGGCTTGGCCGACCGGGCGTTCCGCCTCGACCCGCACTTGGCGCGGCGCTATCCGGGGTTGGAGCGCCGTACCCGCCGTTACGCGCCGTTCACCCGCCGGGTGATCGGTGTCGGCGTCGTCGTCGCCAGCCTCGTCCTGTTGCTGGAACTGTGGGGCTTCAACCTGCTGAGCTGGTTCGATGGCGGCGTCGGTTCCCGGCTGCTCTCGGCGCTGTGCTGGATCGGCTTCGTGGCGCTGTTCACGCTGCTGGTGTGGGAAGGGGCGAACGCGCTGCTCGAATCGCAGGTGGCGCATCTCGTGGCGCAGTCGCAACTCGCGCGCGCCGCGCGGCTGCGCACCCTGGCGCCGATCCTGCGCACCTCGCTGCTGGTGGTCATGCTGGTGATGCTGCTGCTGACCGTGCTGAGCGAACTCGGCGTCAATCCCGCGCCGCTGCTGGCCGGCGCCAGCATCTTCGGCGTGGCGCTGGGCTTCGGCTCGCAGAAATTGGTGCAGGACTTCATCACCGGCCTGTTCCTGCTCCTGGAGAACGCCATGCAGGTGGGCGATTTCGTCACCGTGTCCGGCCTGTCCGGCTCGGTAGAGAACCTGTCGATCCGCACCATTCGGCTGCGCGCCGGCGACGGCTCGGTGCACATCATCCCGTTCAGTTCCGTGACCAGCGTGACGAACGTGAACCGCGGCATGGGCAACGCGGTGATCGGCGTCGTCGTCGCCGCCGCCGAGGACACCGACCATGTGGCCACGGTGCTGAAGGAGATCGGCGCCGAGCTGCGCTCCGACAACACCTACAGCCCGATGATCCTGGCCGACCTCGAACTGTGGGGCATCGACAAGGTGGACGGCTCGGGCACCACCATCTCCGGCCAGATCTCCTGCACCGACACCGGCCGCTGGGGCGTGCAGCGCGAGTTCAACCGCCGCATGAAGCGCCGGTTGCAGCGCGAGGGCATCGAGCTCGCGGTCCCGGTGCAGACGGTGGTGATGCAGCGCCAGCGCGACGTGCCGGTGCCGCCGTCCAGCCCCGAGGGCGCCGCGAGCGCCCCGGCCGCCGCCGAGGCGCTCTCCCCGCCGCTCTAGCGCTGCTTCAGATCGTCCGGCTTGTGCACCGCGCGGGCGCCGGTCTTGTCGCTCTTGACCAGGAACTGCGGCTCGTCCTTGGTCGCCTTGGCGACGTGCCCCTTCACCTTGGTGGTCGAGGTGACCTTTTTCTCGACCGTGCCGCGCGTCTCGCCTTGCGACGTGCCCCAGGCTACCTTGTCGCCGGGCTTCGGCGTCTTGGCCATGACCGTCTCCTGTTCGTGCCGAGACGGGAACGAGCAGCGGCGCCGCCGGTTGCGCGACAGGGAGTGCGGCGATGTGGCAGGGCGAGACGGTGCGGACGCAGCGGCTGCTGCTGCGCCGCTTCACGCCAGGCGACCTGGAACCGATGCACGCGATCTTCAGCGACGAGGAGGCGATGCGCTACTGGTCGACGCCCCCGCACGCGGCGCTGGCGGAGACCCGGGACTGGCTCGACGAGACCATGCAGGCCGTCGCCGCCGAACAATCCGACGACTTCGCGGTGACGCTGGGCGGCACGGTGATCGGCAAGGCGGGGCTGTGGCGCAGCAACGAGATCGGCATGATCTTCGCGCGCGGCGTCTGGGGCAGCGGGGTCGCGGGGGAGGCGCTGCACGCGGTGATCCGCCGTGCGCAGGAATCCGGGGTCGACCCGATCGTGGCAGAGGTCGACCCACGTAATCTGCGCTCGCTACGCCGGTTGCAGGGGCTGGGCTTCGTGCGCACCGGCTCGGCCGAGCGCACGTTCCACGTCGGCGGCGTCTGGTCGGGCAGCATCTACCTGGCGCTGGGTAGCGGTATCTAGCGGCGTCTCGGACTGTCGTCGGTCTCGTAGAACACGCCGAGGATCATCGGCGGTGTTGCAGCGCTTTAGGCGATCCAGTAACGCTCCACTTTCGCCCAGCGCCGGCCGTCCCCGGTGAGTTCGGGATACGGACGCAGAGCTGGTAACCCTCTCTCGGGACTGCTCTCGGTTTGAGCTATCGCCCGATCGATCAAGGCGATGAGGTTTCTTCCCGCTTCAGGACGCTCCACTCGCGCGTAATGGCGGAGAAACTCACCAATCTGTCGTTCGGCATCAGCGCTGAGCCGGATCACGCCCGCTGGCGAGCCTGCTCGGCCTCCATCTTAACGAGGGTCGCCAACAGCCGCGCACGAGCCTCCTCCCATGGCACGGTGCGTCCAGCAGCAACATCTGCCTCGCTTCGCTCCAGGGCTTCCAGCCACCCCGCCGGAGCGGGACGGAGAGCATCGTCATCTTGGCCCATGCTGTGACGGTAGCGTATCGCCCCGGCTTTCAGAAGCCCGATCTGCGCCTGTAGGCAACTCGGTGGAGGTACTCAGCGCCGGCGGCGGCGCAGCCCGTCAAAGTACACCACCGCAATGATAAGTCCACCCGTAATCACCCGTTGCCAGAATGCGTTCACGTTGAGCAGGTTGGCGCCGTTGGCGATGGTGGTCAGCAGGAAGCTGCCGAGCAACGGCCCCTGCACGCTGCCGATGGCGCCGAACAGGCTGGTGCCGCCGATCACCGAGGAGGCGATCGATTGCAGCTCGTAGCCCTGGCCGGTGGTGGCGTTGCCGACGCCGATCCGCATGGTGGTGAGGATCCCGGCGAAGGCGGACAGCGTGGCGCTCAGCATGTAGGCCACGAACAGCATCCGCTGCACGTTGACGCCGGTGAGCCGCGCCGCCTCCGGGTTGCTGCCGATGGCGAACAGGTAGCGCCCCCAGCGGCTGTGCTGCAGGAACACGTAGGCCGGCACCGCGACCAGGATCACCATCCAGAACAGCGTCGGCACGCCGAGGAACACCTGGAACGAGAACTCGGTAAAGGCGTCGGGCAAGCCCGAGATCGAGGCGCCGTTGGTCATCAGCAGCCCGATGCCGGTCAGCGCCGTCAGCGTCGCCAGTGTCATGATGAACGGCGGCAGGCCGAGCCTGGTGACGCCGAAACCATGGAACGCGCCGACCGCCGCCCCCATCGCCAAGGTGAGCAGCACCGCGAGGATGATCGGCATCCCGCTGTTCAGCAGCAGCGCCACCACCACGCCGGCGAAGCCCACCACGGCCCCGACCGACAGGTCGATGCCTGCGGTGATGATGACGAAGGTCTGGCCGATGGCGATGATCGCGAACACCGACGCCTGGCGCATCAGGTTGACGAAGTTGTTCTCCGTCGCGAACGTGCGCGTGAACGCCGCCAGCAGCACCCACAGCAGCAACAGCAGGCCGAGCAGCGTCAGGTTCAGCAGGATGGCCAGGCGCGCGTTGGGCTTGCGGACACCAGACTTGGAGAGGGTGGTCTCGCTCATGGCATCAGGCGCCAATGGCTTGGGTCAGGATGGACTCCATCGACTGCTCGCGGAAGCCGTAGCTGGCGACCAGGCCGCCGCGGCGGAACACGTGCAGCGTGTCGGCCAGTTCGTAGACCTCCGGCAGGTAGGAGGAAATCAGGATGATGCCGGCGCCGGCGGCGAGCAGGGTCGAGAACAGGCGGTAGATCTCGGTCTTGGTGCCGACGTCGACGCCCACGGTCGGCTCGTCAAAGATGAACAGTTGCGCGCCATGCGCCAGCCACTTGCCGACCACGATCTTCTGCTGGTTGCCACCCGACAGCGACAGGGCCAGCGCCCCGCGCCCCGCGGTGACGATGCGCAAATCCTTGATCTGGCGGTCCGCCGCCTCGCGCTCGGCGGGGCCGCTGATGGTGACGCCGTGGGTCAGCCGGTCGAAGATCGGCAGGTTGAGGTTGGTGCCGACGCCGAGGTTGAGGCACAGCCCCTGGTCGCGCCGGCTCTCCGGCACCAGCGCCATGCCGAGGGCGATCGCCTGCTGCTCGCGCCGGATGTCGACGACGCGGCCCTCCCAGGTCAGCGTGCCGCCAGTGCGCGGGTGACGGCCGAACAGCGTCTGCACGAACTCGCTGCGCCCGGCGCCGATCAGGCCGTACAGGCCCACGATCTCGCCGCGCCGGACGCTGAGCGAGACGTCGTGGAAGCCCTGGCCGGTGAAGCCCCGGGTCGCCATCAGCTCGGCGCCGAGCGGGACGCTCTCCTTGTGGTAGATCTGCTCGATGGAACGGGCGATCATGCCCCGGATCAGCCGCGCCTCGTCGGTGTCGGCGACACGCTCGGTCGAGATCAGCGATCCGTCGCGCAGGATGGTCACGCGGTCGGCCAGCTCGAACACCTCCTCGAGCCGGTGGCTGATGTAGACGATGGTGACACCGTCCGCCTTGAGCCGGCGGATCAGCGTGAACAACTGCGCCGCCTCCTGGCGCGTGAGATAGCCGGTCGGTTCGTCGAAGATCAGGAAGCGCACGCCGCGCAACGCCGCCCGCGCCGTCGCCACCAGTTGCTGCTGGCCGATGGTGAGGCTGGACAGCACCACGTCGGCCGGCACCGAGAAGCCGAGATCGGCCAGCACGCGCCTGGCCTCGGCCAGCATCCGGCGGTGCTCCAGGAAGCCGAAGCGCATATGCTCGTTGCCGAGGAACATGTTGGCCGCGACCGTGAGGTGCGGGCACAGCACGACCTCTTGATGCACCGCGTTGATGCCCAGCGCCAGCGCGTCCTGCGGCCCGGTCAGCTCGACGGCGCGGCCTTCCCACAGCATCTCGCCGCCGGACTTCAGGTAGACGCCGGTCAGCAGCTTGATGAACGTGGACTTGCCGGCGCCGTTCTCGCCGACGATGGCGTGGATCTCGCCGCGCTCGAAGCTGAGGTCGACGTGCTTGAGCGCGTGGGTGCCGGTGAACCGCTTGTCGAGCCCGCGCAGCTCCAGCAGCGGCGCGGTGCCGCCGGCGCCCGGCTCCGGCGCGGGGCGGTCGGCGAGGGTGGCGCTCAGCTCACTTCACCTTCGGGCTGAGCAGTTCCTGGCTGCGAGCATCGTTCATGTTGGCCTTGGTGATGGTGTTGACGCCGGTGTCCACGAAGGTCGGCACCTTCTCGGCCTTGGAGGCGGCCAGCGCGGTCTTGATGCCGTCGTAGCCCATGCGGTACGGGTCTTGGACGATCAGCGCGTAGATCGAGCCCTGGGTCAGCAGCTTGACCAGCTTGTCGTCGTTGTCGAACCCGACCAGGGCGATCTTGTCCTGCATCCGGTTCTCGCGGATCGCCTGGCCGGCACCCTGCGCCATGATCAGGTTGGAGGCGAACACGCCCTTGAGGTCCGGGCTGGCGGTGATGAGGTCGGTCATGATGTTGAGTGCCGTGGTGGCCTGGCCGTCGGCCACCTTGTCGGCGGTGAGATGCAGGCCTGAGTACTTGGCCGCCAGCTCCTCCTTGAAGCCCTTCGCCCGCTGGTCGAGCGAACCCACGCCGGCCAGCGAGGTGATGAGCGCCACGTCGCCCTCGGCCTTGCCGCCGTTCTTGGCCATGATGCCGGCGGCCATGGCGTCGGCTCCGGCGCGGCCGCCGGCCACGTTGTCGGTGGTCAGGAACGAGGTGAAGGCGTGGCTGTCGGCGCCGCTGTCGATGCCGATGATCTTGACCTTCTTCGCCGCCTCGTCGATCGGCTTGCCCAGGGCGGCGAACTGCGTGGGCGAGATCACCACGGCGGCGGGGTTGCCCGAGACGGCGTTCTCCAGGATCGAGATCTGCCCGGCGATGTCGGCCTCGGACTGCGCGCCCAGTTCCGGCACGCTGACGTGCATGTCCTTGCCCGCCTGGCGCGCGCCGGCCAGCACGATCTGCCAGTAGAAGCTGGTGGTATCCTTGACGATAATGGGTATGGTCGGCGTCTGCGCCCGCGCGCCCGAGCCGGCGCCGAACAGCGCGGCGGCCGCGACGAAGCCTGCGAGAAGGATTTGCTTCACGGACTGGTTCCTCGATGTTGCGCCGCAGGTCTTGGCCGCGGTCAGTCCGAGCACAGTGGCGTCTGTTCGGACAAAGATCAATCTAGCGTGAATCGGTAGACGGTGCGGCTGCGCGCCGCCTCGCCCGGCCGCAACACGACGCTCGGAAACGCCGGATGGTTCGGGCTGTCGGGAAAATGCTGTGTCTCCAGGCACAGCGCGCCACGATACGGCAGGCCGGCGGCCGGCATCATGTTGCCGGTGTAGAACTGCACCCCCGGCTCGGTGGTCTCGACGGTCATCGTGAGCCCGCCGGCCCGCACCGTGGCCGCGAGGCGCGGCGCGTCGGCGGGCGCCATGCCCAGCACGAAATTGTGGTCGTAGCCGCCGCCGAGGCGGAGCTGCTCGTCGTCGTCGCCGATCCGCGCGCCGATCGCGGTAGGGGCGCGGAAGTCGAACGGTGTGCCCTCGACCGGGTGCAACTCGCCGGTCGGGATCGATCCTGCGACGACCGGGGTGAAGCGGTCGGCGGCCAGGCTCACGACATGGCCGGTGATGTCGGGCGCGCCATCGAGGTTGAAGTAGCAATGATTGGTCAGGTTGACGATCGTGGCCGCCTCGGCGCGGACGATGTAGTCGATCACCAGCGCCGTGCCCTCGACCGCGTAGCGCACCGTCGCGTGCAGCGTGCCGGGGAAGCCCTGGTCGCCGTCGGGGCTGGTGTGGGTCAGCACCAGCGACTCGCCGTCGGCCTGCGCCCGCCACACCGCGCGGTCGAACCCGACCGTGCCGCCGTGCAGCGTGTTGGGGCCATTGTTCACGCTCACCTGGTAGTTTTTGCCGTCGAGGTCGAAGCGGCCGCCGGCGATGCGGTTGCCGACCCGGCCCACCACCGCGCCGAGATAGGCGGTGCTGGCCACGTAGTCGGCGAGCGTCGGCAGGCCGAGCGCCACGTCGCGGCCGTTGGGCGCCCGCAGCGCCATGATGCGGGCGCCGTAGGTGAGGATGGTGGCGGTGATGCCGCCGGCCAGGGTCCAGGCCTCGACCGCGGTGCCGTCGGGAAGGGTGCCGAACGGGGCTTGTTGCATGGACGCGCACTCCTGTTTGGTGCCACCGTAGTCGTCGCGGGCTTGGCGTGAAAGTCGCGGGGAGGGCACATGGACCAGCAGCAGGCGGCGCAGTACGACCGCACCACCGAGGACGTCGGCAACATCGTCGAGTTCGGCCACGTCAACATCGCGGTGCCGGACCAGCGCCTTGCCACGCTGTTCTACGTGACCGGCCTCGGCCTGACGCGCGACCCGTTCCTCAACGTCGGCGTCGACAACATGTGGGTCAACGTGGGCCGCAGCCAGTTCCACTTGCCGAGCGGGCCGGCGCAGGTGCTGCGCGGGGTGACCGGGCTGGTGCTGCCCGACCTCGACGCGCTGCTGGCCCGGCTGGCGCGGTTGCGGCCGCAGCTGGCCGACACCCGGTTCGGCTTCGCGCCGCACGAGGACGGCGCGGTCGACGTCACCTGCCCGTGGGGCAACCGGCTGCGCTGCCACGCGCCCGATCCCCGCCTGGGCCGCGTCACGCTCGGGATGCCGTATGTCGAGATGGACGCGCCGCCGGGCACGGCGGCGCGGATCGCGCGGTTCTACCGCGAGGCGCTGGGCGCGCTCGCAAGCGTCGCGGGCGAGGCGGCCGTGGTGCGGATCGGCACCGGGTTCAAGCTCGTCCTGCTGGAGACCGAAAGGGCGCAGCCGGAATGGGACGGCAACCACATCCAGGTCAGCTTGGCCGACTTCTCCGGCCCGCACGCCTGGCTGGCAGGGCGGGGCCTCGTCACCGAGGAGAGCAACCGGCACCAGTACCGCTTCCGCGACATCGTCGACGTCGACAGCGGTGACCTGCTGCTCACGGTCGAGCACGAGGTGCGCAGCATGAGCCACCCGATGTACGCCCGCGCGTTGCTCAACCGCAACGCCGGCCAGACCACCCGCCACTACGCGCCGGGGCACGAGACCTGGCCGGCGGCGATGCCACCCGAGTGACGGCCGACGAAAGGCCGGGACCGTGCGGCGCGCGCTTGCTGGCTTTGGTGCCGCCGTGGCCGCCGTGCTCACCTTCCATCAGGCGATGTGGGGACTGCTGTTCCTGCTCGGCCTGATGGGGCCGCCGTTTCCGCTTGGCACGAACCGTTTCGGCATCCCGCTGCTCGTCAGCATCTGCTTCTGGCGCGGGCTCTGGGGTGGCGCGTACGGCGCGGCGGCGCTGCGCCGCAGCCAACCGACGTGGCGTTCCGGGCTGCTGTTCGGCGTCCTCGTCGGCGCCTGCGAGTGGTCGTACGCGTTGCTCCGGTCGAGCGACTGGGCGCTGACCGAGCCGAGATACCTGTATTTGGCGCAGGCGCTGCTGGTCAACGGGTGGTGGGGCGTGGGACTCGGCCTGATCCTGTCCGCGCCATCTCTCCGGCGCTTCTGGCGCCTGTAAGGCTGGCGTAAGCCGCGTCCCGCACTCTTCGTCGCGCTGCTTCCTTCAACGACGGAGACACACCTATGCGTCTTACCACTGCGCTGGCCGTTGCGGCCCTGGTCGGCTGCCTGGGCGCCCAGGGCGCCCTCGCCGAGGAGAGCTGCCCGGTTTCAGCCGGAGCGGCGATGATGCCGAAGGCCGCGATCACCAAGAGCCTCGAGACGCGCGGCTACACCCAGATCCGCAACCTCTCCACCCATAACGGCTGCTATGAGGCCAAGGGGCTGGACCGCAACGGCAAGCGGTTCGAGCTCGAACTGAACGGCCAGAGCGGCGCCGTCGTCAACGCCGAGTAGCGCCGTGAGCGACACCAGGGCGGACCGGGACGAGATCGTCGTCTGGGACTGGTTTGTGCGGGTGTTCCATTGGGCGACGGTGGCGCTGGTCGCCACCGCCTTCCTTTCGCCGAGTCATAAATGGCTGCATGAGCCAGTCGGCTACGTCGTGTTGGGACTGGTGCTGGCGCGGCTGGTGTGGGGCCTGGTCGGCAGCCGTCACGCCCGCTTCACCGACTTCGCAAAGGGTCCGGCCACTGTGCTCGCCTACCTGCGGGAGCTGGCGGGCGGCCACGTCCGCCGCTACCTCGGGCACAACCCGGCGGGCGGAGCGATGGTGCTGGCGCTACTCGGCACGCTGCTGACCGTGACGTTCAGCGGCTGGCTGTCCGAGACCGATCGGTTCTTCGGCGTCGAATGGGTCAGCCAGCTGCACAGCCTCTCGGCCGATGCGCTGCTCGGATTGATCGGCTGCCATCTGCTCGGCGTGCTGGTGGCGAGCCTGCTGCACCGGGAGAACCTGATCGCCGCGATGCTCACCGGCCGCAAGCCCGCCCAGCGTGAGCACGAACGCGCCGCCGCCCGCGGGCCCCCCCCCCGCGCCGGCGGCGCCCCCCCGGCGGGGGGGGGGGGCGGGCCCC
>CAXUHK010000075.1:0-5734 GCA_964250775.1 uncultured Acetobacteraceae bacterium | reverse complement strand
GGACTGAGCCGCCATGGGCGGCGGCGATCTCGGCCACGATCGCCAGGCCAAGCCCGGCGCCGCTGCTGGTCGGCGCCGGGCCGCGCTCGAACCGGCCGAACACCCGCTGCCGATCCGCTTCCGGCACGCCGGGGCCGCGATCCAGCACCGTGATCGTCGCCGGCGGCGCGACCGCGACCTCAACGGCGGTTCCGAGTGGCGCGTACGACAACGCGTTCTCGATCAGGTTGGTCAGCGCCAGGACCAGTGCCGCATGGTTCCCCCGTATCGGCCGGGCCACCTGGCTTTCCAGCAACGCGAGCTCGACGCCACGTTGCACCGCCAGCGGCGCCAGGTCGGTGATCGCCTCCACGGCGACCGCGCGCAGGTCGACGTCGCGGGCGGTGTCGAGCGGCAAGCCTTCGAGACGCGCCATGCGCAGCAATTGGCCCACCAAGCGCGTCATCCGGTCGACGTCGTGGCGCAGGGCTTCGGCGTCGGGTTGTCCGTCCAGCATGTCCAGCCGCGCCGTCAGTACGGCGAGCGGCGTGCGCAGGGCGTGCGCCGCCTCGGCCATGAACCGGCGCTGCACCGTGAGCGCCTGCTCCAGCCGGCTCAGGGCCTGGTTGACCGCCCGCACCAGCGGCGCCACCTCCCACGGCAGCGAGGCGACCGGGAGCCTGGCGCCGGGCTGGGCGGGGTCGATCCGCGCCGCCGCCGCCGAGACCTGACGCAGCGGCCGCAATCCCAGCCGCAACGTGAGCACGCCCACCAGCACGGTCGCGACACCGATCGGCAGCAGCAGCCAGACCGCGGCCACCATGAAGTTGGCCATCAGGCTGTCGAGCAGGACCGCCGTCTGCTCGCGCCCCTGTGCCACCAGGATGCGCCACGGCCCGATCCTGGTGGCCAGCCCGACCATGCCTCGTTCGTGCCCCGCCATGATCGGCACGCGGAAGAAACCCTCGTGGCGCCGGCGCGGCAGGAACGGGGCGATCGCCGCCGCTGCCGGTCGATCCGAGGCCGCGACCACAACGTCGCCGCTGGTGACGAGGAAGATGTTGTCCCCGTCCGAGGCGCGGAACGGCGCCACCAGTTCCTCCGGCAGCACGACGCCCCGGCTGTCCGGGCGGCTCGGGAGCCGGGCCGCGATCAGCCGCGCCTGGTTCTGCAGGGCGGAATCGTCCAGCTCCCGCACCGTCGCCACCGTGCGCCAGGCCACCGCCATGGCCGCGAGCAGGATCGCGGCCAGCATCACCGCCGCCAACCGCCAGCCGAGCCGGACCGACAGCGACCAGGCCCGGCTCACGGTGGCATCCGTCATTTCGCCTCGCTGAGCAGGTAGCCGATGCCGCGAACGGTGTGCAGGCACAGCGTCGCCGCCGTGTCCGTCAGACGGCGCCGCAGACGGTGCACCAGCACTTCCATCGCGTTGGAGCCGAGTTGGGCGTCGAAGCTGTACAGCCCTTGCTCGAGCGCCTCGCGGGTGACGACGCAGCTCTGACGCCGCAGCAGCAGCTCGAGCATCGTCGCCTCGCGGGCGGACAGCCCGATGTTGGCCCCGTCGACCCGCGCCTGGCGGGTGATCGTGTCGAACACCAGGTTGCCGAGGCCGAGGGTGACGCCGAGCGCCGCGTTCGGCCGCCGCAGCAACGCACGCAGCCGCGCCAGCAATTCCGGCATGTGGAACGGCTTCACCAGGTAGTCGTCGGCGCCGGCGTCCAGTCCGACCACGCGGTCCTCGGGACCGTCGCGCGCGGTGAGCACCAGCACCGGCAGCGCCGACCCGCGCCCGCGCAGGCGACGCAGCAGCGACAGCCCGTCGCCGTCGGGCAAGGCGAGGTCGAGGATCACGACGTCGTATTCGGTCAGGGCCAGGTGGTCATCGGTTTGCGTCAGGTCGGGCGCCAGGTCGACCGCGAAGCCGCCGCGCTCCAGGGCGCGCCGCATCAGGCTCGCCAACTCCGGTTCGTCCTCGACGACAAGCAGGCGCATGGCTGCGAAACTCGCGATGGGGCGTCAGTCTCTGCCTCGCAGCTTACGCGATCCTTACCGGGACGCTTATCGCGGCAGCGGATCGCTCAATGGCCGAAAACCGGCAGCCGTAGCTCGGTGAGGCCGGATGGCGTCGCGAACGAGGCGGCGTCCAGTGGCGCGTAGCTGACGGCCGTGGCGGCAAGGTGGTAGGTCTCGCCCCGCATCGTGCCGTCGACCCGCAGCGCCACGCCGTCGCCGGTGAGGCAGGCGGTGAGGCGGGTGCTTTCGGCGGTGACGTCGTAGACGGTGCAGGCGAGTCCGGCCTGGATGCCCTCGCCGCGGCGGGTGAAGCGAGCGTGGGCGAGCAGGTCGAAGCCTTGCTGCACTTGCCGCGGCCAGGGCAGGGTCAGCGCCGCGCGTTGCGCCGGCAGCAGCATGACCGCCCGACGCCGCGCACGGTCGACCAGCAGCACGAGGTTGTTCGACTGCTCCAGCCGGATGCGCGCGGCGCCGGCCTGCGCCGCCACCCGGATCTCGCGCACCGGCAGCGCCGCCGTGCTGTCGATGCGGTAGTCGATGGTCACGTCATGCGTCGGCAGCACCGCCGGCCGCTCCTGCGCCGCCGCCGCGCCGGAGACGCCGGCAGCCAGCAGCGCCGCCGCCAGCCTCACGCGTGCGCCGCGATGAACGCCTTGATCCGCGGCGCCACCTGCTCGCGGAAGCGGCGGCCGTTGAACAGGCCGTAATGGCCGACGCCGGCCTGCTCCAGGTGCTCGCGCATCGACTCCGGCAAGTTGGTGGTGAGCTTGTGCGCGGCGCGGGTCTGGCCGAGGCCGGAGATGTCGTCGCGCTCGCCCTCGATGGTCAGCATGGCGGTATGCTCGATGGCGGCGGGGTCGACCTTCTGGCCACGATGGGTCAGCTCGCCGCGCGGCAGGAGATGCTCGTGGAACACCGCCGCGATGGTCTCCAGGAAGAACTCCGCCGGCATGTCCATGACCGCCCGGTACTCCTCGTAGAAGGCGCGCTTGGCGGCCAGCGTCTCGCCGTCGCCGTCGACCAAGTGCATGAACATCTGCTGGTGGGCGTCCATGTGCTTGTCGAGGTTCATCGACATGAACCCGGCCAGTTGCAGGAACCCGGGGTACACCCGGCGGCCGAAGCCGATATGGCCGAACGGGACGTGGTGGATCACCGAGCGGCGGAACCAATCGATGTCGTGGCGCTTGGCGAAGGTGTTGACCGCGGTCGGCGCTTCGCGGGTGTCGATCGGGCCGCCGATCAACGTCATGCTGCGCGGCGCGTCGCCCCGCTCGTTGGCGTTCATCAGCGCGGCCGCCGCCAGCACCGGGACCGCCGGCTGGCACACCGCGATCACGTGCGTGCGCGGCCCCAGGGCGCGCACGAAGTCGATCACCGCGTCGACGTAATCGTCCAGCCCGAAGCTGGGCGCCGTCAGCGGCACCTCGCGGGCGTCCTTCCAGTCGGTGATGTAGACGTCGTGGTCGGGCAGGAACGCCTCGACGGTGCCGCGCAGCAGGGTCGCGAAGTGCCCCGACATCGGCGCCACCAGCAGCAGCTTCGGGTCGTCTGGCCGGCTCGCGTCGCGCTTGAAGTGCAGCAGGTCGCACCAGGGCCGCGCCATCGCCACCTCCTCACGCACGGCGACCGTCTCGCCGCCGATCTGCGTCGCGGCGTGGCCGAACGCGGGCTTGCCGAACTGCCGCAACCCGTGCTCGAAATGATCGAGCGTCGCCGCCGTCCAGCGCGCCATCGGGGTCTGCCGCACCGGGTCGAACATCGGCGAGTCGAGCATCGACAACGCGCCGGACGCCATGACCCGCCAGGGCGCCATGCTTGCGAGTTGCCATTCGTGTAGCTGGTAGAGCATTGAAAGTCCTTGTTTCAGCCAGGCGGCGCGGAACGCCCGTCTCCGGCGCGTCCAGGGTAGCGACACATTCTTACTTAGTGATGCACGATGCCTAGCACCACCTCGACCAGGATCAGCGCCAGGATGGCTACCTCCAACGCCTCGGACCGGGCGCTGTTGGCCTCGTCGTAGAGCGCCGTGTAGGTGTCGCGGATGATCGACAGCTTGCGCTCGACCGCGGCACTCACCAGGCGCACGCGGAACAGCTCCAGGGCGGCGGCGTAGACGCGGGCGAGGTAGACGTCCTCCGTGACCTGCAGGGCGTTGTCGACCTTCTCGGTCAGCTCGGTGACTTCCGCCACCAGCGTGGTGAGCCTGCGCGCCAGGGTCGCGTAGCGGCGCGCGCCGAACACCTTGAGCCCGCGCCTGGTGCCCTCCACCAAGTCGTACATGCGCGGCAGCTCGTCGTCGAGCAGCTCGTCGTAGTAGCGCATCTCCAGCAACTGCGCGTTGGCGATCTCGATCACGTCGGACACGTCGCTGTCGCCGCGCGGCTCGTAGACGAAGGCGCGGTCCCAGGTCAGCACCACCAAGTCGTCGGCGTAGTAGCTGAAGCGCTGGCGCAGCAGATCGGCGCGCGCCCCTTCCGACAACGGCCGGCGCTCGCCCGAGAGCAGCGGCACCAGGTCGAGCCGCCCCAGCAGCTCGGCGGCGGAGAGCGGCGCGTCGAAGGCGTGTACCACACCGATGAGGTAATCCTCCTGCAACGCGGAGGCGATCGGGCGGACCAGCGCCGGCCCGATCACCGCGCGCAGGTTGTCCAGCAGCCGCGCCCATAGCGGCGGCTCGCCGCGCGGGCCGATGGCGTCGCCCACGGCGTTGAGCAACTGCACGAAGTCGCCCCACGCGCGCTCGGCCACCGGCACCCGGACCGCCAGGCTGACGACGCCGAAATCGTACAGCCGGGTAGTCACCGCGGCCTCGAACTCGACCCCCTCGAAGGCGATGGACAACGGTTCCAGCGTGATCGCCAGCGGCGGCACGCCGAACGCCATAGCCTTCGGCGGCGTGCCGGAGAGTCGCGCGCGGGCGGTGCGGCCGGCGGCGTGGCGCGCCCACAGCGCCTCGGCCCGCCCGAGGTCGATCGCGAAGGCGATGTCGAACAGGCGCAGGCTCACGACGTGGCCTGTGGCGACGCGCGGCTCGCTCATGCGGCGTGCCGGGCCGTGCTGCGGCACCAGTCGAGCGCGCCACGACCGGCGGCAGCCCCGGTGCTGAACGCCGCCTGCAGCAGGTAGCCGCCGGTCGGCGCCTCCCAATCCAGCATCTCGCCGGCGGCGAAGGTGCCCGGGCGGCGGCGCAGCATCAGGCGCTCGTCGAGTTCGTCCCAGCGCAGCCCACCGGCGCTGGAGATGGCGCGCGCCAGCCCGAACGGGGCCAGCAGGCGCAGCGGCACCGCCTTGACCAACGCCGCGAGGTCCCCGGAGTGGCCCGCGTGCAGCGCCTCCTGCACCAGCCCGACCGCCACTGGCGGCAGCCCGGCCGCCTTGCGCAGGAAGTTGGACAGCGACTGGCTGCCACGGTCGCGATCGAGCCGGCGTGCCAGTTCCGCCGCGTCGAGGTCGGGGCGCAGGTCGAGCCGCAGGGTCGCGGCGCCGTCGGCGGCGACCGCCTCGCGCAGCGCCGCCGACAGCGCGTAGACCGCCCCGCCCTCGATGCCGTCGGACGTCACCAATGCCTCGCCGCGCAGTGTCCGGCCGGCGAAGGCGACGCCGATCCGCTTCAGCGGCGCCCCGGCGTAGCGGGCGCGGAACGGCTCCGACCAGGCGACGGCGAAGCCGCAATTCGCCGGGCGCAGGGCCGCGACGCCGATGCCGTCCATGGCAACCGTCCAGCCGCCGTCGGAGC
>CAXUHK010000074.1:15591-19707 GCA_964250775.1 uncultured Acetobacteraceae bacterium | reverse complement strand
CTGGGGGCGCGGCCGCGCCGGCCGGACGCGCGGCGCCCCGACCGCCACCCCGAGGCCGCGCGGCGGGCGCGCGACCGCGTGCTGGCGCTGGCCGAAGCGCGCGGGCTGCTGACACCGACCGAGCTGGCGAAGGCGCGGGCCGAGCCGGTGCCGGTCGCGCGCCGGAGAATGCCGGCCGTGGCGCCGCAACTGTTCGCGCATGTCCACGCCCCGCCGGCGCTGGCGACGACGCTCGACGCCGCGACCCAGGGCGCGGTCGAGCGCCTGGCACGAGCCGCGAAGGGCGAGCTGGGGCCACGGGCCTCGCTGGCGATCATGGTAGCGGACCTGCCGGGCCGGCAGCTCCGGGCGGTCTGGGCCGGCGACGCGGCGGTCGATCTCACCCGCGCGGTGCGCAGCCCCGGTTCGCTGCTCAAGCCGTTCCTCTACGGCCTGGCGTTCGGCGAGGGACTGGCCGGCCCGGACACGCTGCTGGCGGACAGCCCCGCCCGGTTCGGCGACTACGCCCCGGAGGATTTTACCGGCCGGTTCGCGGGCCGGGTCACGGCGGCGGAGGCGCTGCGGCGCTCGCTCAACCTGCCGGCGGTGGGCCTGCTCGCCCGTTACGGGCCGACGCGGTTCGCGGCGACGCTGGCCGCCTCGGGTCAAGCACTGCGCCTGCCGGCCGGATCGGCCGCCTCGCTGCCCATCGTGCTCGGCGGCGCCGGTCAGACGATGCGCGGCTTGATGGCGCTATACGCGGCGCTGGCGACCGACGGGGCGATGGCGACACCGGCCGCGCGCCTGCTCCCTCCCGCCGCTGCCCAGACCGTCGCCTCGATCCTGACCCGCGCGCTGCCCGGCCTCGGCGCCGAACGCGGCGTGGCGTGGAAGACCGGCACGAGCTGGGGCGGACGCGACAACTGGGCGTTCGGCTTCGACCGCGACCACCTGGTGGGCGTCTGGGTGGGCCGGCCGGACGGCAGCGCCATGGTCGGTGGGATGGCGGCCGACCGTGCCGTGCCGGTGCTGGCGCGGGTGTTCGGCGCGCTGCCGCCGGCGCCCCGGCCCGCCGCCGCGACCGGGCGCCTGGTTTCGCTGGCCACGGCGCCAGAGGCCGCCCCGGTGCGGCTGCTGTTCCCGCCACCCGACGCGGTTGTCATCGGCGACGGCCCGATCGGCTTCAGGGCGATGGGCGGCGTGCGGCCGTTGCGGTTCCTGGTGGACGGCGCGCCGGTAGCCTCGCTCGGCGCGTTGCGGGAGACCGACTGGACGCCGCCCAGCCCCGGCTTCTACCGGGTGACGGTGCTGGACGCCCGCGGCAGCGCCGCCGCCACGGCGATCCGGGTGGTCACGCCGTAGGCGGCTTGGCCCGATGGGTCGCCAGCACCGCCTCGCTCTCGCTGTCGATCTCCTGCAGCGTCACCTCGTAGCCCCAGAGCTCGGCCACGTGGCGCAGCGTCAGCTCGGCGTCGTGCTGCGCCAGCAACTGCCCCGGCCGGCAGCGGTGCTGCAGCATGAGCCGGCGGTCGCCGGCCAAATCGACGTCGACCACCTGCACGTCGGGATCGCTCTCGGACGGGTCGTAGCTCTGCGCCAGGCTGCGGCGGATGGCGCGGTAGCCCTCCTCGTCATGGATCGCGTCGACCAGTAGCGTGGTCTGCGCGGTGTCGTCGAGCAGGCGGAACATGCGGAACTGCCGCATCACGGCGGGCGAGAGGAACTGCAGCACGAAGCTCTCGTCGCGGAAGTTGGCCCAGGCGTAGCGCAGCGTGCCCATCGGGTCGCCGTTGCCGGCGATGTCGGGGAACCAGGCGCGGTCCTCCTCGGTGGGGTCGACGCACATGCGCTCGATGTCGGTCATCATGGCGTAGCCGAGCGCATACGGGTTGAAGCCCGGGCCGGCCGACTGCTCGAAGCTGGGCTGGAAGATGACGTTGCTGGTCGAGTGCAGCACCTCCAGGAACGCCGCGTCGTCGATCTGCCCGGTCTCGTGCAGCCGGGTCATGATCCGGCTGTGGACCCAGGTGGCGCAGCCCTCGTTCATCAGCTTGGCCTGCGGCTGCGGATAGAAGTACTGCGAGATGAGCCGCACGATGCGGATGATCTCGCGCTCCCAGGACTGCAGCTTGGGCGAGGTCTTCTCGATGAAGTAGAGCAGGTTCTCCTCGGGCAGGCCGAGCTTGCGCCGGCGCTCGCCGACCGGGCTGCTGTCGGGCGCCGCGGCGGCGTTGGGCAGCGTGCGCCACAGATCGTCGAACACCTGTTCGTCGTACTCGCGCCGCTCGCGCTCGCGCCGCTGGTCGGTCTTGAGGTTCAGCGGGCGGGCGCCGCCGTGCCGGTGCACGCCATGCCGCGACAGCGCGTGCGCCGCGTCGAGCACACGCTCCACCGCCGCGACCCCGTGCCGGTCCTCGCACCCGGCGACGTAGGAGCGGGCGAACTCCAGGTAGCCGAGGATGGCGGAGGCGTCGGTCCACTGCCGGAACAGGTGGTTGTTGCGGAAGAAGTGGTTGTGGCCGAACGCCGCGTGCGCCATCACCAGCGCCTGCATGGTGGCGGTGTTCTCGCCCATCAGGTAGCTGATGCAGGGATCGGAGTTGATGACCACCTCGTAGGCCAGGCTGGTGTAGCCGCGCCGGTAGCTATGCGCGTGTTGCAGGAAGCGCTTGCCGTACGACCAATGCCGGTAGGCCAGCGGCATCCCGTGGCCGGTGTAGACCTCCAGCATCTGCTCGGCGGTGATGACCTCGATGCGGTTGGAGTAGACCTCCAGCCCAAGCTCCTCGCAGGCGATGCGTTCGATGGCGTCGTAGCTGCGCTGCAGCGTGCCGTAATCCCAGTCGGTGCCGGTGTAGAGCAGGGGCAGGTCAGCCATCGCGGCGCCCTTCGCAAGAGGTCACGACGTCGCGGCCTTGCGCTTGAACAGGTCACGGAACACCGGGAAGATGTCCTTTTGGTCCGCCACCCGGCGCATCGCGAGGCGGGAATCGCGCCGCGACAGCGGGTCGTAGCCGCGCCAGAGGTCGGTTTCGGAGTGGATCACCATGGCCGACTTGACCTCGATGTAGGCGAAGTGCTGCACGATCGGCAGGATGTCCTGCTCCAGCAGCCTGACCGCGTGCTGCGTGTCGTTGCCGGAGTTGTCGCCGTCCGACGCCTGCGCCGCGTAGATGTTCCATGAGTCCTGCGGATAGCGCTCGCGCTGCACCCGCAGCAGCTCGACCAACGCGGTCGAGACCACGGTGCCGCCGGTGCGCGGGTCGGTGAAGAAGGTCTGCTCGTCGACCTCCTCGGCGACCTCGGTGTGGCGGATGAACACCAGGTCCACTTTCTTGTAGCGCCGCTCCAGGAACACGTGCAGCAGCAGGAAGAAGCGCTTGGCCAGGTCCTTCATCTGCTCCGACATCGAGCCGGAGACGTCCATCAGGCAGAACATCACCGCGCGGGCGACCGGCTTGGGCACATGGGTGTAGCGGCGGTAGCGCAGGTCGACCGGGTCGATCCACGGCACCCGCGCCAGCCGGCGCATCGCGAGGTCAAGCTCGGCGCGCAATGCCGGCAGCCGTTCGGCCGCGTCGCCGCCCTCCTCAAGCGCCGCGATCTCGAGTTCGAGCGCCAGCACGTCCGGCGTCTTGGGTCGGCGCAGCCCGATGCGGCGTGCCATGGACTGTCGCATGGTGCGGCCCATGTCGATCTGCGACGGGTTGCCGTCGACGCTGATGCCGGCGCGCGCCAGCGCCGTCGCCTCGGTCGCGACGATCTGGCTCTTGACCAGGTCCGGCAGGTCGAGGTCTTCGAAGAACAGGTCGAGGAACTCGTCACGGGTCAGCACGAAGCGGAACCCGTCCTCCCCCTCGCCACCGCCCTGCCCGCTGCCGCTTCCTCCGCCGCCGCCGCTGCCGCGCGGCCGCGCCAGGCGGTCGCCGGTCGAGAACTCGCGGTTGCCGTTGAGCACCACCTGGCGCTGGCCGCTGCTGAACACCGTGTGGAAGCTCGGTTCGTGCAGCGAATCGGCGGGAATCGTCACCGCCTGGTCGTGTCCCACCTCGCGCAGCGTGCCCTGGTCGATCGCCTGGCGGGTCGCCCGCGCCCCCCCCGCGCGGGGCCCGGGGCCCCCCCCCCGGGGGGGGGGGG
>CAXUHK010000074.1:8804-15581 GCA_964250775.1 uncultured Acetobacteraceae bacterium | reverse complement strand
CACGGGCCAGCACCCGCTGGCGGTTCTCCAGGTTGGCGCCCTGCGGGTTCGACCGACGATCGATGATGTCCAATTCGACCGCGCTCAGGCCGACTGCTTGACGCGCATGTACCATTCGACCAGCCGGCGCACCTGGCGCTCGGTGTAGCCGCGCGACACCATGCGGTCCACGAAGTCGTTGTGCTTCTTCTCGGTCTCGTTGTCCTTCTTGGAGCCGAAGCTCACCACCGGCAGCAGGTCCTCGACCTGGCTGAACATGCGCTTCTCGATCACGTCGCGGATCTTCTCGTAGCTGGTCCAGGACGGGTTCTTGCCGTTGTTGGTGGCGCGCATCCGCAGCGCGAACTTGACCACCTCGTTGCGGAAGTCCTTCGGGTTGGCGATCCCGGCCGGCTTCTCGGTCTTGGTCAGCTCGGCGTTGAGCAGCTCGCGGTTCAGCATCTGCCCGGTGTCGGGGTCCTTGAAGTCCTGGTCCTCGATCCAGGCGTCGGCGTAGTCGAGGTAGCGGTCGAACAGGTTCTGGCCGTAATCGCCGTAGCTCTCCAGGTACGCCTTCTGGATCTCGTTGCCGATGAAGGTGGCGTAGCGCGAGGCCAGCTCGCTCTTGATGGTGGCGAGGTAGCCGGCCTCGGTGTCGGGCGGGAACTGCTCGCGCCGGATCGCCTGCTCCAGCACGTACATCAGGTGGACCGGGTCGGCCGCGACCTCGTTCGAGGAGTGGTTGAAGGTGGCCGAGAGCACCTTGTAGGCGAAGCGGGTGGAGATGCCGTCCATGCCCTCGTCGACGCCGGCGGCGTCGCGGTACTCCTGCATGGTCTTCACCTTGGGGTCGGTCTCGCGGATGTTCTCGCCATCGTAGACCCGCATCTTGGCGAATGGCGTCGAGTTGGCGTGCGGCCGCAGCCGCGACAGCACGGCGAAGCGCGCCAGCATCTCCAGCGTGTGCGGCGCGCACGGCGCCTCCGCCAGCGCCGAGCCGCTGATCAGCTTCTCATAGATGCGGCTCTCCTCCGTCACCCGCAGGCAGTACGGCACCTTGACCACGCTCACCCGGTCGAGGAACGCCTCGTTGGTGCGGTTGTTGCGGAAAGTCTGCCACTCCGCCTCGTTGGAGTGCGCCAGCAGGATGCCCTGGAACGGGATGGCGCCGATGTTCTCGGTGCCCAGGTAGTTGCCCTCCTGGGTCGCGGTCAGCAGCGGGTGCAGCATCTTGATCGGCGCCTTGAACATCTCGACGAACTCGAGGATGCCCTGGTTGGCCCGGTTCAGCCCGCCGGAGAAGCCGTACGCGTCGGGGTCGTTCTGGCTGTAGTTCTCGAGCTTGCGGATGTCGACCTTGCCGACCAGCGCCGAAATGTCCTGGTTGTTGTCGTCGCCGGGTTCGGTCTTGGCCACCGCGATCTGCTTGCGGCGCGAGGGGTACAGCTTGACCACGCGGAAGCGTTGAATGTCGCCGCCCATCTCGTCGAGCCGCTTCAGCGCCCAGGGGCTCGCGATGCCGGTCAACACCCGGCGCGGGATGCCGTAGCGCTCGGCCAGCGCCTCGCCCATGGTCTCCGGCTCGAACAGGCCGAGCGGGCTCTCGAACACCGGGCTCAGCTCGGAGCCGGCCTTGAGCACGTAGATCGGCTCGCGCTCCATCAGCGCCTTGAGCCGCTCGCCCAGCGAGGACTTGCCGCCCCCCACCGGGCCTAGCAGGTAGAGCACCTGCTTGCGTTCCTCCAATCCCTGCGCCGCGTGGCGGAAGAAGCCCACGATCCGCTCGATCGTGTCCTCCATGCCGTGGAACTCGGCGAAGGCGGGATAGACGCGGATGGTGCGGTTGAGGAACAGCCGGGCGCGGCGCGGGTCGCGCGAGGTGTCGACGATCTCGGCCTCGCCGATCGCGCGGAGCATCCGCTCCGCCGGGCTCGCGTAGCATCCCGGGTCGTCGCGGCAAGCGTCCAGGTACTCGGCGAGACTCATCTCCACCTCGCGCGTTCGGTCGCGGAGGGTTGCGTGCATCGAGAAGATGTCGTGCGGCCGGTCCATGAAGAAACTCTCCACTCTTGCGGGTGCGCGTCCGGGGCGTCTGCGGGCACGAACGCGGGCAGCCCAGCGTCATCGAAGTCGGCGAGCTATGCCCCGTGCCGAGTCCAACCGCTGTAAAGGACGTGGACTCGGAGCGAGGAAGTTAAAGTGTATCGCGGGCCACGGCGGTGTGCATCAACAACCTGCTGCGTCGAATTCTTCGCACCGTGCCGGTCATGCACCGTTGCGTCCGGATCACCCGGCCCGGCGACGACTCAGCTTTCGGTGCGCCTCCCTGGCCAGGAGAACGCGGCGGCTACGCCATTGGATGTGGGGCGATCGACGCTGCTGCGGCCAGGCGAGGTCGGGCCTCCCGCCCGCGTCGCCACCAGAACGATGTCGCACCGCAATTCGTCGGGGCGATTCGGATGAATTAAACTACCGTAAAATGCTCTGGAATGATATTGGTTTCATCTTTTCATGTGATTAGAAGATGTTAAGTCGTGTTGCGCCGCGCGCCCCGCGTTGTGGCGGCGAACCCGACGCTGGATCGGCGCGTTGCCTCTGACATGTCGTGGAGGCAAGCATGAGCGGAACCAAGCCGACCGAGGGTGAACGCCCCGATGCCGCGACCAGCCTTGCCCGCCGAGGCGTGGAGCGGGCGGAAACCGGCGCACCGAGCGGTGTGGATCAATTGGACGAGGCCGAGGCGGCCGACCCGGCTGCCGCCACGGCGGTCGAGCAGGAGGCGGCCGACGGGCCGGAAGGGCGTGGCCTGTCACGCTGACGCGGCTTCCACCCGTTCGGCCGCGATCCAATCCATGTAGGCGTGCAGCGCCGCCCGAACCGGACGCGGCCGCCACCCGGTCTCGGCCACGATTCGGGAGATGTCGTAGGCGCCCCACATGCCGCCGGTAAGGCTCGGATCCTGCACGATGTCGGCGTCGGCCGGCTCGGCCAGTTCCGCCGCCAGCCCCGGCGCCTTCTCGGCCGCCCACCGCACCAGGTCCGCCACGGTCGAGGTCGCGCCTGCCGCCACGTTGTAGGTGGCATGGCGCAGCGCCGGCGCCCGCAGCAGGCCGGCGATGGCGGCGGCCACGTCCTCGGCATGGATGTAGTCGCCCACGGCGTCCAGCGTGTTGACGCGGATGCGTCGCGCGCCGCCCTGCGCCAGGTGCGCCACGCGGTTGGGAACATGGCGGAAATCGCGGCTGCCGGTGGCGCGGTCCATGGTGCCGTAGACCGACGACAGGCGGACCGAGGCCGTCGACAGCCCGAACAGGTCGCCGTAACGCTCGACGATCAGCTCCGACGCCAGCTTGGAAATGCCGTACAGGCGGCGCGGCATGACGTAGCCGTCCTCAGGCAACGGCTCGCCCGGCCGGTCCGGGCCATGATCCTTGTACACGGCGCCCGAACTGACATAGATGAACCGGCGCAGGCCGGGTTGCGTGCGGGCCCAGTCCAGCATGGCGACGGTGCCCATCGTGTTCACCTCGACGATGCGAGCGGGCGCCTCGGCCTCCGGCTCGCGCAGCGCCTCTGCGGCGGTGCCGCGCGACAGCGGCGTCACCGTGGCGCCATGCACGATCCGGGTGATGGCGTGCCCGGCCAGCGCCGCCGCGACCGCATCGGGCCGGGTCACGTCGGCCGTCACCATGGTGAGCCGGTCGGCCACCGGGGCGAAGTAGCGCCGGGCCGCCGCGTCCGAGGCTGCGATGTCGAGCGCCACGACGCGCGCCGCGGGATCGGCCTCCAGCCAGTGCCGCGCCATGACGCTCATCACGAATCCGGTGGCGCCGGTCACGAGCAGCGTCATGATGCGACCAACGCGGAGGGAGCCATGACGCTGCTGGCCGGCAAGTCTGCGGTGGTGACGGGCGCCAGCTCCGGCATCGGCCGCGCGATCGCGCTCAGCTTCGCGCAAGAGGGTGCGGCGGTCGGCCTGGCCGACGTGACGCCCGACCCGCTGGAAGGCGGCGAGCCGACGGAGGGCCTGATCCTGCGCGCCGGCGGCACGGCGTTCTTCCGCGCCACCGACGTCGCCGCGTGGGACGACGTCGACGCCGTGTTGGGCGAGGCGGTGGCGCGGTTCGGCCGGCTCGACGTGATGGTGAACAACGCCGCGATCTTCTCGGGCACGCCGCTGCTCGACACCACGGCAGAGCAGTGGGAGCGGGTCATGGCGGTGAACATGACCGGCATGTTCCACGGCTGCAAGCGCGCGGTGCGGCAGATGCTGCTGCAGGAGCCACGGGGCGAGGCGCGCGGGCGGATCGTCAACCTCGGCTCGCAACAGGGCATCGTCACGGCACCGCGCGACACGCCGTACGGGGTGAGCAAGGCCGGCGCGATCTACCTCACGCGACAGGTCGCGGTCGATTACGCGCGCGACCTCATCGTGTGCAACTCGATCTCGCCGGGCAAGATCGTGACCGGGAAGCCCGGCCTGCCGATGGACCCGGCCTTGCTGGAGAACGCCCGCCGCCGCACGCCATGGCCCAGGCTCGGCCGGCCGCAGGACGTGGCCAACGCGGCGGTGTTCCTGGCCAGCGACCGCGCCAGCTTCATCACCGGGTCAAACCTCGTGGTCGACGGTGGCTGGCTTGCAGGATAGTATCATGGCTAGTCGTGAACACGCCGCCTACGAAAACGCTCTACTTTCACCGCCGGATGACAGTTCATCTCGACACGCTCGACGTATCGTTCGCGCAAATCACGACTAGGAAAGGTAAAATCAAGCGCCTTTTCTGCTTGGAAGCGCTCGTTTGTCTGCCCGCGCTTTGCGCGTATGCCTATTGGCCCAAGATGATCAAGCTGGCGCCGAGCATCGTCCATAAGATCGCAGGGGTTATGGTTAGTGGGTCCGACAGACACGCGAGCAATGCGATCATACAACATTGGCTTCACTCCTTTTCCCACGAGCTGAGGCCTTTTGGCACCTTGCCAAATTAGGCTTCAAAGAAGTTCATAGTTCTGCGCTTAGAATTTGTCAACATAGGATGCTGTCGCGCGTCGCGTGGGCAAAGCTGTTTCGGAGCGGATGGCACTGCCGAGTTCTTCGCTTCGGAGATGACACCTTATGCCGTGAGCATCGCCGCGCGGCAGCAGCGCCGGCTCCTCGCGTTCGCAGACCGGGCCGATCTTGCGCGGGCAGCGGGTGTGGAACACGCAACCGGAGGGCGGATGCACCGCGCTAGGCACCTCGCCCTCCAGCCGGACGCGCGTTGTGCGGCCGTCCGCGTCCGGCAGCGCCGACAGCAGCGCCTCGGTGTACGGGTGGTGCGGGCCGTCGAACACCTGTTCCGCCGGACCCAGTTCCATCACCCGGCCCAGGTAGAGCACCATGATGCGGTCGGACAGGTAGCGCACCACGCCGAGGTCGTGCGAGATGAACAGGTAGCTGACCCGCCGCGTCGCCTGTAGGTCGGCCAGCAGGTTCAGGATCGCCGCCTGCACCGAGACGTCGAGCGCCGAGGTCGGCTCGTCGCACACCACGAGGCGCGGCTCGCCGGCGAAGGCGCGGGCGATGGCGACGCGCTGCTTGAGTCCGCCCGAGAGCTGGCGCGGCCGGGCGGCGAGGAAGCGGTCGGCCAGGCGCACCGAGCGGGTCAGCTCCAGCAGCCGCGCCTCCAGCGCCGCGCCGCGCAGGCCGGCCAGCTTGGACAGCGCCCGGCCGACGATGCGGCGCACCGGATGGGCGCGGTTCAGCGCCGAATCCGGGTTCTGGAACACGATTTGCAACGCCCGCATTTGCTCGGGCCGGCGTTGGATCGCGAGCGCCGTGCCGTCCAGCAACATCACACCTCCGGGGTCGGGCGCCACCAGGCCCAGCAAGGTGCGCGCCAGCGTGGTCTTGCCGCTGCCCGATTCGCCGACCAGCCCCAGCGTCTCGCCGGGCCCCAGCGCGAACGTCACGTCGCGTAGCGCGTGGACCTGATGGCCTGCCTGCGCGAACGTCTTGCCCAACCGCTCCACCCGCAGCGCCGGATCGCCGCCGATCGCGGGTGGCGAGGGCAACGCGGTGGGCTCGGCGCGCGGCAGGCCGGGCGCCTGCTCGTGAGGGTGGCAGCGGCTGCCGCGCCCGCCGCCCAGCGCGAACAGCGGCGGCGGGACGGTGCGGCACAGTTCGCTCGCCAGCCCGCAGCGGTCGGTGAACACGCAGCCGACGATGGCGTCGGGCGACGCCGGCAGAAAGCCCGGAATGGTGTCGAGCCGCGCCGCGCGCTTGGTCAACCCGCGTCGCGGCAGGCAGCGCAGCAGCCCCACCGTGTACGGGTGGCGCGGGTCGGCGAGCACCGCCGCGGTCGGCCCCTCCTCGACCAGCGTGCCGGCGTAGAGCACGCCGATGCGGGCGCACATGCGCGAGACCGCCGCGAGGTTGTGGCCGATGAACAGCACCGCCGTGCCGAACTCGGCCCGCAACGCGGCGATCAGGGCGAGCACCTCGGCCTCGACCGTACCGTCGAGCCCAGTGGGGGGCTCGTCCAGGATCAGCAGCTTGCGGTCGACCGCAAGCGCCATGGCGATCACCACGCGCTGCAACATGCCGCCCGAGAGCTGGTGCGGGTAGCGGCGCATCACCTGAGCGGGATCGGCGATGCGGACCCGGCGCAGCATGTCCTCGGAGCGGTGCAGCGCCTCGGTGGGGGCAACTCCGGCCAGGCGGTAGACCTCGGCCAATTGCCGCCCGGCGGTCAGCGTCGGGTTCAGCGCCCGGCCGGGGTCCTGGTAGACCATCGCCACGCTGCGCGCCCGCAGCCGGCG
>CAXUHK010000074.1:0-8794 GCA_964250775.1 uncultured Acetobacteraceae bacterium | reverse complement strand
CCATCCACCACGATGCGGCCCGCCTGCACCCGCCCCGCCGCCGGCAAGTAGCGCACGGCAGCCAGCGCCGCGGTCGACTTGCCGCAGCCGGACTCGCCCACCAGCCCGTAGGTCTCGCCGGCGCCGATGCGCAGGCTGACGTCGCGCAGCACCGGCCGGTCGCGTCCGCGCACCCGATAGGCGACGCCCACGCCCTCGAAGCGCAACGCGTCGGTCATCCGTCGAGTGCCGACTGCAGCCCGTCCGCCACCAGGTTGACGCCCACCACGAGCGAGGCGATGGCCAGCGCGTCGAACAGCACCGTCCACCAATAGCCGCCGCCGATCAGGCCATAGTTCTCGGCGATCGCCAGCCCCCAGTCCGGCGACGGCGGTTGCAGGCCCACGCCCAGGAAGCTCAGCGTGGCGACGGTGAAGATCGCGTAGCCGAGCCGAACCGTGAGCTCGACGAAGATCGGCCCCAAGACGTTGGGCAGGATTTCCGCCAGCATGACATAGAGCGCATCCTCTCCGCGCAGCCGGGCGGCGGCCACGTAGTCCAGCCCCCGCTCGGCCAGCACCGCCGCGCGCACCGTGCGCGCCACGATCGGCGCGAAGCTGAGGCCGATCGCCACGATCACCGTGAGGTTCGACGGACCCAGCGCCACCAGCGCCATCAGCGCCACGATCAGCAGCGGCAGCGCCAGCACCGCGTCGACCAGCCGGCTCACGATGTCGTCGACGACGCCGCCGAACGTGCCAGCCACCAGCCCGATCGCGGTTCCCGACACCACGCCGAGCAGGGTCGCCAGCGGCGCCACGGTGAGGATGTCGGCCGCGCCCACGATGACGCGCGCGAACATGTCGCGGCCGAGATGGTCGGTGCCGAACCAGTGCGCCGCCGAAGGCGGGTCGAGCGTGGTCAGCAGGTCGTCGGCGAATGGGTCGACCGGCACCACGTAACGCCCGAACAGCGAGCAGACGATCCAGAACAGCACGATGGCCATGCCGGCCAGGAACGCCGGCGAGCGAGCCAACTGGCGCAGCGCCTCGGCGCGCGGCGAGGCCAGGCGTTCGGCGACGGTGGCGCTCACGCCCGCAGCCTCGGGTCGAGCGCCGCGGTCAGCAGGTCGGCCAGCAGCGTCGCGGCGACGAAGATCGCCCCCACCGTGAGCACGCCCGCCTCCAGCATCGGGAAGTCGCGCGACTTGGCGGCGGTGTAGATCAGGCCGCCGATGCCCTGGTAGTGGAACAGCGTCTCGACCACGACCAGGCCGCCGACCAAATAGCCGGCCTGGGTCGCCACCACGGCGATGGTCGGCAGCAGCGCGTTGCGCAGCGCGTGCCGCCACACGACCTGCCGGCGCGACAGGCCTTTCAGCGTCGCGGTGCGGACGTAGTCAGATTCCAGCGCCGCCACCGTGCCGGCCCGCGCCATGCGGGCGATGTAGCCGAACAGCACCAACACCAGCGGGATGGACGGCAACACCAGGTAGTATGCCTGGGTCAGCGGCCCGGAATCGTCGGGCCAGGTCGCGGTGATCGGGAACAGGTCGAGCCAGACGCCGAGGCCCAGGATCAGCACGATGCCGGAGACGAACTCCGGCACCACCGTCCCCGACAGGCCGGTCAGCACGATGGCACGGTCGAGCCAGCGCCCGGCGTTCAGCGCCGCGACCACCCCGCCCAGGATGCCGAGCGGCACCACGATCAGGAACGCCATGCCGCCCAGCTTCAGCGAGTTCGCCAGCGCCGCGCCCACGAACGGCGCCACCGGCGCGCGATAGACGTAGGACGTGCTCATGTCGCCGCCGGCAAACCGGCTGATCCAGCCCCAGTACTGGACCAACAGCGGCCGGTCGACGCCCAACTGATGGTCCAGCACCGCCACCGCCCGTGCGTCTGCCAGTGGCCCCAGCACCGCCCGCCCGACATCGCCCGGCAGCAACTGGCCGCCCGCGAACACCAGCAGGCTCAGCAGCCACAGCGTCAGCAGCGACAGACCAAGCCTCGTGGCCAGCATCCGTGCGATGGCGGCGGCTCCCGCGTCAGGTGAAGTGGGCTTGGTCGAGGAACAGCCGGTTGGCGATCGGCGGGATGCCGGCCAGGTTCTTCTTCACCGGCACCAGGTAGTCGTAGAAGTAGCCGAAGATCACCGGCGTCTCGTCCAGCAGCAGGGTCTGTATCTGCTTCGCCAACGCCCGTTGGCCGCCGAGATCGGCGGCGCGGCCGTAGCTGTCGACCAGCTTGTCGTACGCGGGGTTCTTGAAGTGCGCCGCGTTCCACGGCCCGTCGCTGAGCAACGGCGCGCGCAGGAACACGTTGGGCACCGCGCGGTGGCCGTAATCGGTGATGCCCATCGGGCTGTCGAGCCAGTCCGACTGGCCAAACGCCGCCTTGCCGTAATAGGCGTCCTGGCTCTCGACGTTGAGCTTGATGCGGATGCCCGCGTCCTTGGCGAAGTTCTGCAGCAGCACGGCATAATCCGGGATCTCGATGAAGCGCTCGGTGGTCAGCGTCACGTCGAAGCCGCCGGCCACGCCCGCCGCCTGCATCAGCTCGCGCGCCTGGCGGATGTCCTGCTCGCGCTGCGGCACGCTGGAATCGGTCTGCGGGTAGTCGGGCGCGAACGGGCTGTCGTTGCCGAGCGTGCCGAGGCCGCGGAACAGGCCGGCCAGCAGCTTCTTGCGGTTGAGGCTGAGCGCCAGCGCGCGCCGCACCCGCTTGTCGGCGAACGGCCCGCTGTCGCAGCGCATGTGGACCTGCTCGTGGCCGGTGCCTTTCTCGCGGATGATGGTGAAGCGCTTGTCATTGAGCAGCGCCTGGCCGCCGGAGACCGGGATCTGCTCGATGATGTCCACCTGCCCGCCCTGCAACGCCAGGATTTGCGGCTGCAGGTCGGTGTAGAAGGTGAACTCGGTGCGGTCGGGCAGCGCCTTCGGCCCCCAATAGTCGGGGTTGCGCACGAACGACGCGCCGACCTTGGGCGTGTAGCGCTCCAGCTTGAACGGGCCGGTGCCGTCCCAGTTGTGCTCGTAGTCGCCCTTGTAGCTGGCCGGCAGGATGACGCAGTTGTAGTTGTCCGACGACACCACGCTCGGGAACGCCCCGTACGGCGCGTCGAGGTGGAACGCCACCGTCAGGTCGTCGACCTTGCGGGCGCCGCCGGGCGAGAGGATGCCCTTGAACGCGGAGAGCGCGTTCGACGCGTTCTTCGGGTCGCACAGCCGGTCGATGCTGGCGACCACGTCCTCCGCCTTCAGCGTGCCGCCGCTGTGGAACTTGACATCGGGGCGCAGCTTGAAGGTCCAGACCGAGCCGTCGTCGTTGTGCGTCCAGCTCCGCGCCAGCACCGGCTTCAGCGTGAGGTCGGGCTGCGTCACGCACAGGAACTCGCCGGCCTGGATCAGCAGGATCAGCCCGCCATCGTCGGCGATGGTGACCGGATCGACGGTCGCCGCCGGCACGGTGAGGGCCACGCGGATGCGGCCGCCTGGCGTGCCCGCAGCCCGCGCCGGCGTCGATGCCGCCATGCCGAGCGAGCCTGCCAGCGCACCGAGCCAGGGCAGCGACAGCCCGAGCAGGCTGCCATGGCGCAGCAGGGTGCGCCGATCGATGCGCCCGGAGAGCGCCTCGTCGATCAGGTCGGCGTCGAGCGCCGCCATGCCGCGCCGGGCGGCGTCGAGCTGTGTCCTGGAAAGGCGCATGACGTCCCCTCGGTTGCAGGCCAAAGTGGCACCCAGATTGCGGAGCTTCCGCCCGCATCGTCAACCGAACGTGAAGCAGGAACCGCGCCATGCACCCGTTTGATCCGTACCCGCGCGACCTGATCGGCTACGGCGCCACGCCGCCGGACCCGCGCTGGCCTGGCGGCGCGCGCATCGCCGTCTCGGTCGTGCTCAACTACGAGGAGGGCGGCGAGCACGACGTCCTGCACGGCGACGCGCACTCCGAGACCGTGCTGACGGACATGGACCGGCCGGCGCCGCTGCACGGACTGCGCCACCTCAACGTCGAGTCCAATTTCGAGTACGGCAGCCGGGTCGGGTTCTGGGAGGTGATGCGCGTGCTGCAATCGCACGGCGTCGCCGGCACGATCTACGCCGTCGGCATGGCGCTGGAGCGCAACCCGGAAGCGGCGGCGGCGATGGCGGCGAGCGACTTCGAGGTGGCGTGCCACGGCCAACGCTGGATCGACTACCAATCGGTGCCCGAGGCGGTCGAGCGGGCCGACATGGCGCGCAACATCGAGGTCGTGACCCGCATGGTCGGCCGCCGCCCGCTTGGCTGGTACACCGGCCGCCAGAGCCCGAACACCCGCCGGCTGGTGGTCGAGGCCGGCGGCTTCCTCTACGACAGCGACGCCTACAACGACGACCTGCCATACTGGACCCGCGTCGCCGGACAGGACCATCTGGTCGTGCCGTACAGCCTCGACGTGAACGACAGCCGCATGAGCCGGGGGCAAGGCTTGGAGACAGGCGAGCAGTTGTTCGCCTACGCGCGCGAAGCATTCGACTGGCTGTACCGCAGCGGCCAGGAGGGGCGGCCGCGCATGATGTCGGTGGGCCTGCACACGCGGCTGATCGGCCGGCCGGGCCGCATCGGCGCGCTGGCCCGCCTGCTCGACCACATGCAGGCGCACGAGGGCGTCTGGCTATGCCGGCGCGAGGACATCGCCCGGCACTGGATCGCCGTTCACCCGCCCAGCAAGGCCTGAGCGCAGGCGTCCAGGATCGCGTCGCTGTCCAGGCCGTAGGCGCGGTAGATGTCCACCAGGTCGCCGCTCTGGCCGAACCGGTCCGGCCCCAGCGGCACCACGCGCTGCCCGCGCACGGCCCCCAGCCAGGCGTGCGCCGCCGGGTGGCCGTCGAGGATCGTGACCAGCGCCGCCCCCGGCGCCAGCGGCGCCAGCAGCGTCTCCACATGGCTGGTTGCCGCCCGCTCGCCGCCGCGCCGCCGGCGCGCCGCGTCGAGCCAGCCGGCGTGCAGCCGGTCGGGGCTGGTCAACGCCAACAGGCCGGCGTCCGGCACCTCGGCCCGCAACTCGGCGAACGCCGCCTGTGCTTCCGGCGCCACCGGCCCCTGGTAGGCCAAGGCGATCCGCGCCCCCGAACCCGGCGGCACGACCCAGTGCCCGCCCGCGATCACCGCCTCGGGGTCGAGCGCGCGCTCGGGCTGCTCCAGTTGCCGCGTCGACAGCCGCAGCCACACCGCCGAGCCTTGCGGCTGCTGCATGAACCAGAAGGCGTGGCGCAGCAGGACCGCGAGCTCGTCGACATGCGACGGCTCGTAGCTGGCCAGCCGGTCGGCCGCCATGCCGATCAGCGGCGTGTTGACCGACTGGTGCTGCCCGCCCTCCGGCGCCAGCGTCACCCCCGAGGGCGTGGACACCAGCAGGAAGCGCGAATCCTGGTAGCAGGCGTAGATCAGCGCATCGAGCCCACGGTTGACGAACGGGTCGTACACCGTGCCCACCGGCAGCAGCCGGGTGCCGTGCAGGGGCGCCGCCAGGCCGGCGGCGCCCAGCAGCAGGAACAGGTTCTGCTCGGCGATGCCCAGCTCGATGTGCTGGCCCTGCGGCGTCATGCCCCAGCGTTGCGCGCTGGCCAGCTTGGAATCGCGGAACACGTCGTTGCGGGTGTGCCGGTCGAACACCCCGCGCCGGTTCACCCACGGGCCGAGATTGGTCGACACCGTGACGTCCGGGCTCATCGTCACCACCCGCGACGCCAATTCGCGCAGCTCGCCCTCGCCGCGCCCGATCTCGGCCAGCATGTCGCCGAAGCCCGACTGCGTGCTCACCTTCCGCCCGGCCAGCTTGGGTCGCGGCAAGGCTGCCGGCACCGGCACCTGGGCAGCGGGCAGCGAGCGCCCTTCCGGTGTGAGCTTGCGCGCGAACGGCACGCCGTCGAGGAACGCGCGCAACTCCGCCTCATTGGCGTCGAGGCCCTCGAACTCGTCCCACTCGTGCCCGGGCCGAATGTGCATCCGCTCGCGGAACAGCTCCATCTGCTCGCGCGTCATCATGCCGGCGTGGTTGTCCTTGTGGCCGGCGAACGGCAGCCCCATGCCCTTGATGGTGTAGGCGATGAAGCAGGTCGGCTGGTCGCCCAGGGCGTCGGCCGCGCGCAGGTGCCCGATCACCGTCTCGATGTCGTGGCCGCCGAGGTTGGTCATCAGCGCCGAGAGCTCGTCGTCGTCGAGCGGGTCCACGATCGCCCGCACTCCCTCGTCGCGGCCGAGGTCGGTCAGCAGCGCCGCGCGCCACGCCGTCCCGCCCTGGAACGTCAGCGCCGAGTACAGGCTGTTCGGGCAGTCGTCGATCCAGGCCCGCAGCGCCTCGCCGCCCGGGCGCAGGAACGCCGCTTCCAACAGGCGCCCGTATTTGATGGTGACGACGTTCCAGCCCATGTCCTGGAACAGGCCCTCGATGCGGCCGAACAGCCGGTCGGGCACCACGCTGTCGAGGCTCTGGCGGTTGTAGTCGACGATCCACCAGACGTCGCGGATGTCGTGCTTCCAGCCCTCCAGCAGCGCCTCGTAGATGTTGCCTTCGTCCAGCTCGGCGTCGCCGGCGATGGCGATGTGCCGGCCGGGGGCGATGTCCGGCCGCCCCATCCCGTGCAGCCGCACGTAGTCGGCGACGAGTGCGGCGAAGCTGGTCGTGGCGACACCGAGGCCGACCGAACCGGTCGAGAAGTCGACCTCCGGCCCGTCCTTGACCCGGCTCGGGTACGACTGCGCGCCGCCGAACTGGCGCAGGCCCGCCATCTGCTCGCGGTCCTGGCGTCCGAACAAATAGTTGATGGCATGGAACACCGGCCCGGCGTGCGGCTTCACCGCCACGCGGTCCTGCGGCCGCAGCACCTCGAAGTACAGCGCCGTCAGGATCGAGATGCACGAGGCGCAGCTCGCCTGGTGGCCGCCGACCTTGAGCCCGTCGCGGTTGGGGCGGACGTGGTTGGCGTTGTGCACCATCCATGCCGACAGCCAGAGCAGCTTGCGCTCGACCTGGTGCAGCAGCTCGACACGGCGGGCATCGGTCAGGGCGGGCAGGACAACCGGCATCGGCGCGTTCATCGCGAAATCCTCCTAGAAGCCCACCACGATGTCGGACGCCAGCGTCACCATGTCGTGGTTGCGCCCGTCGCCGAACGCGCGGACGCCGTTCAGGGTGCGGTCATAGCGGATTTCCGGGCGGATCAGCAGCGTGCTGAGCGCCGCCGGCATCCCGGCCGGCTTGTAGGTGACGCCGGCCGTCAACTCGGAATAGGTGCCCGCCTTGGGCGACACGATGAAGTTGCTGAACACGCCGCGTTCGGAATTGGCGTAGTCGCGGTTGCCGACCGGGGTGTTGACGAAGAAGTTGTTGTTGTCACGGAACACCTCGCCGCGGCCGTTCAGGGTCAGCGTGTCGGACAGAGCATAGGAGGCGTAGCCCGCGACGCCGTAGCCCTCGGCGCGGAAGCCGTCCTCGCGGACATAGTCCGCCTCGGCGTTCAGGGTCAGCTTGTCGGTCGCCTTGAAGGTCACGACCATGTCGTTGTAGTAGCGCAACGATGTGTTGGCGAACGCGGTGTTCCGCCGGCTGTCCTCCGGCCCGAGATGGGTCAGCGCCAGCACCGTGAGCTTGCCGCCGGGCGCGTTGTAGCCGATGCCGGCCAGGCCCGCCGGGCGGTTGTTGTTGTCGCCGCTGCCGTAGCCGATCGCGGTGTTGGTGCCGCTGTCGATGCCGAAATACAGGTCGAGCTGGTCCGAGACGTGCGCCGTGGCGAACGCCCCGGTGTGCTTGAACGGCAGGCCGTAGTTGAAGATGTACGAGTGCGAGTAGAACGGGTTGGTCTTGGGGTCGATCAGCTCGAAGCCCAGTGGCGTCGGGTAGATGCCGGCCTTGATGTCCAGGCCGCCGGCGAACGCGCCCGGCAGGTGGACCAGGACGTTGGCCTCCAGCACGTCGATCTGGTTGCGGTCGTGGATGAGCTGGTCGAACACCCCCAGGGTGTGCGTGACGCGGGCGTCCGAGCCGTAGAGCAACTGCAGCTTGAAGCCGATGTCCGGGCTGGTGGCCTTCGGGTTCACGTCGCGGCTGAGCGTCGCCAGCGCCTGGTTCAGCACCGGCCGGTTGCTGTCGTCATCGAACAGGCGGCCGAAATTGCGCCGGCTGCGCGGGTCGTCGGGGTTGACGGTGATGCCTCCGTCAGCCTGGAAGCCGAGCTTGATGCCGCTGGCCCACTCGTTGAAGTTCCTGGGCGGCACATACGGCGGCTCGGCTGGTGGCGCCGCCGGAGTGGGCGGCATCTCGGTCTGCGCCGCCGGTGGGGTCTGCGCCTCGGTCCCGACCGGGACGCACAGCACGGCGCCGGCGGCAAGCGTTCGCATGGCATTCCGCATCGAGCCATCTCCTTATTGCGAGGCGTCGGCGAACGCCTTCGGGAACATCGGCGCCAAGTCCTCGGCGATCAGGTGCGCGCCGGCGTGCGCGCCGGCCCGGCCGTGCAGCCAGACGCCGGCCGCGGCAGCTTCCCACGCCGGCATTCCCTGCGCCAGCAACCCGCCGACCAGCCCGGCCAGCACGTCGCCCGACCCGGCGGTGGCGAGCCATGGCGGCGCGGAATCGTTGATCGCCACCCGGCCGTCCGGCGCGGCCACGATGGTGTCGGCGCCCTTCAGCACCACCACCGCCCCGGTCAGCGCCGCCGCGTTCCGGGCCGCCGCGACCCGGTCGGGACCGGCGGGGCCGAACACCCGCGCGAACTCGCCGGCGTGCGGCGTCAGCACCGCCGCACCGCGCCGCCGCTCGGGCGCGCCGGCGC
>CAXUHK010000073.1:0-19792 GCA_964250775.1 uncultured Acetobacteraceae bacterium | reverse complement strand
GAGCGCAACCAGATCCACGCCCTGCTGGGCGAGAACGGCGCCGGCAAGAGCACGCTGGTGAAGATCATCTACGGCGTGGTGAAGCCCGACGCCGGCGAGATCGCCTGGGAAGGCCGCCGGGTCGCGATCCAGAACCCTGGCCAGGCGCAGCGCCTGGGCGTGGGCATGGTGTCGCAGCACTTCTCGTTGTTCGAGGCGCTGACCGTCGCCGAGAACATCGCCCTCGGCCTCGCCACCGCGCCGGAGCGGGAAGGCCTGCGCGAGCGGATCGTGCGCGTCTCGACCGAGTACGGGCTGCCGCTCGACCCCGGCCGGGTGGTCCACGACCTCTCGGTCGGCGAGCGCCAGCGCATCGAGATCGTGCGCTGCCTGCTGCAATCGCCCAAGCTGCTGATCATGGACGAGCCGACCTCGGTGCTGACGCCGCAGGAGGCGGCGCGGCTGTTCATGACCCTGCGCCGCCTGGCCGCCGAGGGCTGCTCGATCCTCTACATCAGCCACAAGCTCGAGGAGGTGCGCGTGCTGTGCTCGGCCGCCACCGTCATGCGGCTGGGCCGCCGCGTGGCGAGCTGCGACCCGGCGACGCGGACGGTGCGGCAACTGGCCGAGACCATGCTCGGCGCGGAGCTGGCGGCTGCTTCCTCGCGCCCACGCATCGCAAGCGACGCGTCGCCCCGGCTGGTGCTCGACCGGCTGACGGTGCGTTCGCCCAACGAGTTCGGCACCGACCTGCGCGACATCTCGCTCGGCGTGGCCGGCGGCGAGATCGTGGGCCTCGCCGGGATCGCCGGCAACGGCCAGGCCGAGCTGATGGACGCGCTGTCCGGCGAGATCTTCGCCGGCCGGCCCGACACGGTTCTGATCGACGGCACCCCGGCCGGCCACATGGGGCCGCAGGAACGCCGGCGGCTGCGCGGCTGCTTCGTGCCCGAGGATCGCCACGGCCACGGCGCGGTGACGACCATGTCGCTGGCGGAGAACGCGTTCCTGTCCGCCTCGCGCCGCCGCGCGCTGGCGCGCTTCGGCCTCATCGACCGCAAGCGCACCGACGCGTTCGCCGATCGGGTCATCCAGCGCTTCGACGTCCGCACCACCGGCCCCGCCGCGACGGCGGGCTCGCTTTCGGGCGGCAACCTGCAGAAGTTCCTGGTCGGGCGGGAGGTGCTGCAGGATCCGAGCGTGCTGGTGATCAACCAGCCGACCTGGGGCGTCGACGCCGGCGCGGCGCTGGCCATCCACGAGGCGATCGTGGCGCTGGCCGAGGCGGGCACGGCGGTCGTCGTCATCAGCCAGGACCTCGACGAGATCTTCGCCCTTGCCGACCGCATCGCCGTCATCGCCGGCGGCCGCCTGTCGGCGCCGGTGCCGACGCGCGAGGCGACGGTCGAGCAGGTCGGGCGCCTCATGGGCGGCGGCGCCCCCGAGCTTGCTTTTGCTTAGCATCGAGCTTGCTTTTGCTTAGCATCGAGCCGCGCGGGGAGGAGTCGCGCTTCTGGCGTGTGGCCTCGCCGGTGCTGGCGCTGGTGCTGACCGGGCTGACCTCCGGGCTGATCTTCGCGCTGATGGGCCGGCCGCCGGCGTTGACCGTCTACACCTTCCTGGTGTCGCCGCTGCTGGCGCCGGACGGGTTGGCGGCGCTGCTGGTGAAGGCGGCGCCGCTGGTCATGATGGGGATCGGCCTGTCGCTGGCGTACCGCGCCAACATCTGGAACATCGGCACCGAGGGACAGTTCACGCTGGGCGCCATCGTGGCCGGCGGTGTCGCGTTGGCATTGCCGGAGGCGCCGAGGCCAGCGTTGCTGCCGCTGCTGATGGTGGCCGGGGCGATGGGCGGCATGGCGGCCGGCGGCCTGGTCGCCTGGCTGCGCATCCGGTTCAACGCCAACGAGATCCTGACCAGCCTGATGCTGACCTACATCATGCAATACCTGCTGGTGTACCTGGTCACGGGGCCGTGGCGCGACCCGCAGGGGTTCGGCTTCCCGCAGACCGCGATGTTCTCCGACGCGGCGGCGGGACCTCGGCTGCTGGACGGCGGCAACCTGCATCTCGGCGTGGCGCTGGCGCCGCTGCTCGCACTCGGGTTCTGGGTGGTCCTGAACCGCTCGACGCTCGGCTTCCAGTTCCGCGTGCTGGGCCAGGCCCCGCGCGCGGCCAGGTTCGCGGGTTTCAGCGAGGACCGGCTGGTGTGGGTGGCGATGCTGATCAGCGGCGGGCTGGCAGGGCTGGCCGGCATGTTCGAGGTCACGGGGACGGTGGGGCAGCTCACCACCGCCATCTCGCCCGGCTACGGCTTCTCCGCCATCATCGTGGCGTTCCTCGGCCGGCTGAACCCGCTCGGCGTCATCCCGGCGGGCCTGCTGCTCGCCCTGTCGTACCTGGGCGGCGACGCGGCGCAGATCGATCTGCGGCTGCCCAACGCGGTGACTGGCATCTTCCAGGGCATCCTGCTGTTCACCCTGCTGGGCTGCGACGTGCTGCTGCTGCACCGGCTGCGCTGGCGGCCGGCGCGGGCGAGGACGGCCTGATGCTCGCGGTCATCACCAGCTTCCTGGTCAGCGTGATCGCCGCCGCCACGCCGCTGCTGCTGGCCGCGACCGGCGAGCTGGTAGCGGAGCGGGCGGGCGTGCTCAACCTGGGCGTCGAGGGCATGATGCTGGCCGGCGCCATCGCTGGCTTCGCCACGGCGGAGCGGACCGGCTCGACCGCGCTCGGGCTCGTCGCGGCGCTAGGCGCCGGCGTGGCGTTGGCGCTGCTGTTCGGCGTGCTGACGCTGACGCTGCAGGCGAACCAGACCGCGACCGGGCTCGCGCTCACCATCTTCGGGCGTGGCTTCAGCGCGTTGCTGGGCGCCGGCTACGTCGGCATCGCCGCCCCCACCCTGCCCCGGCTGCGCGTCGCCGGGCTGTCGGACATCCCGCTGCTCGGGCCGGTGCTGTTCGGCCACGACGCGCTGGTCTACGCGGCGCTGGCCCTCCTGGCCGCCGTCGCCTACGCCATCCGGCGCACGCATCCGGGGCTGGTGCTGCGCGCGGTGGGCGATTCGCACCACGCGGCGCATTTCCTCGGCTACCCCGTGCTGCGCATCCGCTACGCGGCGGTGGCATTCGGCGGCGCGCTGGCTGGTCTGGCGGGCGCCTACATGTCGCTCGCCTACACCCCGCTCTGGGCGCAGGACCTCACCGCCGGGCGCGGCTGGGTCGCGGTGGCGCTGGTGACGTTCTCGGCTTGGCGACCGTTCTGGCTGCTGGTCGGCGCGTGGTTCTTCGGCGCGCTGATGTACCTGTCGCTCTACGTGCAGGCGCTGGGCGTCGCCGTGCCCTCGCCGCTGCTGTCGGCGCTGCCCTATATCGGCACCGTGGTCGTGCTGGTGCTGATCTCGCGCGACCGCCGGCGCATCCGGCTGCACCGCCCGGCGATGCTGGGGCTGTCTTTCCAAGCCCGGAGCTGAGTCAGAACTCGAGCAGCGTCTCGCGCAGCGTCGCCTTGGAATACGCGGCGCGGGTCAGGCCGCGGCGCTGCAGCGCCGGCACCAGGCCGTCGGTGATGGAGGCGATGTAGCTTCGACTCAGCCGGTGGTACGGCGTGGTGATCAGGAAGCCGTCGCCGCCCACCGCCCGCATCGCCTCGCCCATCAGCTCGGCCACGTGGTCCGGCGTGCCGACCAGTTCCAGCGTGCTCCCCGCGCCGCTGTCGCGCACCAGTTGCCGCAGCGTCTTGCCGCTGCCCGGCTGGCAGAACTTGTCCAGCGCCCCCTGCTCGGCGTTGGTGGTGAGCGGCGGCAACGGCTGGTCCAGCTCGTAGCGCGAGAAGTCGATGTCGACGAAGGAGCCGAACAACGCCAGGGTCCGCTCGGTGAAGCCCGGCGAGGCCAGTACGCGTTCGTATTGCTCGCGCGCCGCGTCCATCGTCTCCGCCACCACGGGGGCGATCAGGAACAGCACCTTGATGCCGTCGGGGTCGCGGCCCTGCGCCTCGGCGTGACGCCGCACGTCGTCGCGATAGGCGATCATGCCTTCGACGCCGTTGGTGGTGGCGATGATGGAATCCGCGTGCTTGGCCGCGAACTGCTTGCCGCGCGGCGAGCCGCCGGCCTGGATGTAGGCCGGGCGGCCCTGCGGGCAGCGGACGGTGTTGAGCGGCCCCGCCGAGCGGAACCAACGCCCCTCGAAGTCCACTGGACGCACCTTACCCGCGTCGGCATAGGTCTCGCTGGCATGGTCGCGGATCACCGCGTCCGGCTCCCAGGATTCGAGGAGTTTCGTGACCAGATCGACGTATTCGTCGGCCATGTCGTAGCGCAGCGCGCGGGGCGGCATCTCGGCGCGGCCGAAGTTGCGCGCAGCGGCGTCCTCGGTGCTGGTGACGATGTTCCAGCCGAAGCGGCCGCGCGAGAGGTGGTCGAGGGTGGAAGCCAGCCGCGCCAGCATGAACGGCGGGTATGCCATGGTCGACAGGGTGATGACGATGCCGAGGCGTTGCGTGACGCTGCCCATGATGGCGGCGAGCGGCGCCGGGTCGTGCTTGGGCGCCATGATGCCATATTTCAGGTAGGCCGCGTTGCTGCCGCCATGCACCGCCGGGATGCTCAGCGTGTCCTCGACCAGCATGTAGTCGAAGCAGGCGCGCTCCATGGCGCGCGCCAGGTCCATGTGCAGCTCCCCGGTCCACGGCTCCGGCGCCGAGCCCAGCGGGTCGCTCCAGGCGTTCTGCCCGAAATAGGTGAACCAGCCGAGATGGAAGCGTTTGGCGGTCATGCGGTCTCCGCGGGCGATCAGCCTCGAAGGCCGTCGAGGTCCACGCCGAACCACGCATCTTCCATGCCAATGCCGCAGCTTATCGCCTCGAACACCATTGCCTGACTCGGGGCCGTCAGCGTCTCCGTCTCCCAGCCGGTGTCCAGCCGCCGGTAATGCTCGACCCGCATCTGGTCCTGGTAGACCAGCGCCACGTGCGCCAGCGTCGGCAGGCGCTTGTAGAAGCGCAGCTTGTCGCCACGGTCGACGTCCATGGTCGATGGCGAGAGCACCTCGACGACGACCAGCGGGTCGGTGACGAAGTCCCGCCGCGCGAGCGGACCGCGGCGCACCAACAAGTCGGGCCGGGGCTTGTCGATGGCGCCCTGGTTCTCGGACCGCTGCACGCGCATCCCACCGAAGAAGGCTTGGCAACCCCGCTTGTCCGCCGCCTGCTTCAATCATGTCCCGATGTTGCTGACGATCTGCTCATGGACGGTGCTGGGATCCGTCATGCCGACGATGCGGCCAGCCACCAGCTCCCATGGCCTTGGGTCGGCCTGTCCGTCGAGGAACACGTCGAAACCCGCGATGGTGACGGGCGGCTCGTCCGGCAGGACCGCTTCGGACATCGAACCTGCTTGCTCCGGACCGCTTCGGTTTCTCGGGCGCTCCCGATATAGCATGACCGGCCGCGGTCAGCCTTCGGAGTAGCGCTGCTCCAGCCATGGGTCGCCACGGTCGTGGTAGCCGCGCACCTCCCAGAAGCCCAGGCTCGGCTCGGCGATGAACTCGATCCGCCGCAGCCATTTGGCGCTCTTCCAGAAATACAGGTGCGGCAGCACCAGGCGCACCGGGCCGCCATGCTCGCGCGTGAGCGGCTGGCCCTCCCAGGAATGCGCCAGCATCGCGTCGGGTGCCGCGAAGTCGTCCAGGGTCAGGTTGGTGCTGTAGCCGTCGCTCGCGTGCAGCACGACGGTCCGCGCCCGGTCCAGCGGCCGCGCCGCCGCCACGATCGCGGCGGTGGCGACGCCCTCCCAGGCGTTGTCGTAGCGCGACCAGGTGGTGACGCAATGGATGTCGGAGACCGAACGGGCCTGCGGCTGTGCCCGGAACGCCGTCCAGTCCCAATGCAGTGGCCGCTCAACCGCGCCGGACACGTCCAGCGTCCAGCGTTCCGGCGCGATCGCGGGCTTCTCGCCCAGGTCGAGCACCGGCCAGTCCCGCACCAGATGCTGGCCGGGCGGCAGCCGCTCCGCCTCCGGGCGCGTGGCGCGCCCGGTGAGGAACCGCCCCTGCTCCGCCCAACGCCGCTTGCTCGTGGTCAGCTTGCTGTCGGGCGGCGTCGGCTCGGTCACGAGGCGACCGCCTCCCGCGCCGTGGCGGTGCGCAGCGACGCCAGGATCTCGTACGACCGCCGCCGCGCCGCATGGTCGAAGATGTTGCTGGCGACCATCAGCTCGTCGGCCCCGGTCTCCTCGACGAACGCCGCCAGCTCGCGGCGCACGGTGTCGGCGCTGCCCACGAACGAACAGGCCAGCATGGCGCTGGCCTGCCGCTTCTCGGGCGGCGACCAGAACGCCTCGATGTCGTCGACCGGCGGCGGCAGCTTGCCCCTGGTGCCACGGAACATGGCGACGAAGGCCTGCTGGGTGGAGGTGAACAGCCGTCGCGCCTCGGCATCGGTCGCCGCCGCCGCCACGTTCACGCCGACCATCGCGTAGGGCCGGTCGAGCGCCGCCGAGGGCCGGAAGCGGGCGCGGTATACCTCCAGCGCCTGCCTCAGCGCGCCCGGCGCGAAATGCGAGGCGAACGCGTAGGGCAGGCCGAGATGGGCGGCCAACTGCGCCCCGAACAGGCTCGATCCCAGGATCCAGAGCTTGACCGCGGAACCGGCGCCAGGCACCGCCTGCACCGCCTGGCCGGGCTGCGGCGGCCCGAGCAGCGCCTCCAGCTCCATCACGTCCTGCGGGAAGCTGTCGGCCGCCTGTGGGTCGCGGCGCAGCGCCTGCATCGTGCGGCCGTCGCTGCCGGGGGCGCGGCCGAGGCCGAGGTCGATGCGTCCGGGATACAGCGCGTCGAGCGTGCCGAACTGCTCGGCAATCACCAGCGGCGCGTGGTTCGGCAGCATGATGCCGCCGGCGCCGACGCGGATGGTGTGGGTGCCGTGGGCGAGGTGGCCGACCACGACGGCGGTGGCGGCGCTGGCGATGCCGACCATGTTGTGATGCTCGGCCACCCAGTAGCGGCGGTAGCCGAGGCGTTCGGCGTGCTGCGCCAGGTCGAGCGCGCGGTACAGCGCGTCTCCGGCTGTCGATCCCTGCGGGATCGGCGCCAGGTCAAGAACGGAAAACGCTGCCATCGGCAAGCCTCCTGGGGCGGGTGCCACATCAATGCCCGAGACATTGCCAGCCCGGGCCGCGGCTTCAAGGTGGAAGCCCGTGACAGCGGCCACCACAGGATTGTCCGCGACGGTGCGTCGGGTTCGGCCTGGGATTGGGATTGACCCGCTATCGCCTCATCCAGGAAGCAGTTCATCCAGGAAGCATGGTGGGGGTGAAGTGGAAATGCACGGTGGGGCGCCGCGCCAACCGCAGGTCACGCTTGGGCGGAGCCTGCCAAGGTTCCGGCGATGCGAAGCATCGGTGGAAGGCAGGCGGAGGCTTGTGCGTATCGAGGTTGTCCGGCCTTCGCGAAAGCGGGTGCTAGTCGCCCTTTGAAGCCCGGCGGGCCGGTCGGGCAGGTCCACCACCGCCGATGTTCGCCAGCAACTGCCCGGGCAGCGCCGTGACGAAACGCTTGAACGCCCCAGTGGAACCTTGCGCCCGCGCCATCACGAGCGCGCCCTGGATGGCGGACACCATGTCTTCGGCACGGTCACGCGCCGCTTCCCGGCCAATGCCAGCCTCGGCGACCACGGACGCCACGGCCTCGATCCACCAGCTCAGGGACGCCCGCACCGGCTCACCAAACAGCGCCTGCCCGTCGCCGATGGACAGCAGACCTAGTAGGCAGGCCTGGGTGCCATCGGCATAGAACACGTCCAAGCCGCGGGCCATCGCTTCCAGCCGCTCGCGCGGGCTGCCCGGACCCTGCAACGGGGCGAGCACGCGCTCCCGCATGGCTTCGCCCGCCCGTTCCAGGACGGCCCTGGCCATGCCTTCTTTGCCGTCGCGGAAATAGTGGTAAAGGCTGGCCCGCCCTAGGCCGGTTGCTTCGCTGAGACGTGCCAACGTGGCGCCCTCATAGCTGTAGGTGCGGAACACCCCGGCCAGCCGGTCGAGGACTTCGTCTTTCGGGAGCAGAGCGGCGGGCATACACACCAGCTAGTGGACCGGCCGTTCGGTCGCAAGGAGGTTGACCGGGCTACTCACCCGTCTTATTAGACCGTTCGTTCGGTCAAAAGAGGACCCGCCCATGCGCCTGCACGCTCACGCCCTGTCCGGCAACAGCCACAAGGTCCGCCTGCTCCTGGGCAGCCTGGACCTCCCCTACGAGGAGGTCGCGGTGGACATCCAGGCCGGGGCGCACCGGGCGGAGGCGTTCCTCCGCCTGAACCCGCTCGGCCACGTGCCGGTTTTGGAAGACGGCAGCCTCACGCTGCGCGACAGCCAGGCCATCCTCGCCTACCTCGCACGGCGCTACGACCCGACCGGCGCGTGGCTGCCCAAGGACGCCGAGGGCCTTGGCCGCGTGCAGCAATGGCTGTCGTTCGCGGCCAGCGAAATCCAGCACGGGGCCAACCTGGCGCGCTTGCATTTCCTGCTTGGCGTGCCTGTGGACCTGCCCCTCGTCCAGCAGAACGCACGCGACGCCCTTGCAGTGCTTGAGGCCCACCTCAACGGCCGAAACTGGCTGGAACTGGACCATCCGACCGTGGCCGACCTTGCCTGCTTCCCGTATGCCGCCCTGGCGCCCGAAGGCCGGGTGCCGCTTGCGCCCTACCCGCAGGTTCAGGCCTGGATCGGGCGCATCAAGGCGCTGCCCGGCTACGTCGCGATGCCCGGCCTGTAGCGAGCCGGGACAGGCCCATGTCACCCGGCGGCTGGAGCCACGAGGCATCCCCGTTCCATGCAGGCGAACGCGCCATCCAGGAGCGGCTCGGCGTGCGCGACCGTCTGGAACGGCAAGCGCGGCAGATGGTGCGGACCTTCCTGCCGGAGCAGCATCGGGCGTTCTATGCCGGGCTGCCCTGGCTCCTGGTGGCGTCCGCCGACGAGCAGGGACAGCCCTGGTGCTCAGTCCTGTGCGGGCCGCCAGGCTTCCTGTCCTCTCCCGACCCGGGGCACCTATGGGTGGGCGCGCGGCCGTATGCCGGCGATCCGCTGGCCGGCAACCTCCTGCCCGGCGCGCATGTCGGCCTGCTCGGCCTCGATCCGGCCACGCGGCGGCGCAACCGCCTGAATGGGCGCGTGGCCGCGCTGGACGAGGGCGGCTTCGAGGTCACGGTGGACCAGGCATTCGGCAACTGCCCGCAGTACATCCAAGCACGCGAATGGGAAGCGGGCCCGCAGCCGAGAACCAAGCCGGCCATAGCCGAGATGCTGGACGCGCTTGACCGTCCAGCAGTGGAGTTGATCGGCCAGACCGACACCTTCTTTGTTGCGACACGCGCCGACCCGGTGGGCGACGACCCGGCGACCGCCGGCCTCGACGCGTCCCACCGCGGCGGGCGGCCTGGCTTCGTGCGGGTCGAGGCGGACCGCCGGGCGCTGCTGATCCCGGACTTTTCGGGCAACCTGTTCTTCAACACGCTGGGCAACATCCTGCTCGACCCGCGGGCCGGACTGCTGTTCCCGGACTTCGCGACCGGCGATCTGCTTCTGCTTACGGGCAAGGCTGGGATCGTCTGGGACGGCCCAGAGGTGCGGGCGTTCTGCGGCGCCGAGCGGCTGTGGCGCTTCCATGTCGTCAAGGGCGTCCGCCTGATTGGCGCCCTGCCGCTGCATTGGAAGCCAGCCGAGCCGTCGCCCAACCTGGCCGCCACCGGCACCTGGGCCGAAGCAGACTTGGCGCTCGCGGCCGAGCGGCTGCGGGACGTTTGGCGGCCGCACCGGGTGGCGCGCATCGTCCGGGAAAGCGACACGGTCCACTCCCTCCACCTCCTGCCTGCCGATGCGGGCGCGCCGCCAGCGTGGCAAGCCGGGCAGGCCCTTCCCGTGCGGCTGCTCATCCCGGGCCACCCGAAGCCGGTCGTTCGCGCCTACACCGTGTCCAGCGCGCCGTCGGACGGAGCGCTGCGGATCAGCGTCAAGCGGGAAGCAGGCAGCCCGGAGCGCGGGTCCCGCCTTGCGTCCGGCTTCCTCCACGATGGCGTGCGGGAGGGCGACCTGATCGAGGCGCTCGCGCCGCGTGGCGCCTTCACCTTCGACGTCGCCAGCGACCGGCCAGCGGTGCTGCTGTCCGCCGGCATCGGCGTCACGCCCATGGTGGCCATGCTGCGCCATGCAGCCGCAGAGGGCCGGCGCACGCGGCACGTCCGGCCGGTCTGGTTCTTCCACCTGGCCCGCAACAGCCGCGAGCGCGCGTTCTTCGGCGAGCTGCTGTCCCTAGCGGCGGCGATGCCCGCGGGCGCCGTCCGGCTCCATTTCGCCCTGACCCGGCCAGGGCTGGACGACCTGCCCGGCCGTGACTACCAGTCACACGGGCGCATCGGCACCGATCTGCTGCAACGCTTGCTGCCCTCTGGCGGCTACGAGTTTTACTTGTGCGGGCCGTCGGGCTTTGTGCAGGACCTGTACGACGGCCTGCGCTCGCTCGACGTGCCTGAAGCCCTGATCCACGCCGAAGCGTTCGGCCCATCGTCACTTGTGCGCGCCCCGGGCGACGCGGCTGCGGCGGGCGGGTCAACTCTGCCGATTGCCGCGACCAGGCCGGTCGCTGTCGAGTTCCGCGTGACGAGCCGCACCGCCATCTGGCAACCAGGCGCGGGCAGCTTGCTCGACCTGGCCGAGGCCGCCGGACTTGCGCCTCCCCACGGCTGCCGCGCCGGGGTGTGCGGAGCGTGCGCCGTGCCGGTGCTGACGGGGAGGATAGCCTACCCCGTCCCGCCATCTGCAAGCGCCGCGTCAGGGAGTGCCCTGCTATGCTGCGCCGTCCCGGCGACGGGACCCGGAAGTGACGTCCTGGCGCTTGGCATCTGACGGCCTGCAAGCCGCGTGCGCGCCCGTCTGGCCCTGCTGTCGTTCGCTCCCGTGCCCGCCTTGCTGGCCACGGGCCGGGTCGGCGATCGCCGGAGCCGTTCGCGCAACGTGGTGATCGTTCACGCGATCGCGTCGCGTGCCGCCTCGGCGCGGCGCCCGGCGAGCGCAGGCCCGTTCTCCAAGCGCTGACCGTAGCCATGGTCCGGCATACTGGGCGGGAAAAGCGAACAGGAGGTCGAGGCTCGGCGCACGCGCGCTCATGCATGATGATGGATCGTCATGATGAGCATGTAAACTCTTCGCTTCCATTCCTGTCGCAGACTCTCCCAGTCTATCGGATTATTGGTTCAGGGTTGCAATGGAGTTCGCGATGAACGCAGTTCCGAAGAGAACACAAACGATGGGCGCCGATGAGTTGGCGTTGCGCATCGACTTGGCGGCAGCGTTCCGACTGGCTGCCGCCGAGGGGCTGCATGAAGCCGTCGCCAACCACTTCAGCCTCGCCATGTCCGATGATGGACGGCGTTTCCTGATGAACCCACGGTGGAAACATTTCTCACGCATCCGCGCCTCGGACCTTCTCCTGTTGGACTCGGACGACGAGACGACGATGGACGGAGCAAATGCCCCGGACCCGTCCGCGTGGGCGATCCACGGCCGGCTCCATGCGCTGCGTCCGCGCACCCGGTGCGTGCTGCACGTCCATCCGCCATACGCGACGGCGATCGCGTCGCTCGCCGACCCCGAGATCAAGCCGATCGAGCAGAATACGGCGCGCTACTTCCGCCGCGTCGCGGTGGACCTCGCCTTCGGCGGCCTCGCGGACAGCCGTGAGGAGGCCGAGCGGATCGCGCACGCGCTCGGCGACAAGGACATCCTGATGATGGGCAATCACGGTGTCCTGGTGACGGCAGCGACCGTCGCCGAGGCTTTCGACGCCCTCTATTTCCTGGAACGGGCCTGTCGCACGTTGGTTCTGGCCTACTCGACCGGTCGGCCGCTCAACGTGATGCCCGACGACCTCGCCGAACGGACCGCTTTGGACTGGGATCACTACCAGCCGATGTCCCTTGCCCATTTCGCCGAAGCGAAAGCGATGCTTGACGAGAGCAGCCCCGATTACGCCAGGTAAAAATCGCGCCGGCGCGCGGCCGGGACATCAATCCAGGGGGGATGCCGAATGACGGCAGTTCGCTTTCCACAGATGGTGGACGGCACCAAGGGAGACTACCTCCTCCTTGCGGAACTCGATAGGCTACGTCGCCGGCACTGCGGACCGTGTGCTTGGTGAACTTGTCAGTCACGCCCGAGGCATCTTCGAAGGCTACAGAATCGGTCGCTGGTGGCGTCGCGAAACGCGGGCCAGGCCGCGTCCGGCGCGGAGCGTGCCTCCTTACCGTCCAGCCAGTCATCGAAAGGTTAGAATGCAACATCACCGGCAGTTCTACATTGATGGTGCTTGGGTCGACCCTATCGTTCCGGAGCTGATCCCGGTCGTCGATCCTGCGACCGAAGAACATTGCGCGACGGTGTCCGCCGGCGCCGCGGCTGACGTCGACCGTGCCGTGGCCGCGGCCCGGGCCGCCTTTCCCGCCTTCGCGGCGACTGGCAGGGCGGAACGCCTCGCCCTGCTCCGCCGGATCCTCGAACTGTACAACGAGCGCTTCGAGGAGATCGCGCGGGCGATGACGCAGGAGATGGGCGCTCCTGCCACGTTCGCGCGCGAGGTGCAGGCCTTTGCCGGTCAAACGCATCTCGAGGCCGCGATCGCCGCCCTCGATTCGTTCCCATTTGAGGAACAGCGCGGCGGCACTCGCGTCGTGAGAGAGGCTATCGGCGTTGTGGCGCTGATCACGCCGTGGAACTGGCCGCTTAACCAGATCGTGTGCAAGGTGGCGCCGGCAATCGCCGCGGGCTGCACCATGATCCTGAAGCCAAGCGAAATCGCTCCCCTGAGCGGCTTGGTGTTCGCCGAGATCATGGATGCCGCCGGTTGCCCGAAAGGCGTGTTCAACCTCATCAACGGCACCGGCCCCGACGTCGGCCAGGTCATGGCCGGCCACCCCGATGTCGACATGGTGTCGTTCACGGGATCGACCCGCGCCGGCATCGCCGTCGCCAAGACCGCGGCCGACACCGTGAAGCGCGTGACGCAAGAACTTGGCGGCAAGTCGGCCAACATCGTTCTATCCGACGCCGATCTGGAAAGCGCCGTCCGCAAGGGCGTGGAGGCCTGCTTCGGCAACAGCGGGCAGTCGTGCGACGCGCCAAGTCGCATGTTGGTGCCGCGCGATCGTCACGACGAGGCGTTGCGAATCGCGAGGCTTGCCGCGGAGACGCAGACCGTGGGGGCACCGGACTCGCCGCAGACGGTGTTGGGACCGGTGGTCAGCCAGGTGCAGTTCGACAAGATTCAGCGCCTGATCGAAACCGGGATCGCAGAAGGCGCCACTCTCGTCACCGGGGGAACCGGCCGCCCGGAACACCTCAACCGTGGCTACTACGTACGGCCCACGGTGTTCGGCCACGTAAAGCCGTCCATGACGGTGGCGCGCGAGGAAATCTTCGGCCCAGTGCTCTCAGTGCTCTCGTATCGGGACGAAGATGAAGCCGTGTCGATCGCCAACGACACGCTCTACGGGCTCGCGGCCTATGTCCAATCCAGCGATCTCGCGCACGCGCGTCGGGTAGCCGCACGGCTGCGGGCCGGCCAGGTCCAAATCAACTACCCGGAGTGGGACACCCACGCGCCGTTCGGCGGCTACAAGCAGTCCGGCAACGGCCGCGAGTGCTCGGATTTCGGCATCAATGAGTTCCTCGAGCTGAAAGCCGTCATTGGCTACGGCACGGAGCCAGGATAGTCGATTGGTGTGTATGCCGCTCCGGTGGGCTGCTTCGGAGCGGGAACACCGCAACCCCACCGATCCGACGGGTCGACAACAACCAGTCTAGATAGGAAGGCAAGCCGATGACGACATCCAGCGGGACCGGCGTTCCAGGCAACTCGGATCTTCTAGCCGTGTCATCGCCGTCGCGCCGAACCCTGCTGAAAGGCGCGCTCGCCGCGGCCGGCGGCATGGCAGGGACTGCGATCGCCTCCCGGTCCCGTGCCGAGACGCCGCCGGGCGCCGTGACACTTTTCACCTGGGAGAGCTACCACGAGGATCCCTGGCTTGCGGAGTTCACCAAGAACACCGGCATCAAGGTCAACGTGGCGCGAACCGGCTCGGTCGACGAGATGTTTCAGCGCACGAAGTCCGGCGCCATCAGCCCCGATGTCATAGTCCTCGACACAGGGGTCATCCCGCGTTTCGCGGCAGCTGGCCTTATCGTCCCGATCGACGTCGGCCAAGTGAAGAACGCCAGCAACGTCACGCCGAAAATCGATTACAAGAAGGTGGATGCCGTCGACGGCTCGCTTTACGGGATCCCATACAACTGGGGAACACAGCCGTTGATGTACGACAGCCGCGTCGTGACCTCCGGCACCGATACATGGGCGACCTTGTGGGATCCGAAATATCAGGGCAAGGTCGGCGTGTTCGACGATGCCTACGCGGTCATGCCGCTGATCGCGAAATACGTCGGCGCCAAGGATCCATTCCACCTGACCGACGCAGAGTTCGAGAAGGTCAGGGACGCACTGAAGCGGTTGCGGCCGCAGGTTCGGACGATAACGCAGTCCTTCGACGAAGCCACGGCGCTTTACGCTTCGGGCGATGCCGTGGTCGGAATTTGCCAGATCGTGTCGGTCGTGACCGCCCTGCAGGACAGGCATCTGCCGTTCACGTACTCGTTTCCAAACGAGGGGACGCCCTCGTGGATCGACAACCAAGCCGTGACCCGGCAAGGCAATAGGCCGGAAGCCTACGCGCTAATCAACGCCGCCTTGGATGCGAAGTGGCAAGCTCGCTTCATCAAGGCTAGTTCGAACAACGGCATCCTGACGGCCGACGAAGCCATGGCGGCCGGTTTGACGAAGGAGCAGTTGGCCAGGACCAACGTACTCGCTCAGGAACAGCCCGACTTTTGGAAAAACCTATACATCTTCAAAGCGCCGGAGAACATGGACCGCCGACTCGAGCTGTGGAACGACTTCAAGGCGGGAACGCTCTGACGGGGATGTCATGTCTCGCCAATCATGCGGATCAAGCGTCCAGAGTGAGGCACCTGTGACTCTCCTGCTTTCAGAGCCGCGCCAACAGGCCAGCCCGCATGTCGCAGCATCGATCGTAAGGCTGCTCGGCGTCTCCAAGACGTACGAGAACGCCTCGATCCCGGCGATGACGGACCTCAACCTCGAAGTCAGGGCCGGTGAGTTCTTTTCGCTGCTGGGGCCGAGCGGATCTGGCAAGACCACGACCTTGCGGTTGATCGGCGGCTTCGAGCAGGCCGATCGCGGGCGCATCGTGATCGACGGTATCGACGTGACGAGCGCGATGCCGTTCGAGCGCGACGTCAATACGGTGTTCCAGAGCTATGCCCTGTTCCCGCACATGACGGTCGAGGCCAACATACACTATCCGCTGAAGATGCGTCGGGTGCCCGCGCACCTGGCGCGCGGGCGGATCTCCGACGTGCTGGATCTGGTCGGCATGGCTGAATTCAGGCATCGGCTGCCGCAGCAACTCTCCGGAGGCCAGCGCCAACGCGTGGCGCTGGCCCGCGCGCTGGTCGGGCAGCCGAAGGTGTTGCTGCTCGACGAGCCGCTCGGTGCCCTCGACCTGCAGCTTCGGCAACAAATGCAACTCGTCTTGCGCAACCTGCAAAGGCAGATCGGCATCACGTTCATCTACGTGACGCACGATCAAACCGAGGCGTTGTCGATGTCCGACCGGCTGGCGGTCATGAACAAAGGATCGATCCAGCAGCTCGGGACGCCGCAGGACCTGTATTTCCGACCAGCGAACCGGTTCGTGGCAGGGTTCATGGGGCGGAGTAACATCCTGGACATGGAAATCTGTTCGGACGGGGGCAGCCGGATCGCCCGGCGCGGCGAGCTGAAGCTTCCGGTCGCCGGAGAGCATTCGCCAGGACAGGCGTCGGTTGCCATTCGGCTGGAAGCTTTGCGTTTCGTGCCCGCCTCTGAGGCGAACGGTTCCATGGCCCGAGTGACCGATATCATCTTCCTCGGCGACGGCCACGATGTCGTGCTGGACTGCTGCGGAACGGTGCTGACCGCTCGCGTTGCGGCACATCGGGCGTTGGGCTTCTCGGTCGGAGACGATGTCGGAATCGCCGTCGACAAGGGCGACGTGGCCGTGCTCCGTGACTGACGTGGCCCTGACTGACGCGGCGCTGGGTAACGTCGCATTGAGCGACAGGACAGTGGCTGGCATTGCGGCGGGTCCGGCGAAGTCGGCCGCCGGCCGGCGGCTCGCGCGGTGGCTGCTCAGAGCGCCCATCTACGTCTGGCTGCTCGTCCTCGTCGTCGCCCCCGACATCGTGCTCGTCGCCACCAGCTTCTGGCGCACCGAAGACGGAGCCATGGTGGCAAGCTGGTCGCTGCGGAACTATCACAAGCTGCTCGGGTCGGAGACCTACTGGCTGCTGATCGCCAGGACGTTGCTCACCGCCGCCGGGGCGGCGCTCATCGCCGGTATCGTGGCTTACCCGATGGCTTATTTCGCGAGCAGGAAGCTGAGGCGCGGCAAGTCGGCCGCAATCCTCATGGTGGTGATTCCGCTCTGGATCAGCCTGCTCATCCGGATCTTCGCCTGGCGTATCCTGCTCGGCCAGAACGGCATCCTGAACTCCATGCTCGTGACGACCGGGGTACTGGAGCATCCGTCGGCGAATCTGCTGTACACCCGGTTCACCGTTTTCCTGACCCTGACCTACGTAGCGATCCCGTTCGTCTTCGTGACGTCGTTCTCGGCCTTGGAGCGCATCCCGCACAGCCTGGTCGAGGCGTCGCAGGATTTGGGCGCGGACGCGTTGCGGTCGTTCCGCCATGTGGTTTGGCCGCTGTCGCGACAGGGGGCGGCGTTGGGCGTGGGGCTCGCGTTCCTGTTGGCGGTGGGCGACTACATCACGCCCTCCTTGGTGGGCGGGCTTGATGGTACCATGCTGGGAATGATCATCGCCTCGCAGTATGGTCTCGCCGGCAATTGGCCGCTGGGTGCCGCGATGGCCGTCGTACTCGTCGCGATCGTGGCAGTCTTGCTCGCGATCATGTCGTTCCTGGCGCGGTCTCCGGGGACCTTGGACGTCAACCAGGGCGGTGCGCTGCCGCCGCCGCGGCGGCGGCGCACTCTCGGGGCAAAGCTTGGCCGGTACTTGGCCTGGGTCGCCTTCGCCCTCCCGTATTGCCTGCTGTACTTACCTCTCGCGGTGATCTTGTTGTTTTCCTTCAACGACTCGCGGGTCCAGACGCTTCCCCTGAGAGGTCTCACCGCGCACTGGTACCTGCAAATCGCGCAGGATGGGCCGCTGCTGGCGGCGTTGGGACGTAGCCTGACGATCAGCACATGCGCCGTCGCGATTTCCATCGTCTTCGGGGTATTGTTCGCACTGATCTTCACCCATGTCCGCATCCGCGGCGCGGCGGTTATCCAGGGCCTGATCGCCCTGCCGGTCATCATGCCGGGCGTGGTGCTCGGGGTGTCCCTGCTATCCGCATTCAAGATGATCGGCATCCCCCCTGGGATGCTGCGCACGACCCTCGGCCATGTCACCTTCATCATGCCAGTCATCATGCTGATGGTCTTGGCCCGGCTGCAGCGACTCGACCCCACGCTCGAGCAGGCGTCGATGGATCTCGGGGCCAACCGCGTGCAGACGTTCTTCCGGGTGACGTTGCCGCTGATCCGCAGCACGATCGTCGGGGGCGCGTTGCTCGGTTTCACGCTCTCGCTTGACGAGGTGATTGTGACGCTGTTCCTGAGCGGGTTCGAGCCCACGCTGCCGATCTACATCTGGAACCAGATGCGGTTCGGCTTCACGCCGGTGATCAACGCGGTGTTCTCGTGCATCGGCCTGCTGTCGCTCGTTGCCGTCGTCTTTGCGACCCGTCTGCTCGATGGCGGTTCGGATCGCAGGCGGTCGGGTGCCACCGCAGCCTGAGCGGAACCGCCGGTGACAGCGATGCCGCGGCTTGAGGCGTGGTCGGAGGAGCCGGACCGGCTGCGTGCGGCCGACGCGGCGAGGCCGGTGCGTGACCGACGTTGCCGCATGTGTTCGAGGCGTTGCGTGTGTTCGAGGCGCTGCGGGGTTTGGGCTACGAGGCCGGGTGCGGCGGTATGCGCGGACCTGGCGACGCGACCAGGTATGGTGTCTGCGGCGACGTATGTGCCGCTGCGCTTTGCGCCCGCGAGGCCTACCCGTTCGACTGGAGTCACGAGGTCGTGCTGACCGGCGGCACGAGGGTGACGGTCAAGGTGGCGCATGTGCGTCTGTGCCACAGCCGGATGCTGTTCGTGCGCGCCTAGCCGCGCGAGACGCAGGAGATGGTGTTCGACGCGCACGACCGGGCGGAGGTGGCCAAGGTTCCGGCGGCGAAGCCGTCAGAAGGCCAACGGAGGGGTTCGCCTTCTTCAGGGGCGCCTGCACGCGCGGCATCTACGGCAACCTCAAGCCGGACCACGATCCCTCATGCCCGGGGGCGAGGGGTCGGCGGCACGAGACCCTGCTTCGAAGCACGGCATGTCGCAGCCACGGTCGCGCACGGCCACCATCCATCCCGGATCCAGTGGGTCGACCTGACGCGTCGGCCCGCGGATCGTGTCGCGCGCGTTGGGCTTCTCCATCAGCCCGCCTTGGCCAGCTTCAGGGTAGTACCGGCAGGCACCACACCGTGGGTGACGAACCTGCACGGCGCCACCGGCAGCTTGCAGGGATTGGGAGGCCAGCCCGGCATAGGACGCGACCTCGCGGCGGTTGCGGAGGAACGCCTCGCCGGCCAGCACCGTCGCCGTCTCGGCGCCGATCCAAAATTCTGGCTGTTACGGCGGGATCGCCTCTGCGACGGCATGGAACACTTGCGCCGGCAGGCTGCCGCCTGTGACGCCGCGCATTGGCCGGTCATCATCCCGCCCCAGCCACACCACGATCACCTGCCCCGACACCGAACCCACGAACCAGGCGTCGCGGTAGTCCTGCGTGGTGCCGGTCTTGCCGGCGACGGCGCGGCCGGGCAGCGCCGCGGCGTAGCCGCTGCCGCGCGCCACCACCGTCGTCAGCATCCGTACCATCATCGCCGAGAGCAACGGGTCGGCGACCCGGACCGGGCGGGCGCGTGGCACCCCCACCGCGCGCCGGTCGGCGGTGATCGCGGCGATCCCGGTGGGCGGCAGGCGACGGCCGCGGTCGAACAGCGCGCCATAGGCGCCGGCCAGTTCCAATACGCCCACCTCGGCGGTGCCGAGCGCCAGCGTGGGATTGTCCGGCAGCGGGTCCGCGATGCCCAGGCGGTGCGCCACCTCGGCCACCGCGTCGGCGCCACCGGCCTGCTGCATCAGCCGCACCGAGACGGTGTTGAGGCTGTCGGCCAGCGCGTCCTCGACCGTGACCCGGCCGCGGAAACGGCGGTCGAAGTTGGACGGGCTCCAGCCGTCGACGGTGATCGGCGCGTCGAGCACGGAGTCGTCCGGTCGCGCCCCGGCCTCCAGCGCCGCCAGCCAGACGAACGGTTTGAACGCCGAGCCAGGCTGCCGCCGCGCCAGCACCGCGCGGTTGTACGGCCCCGTCTTGTAGTCGCGCCCGCCGACCATGGCGCGCACCGCCCCGGTGGCCGCGTCGAGCACCACGACGGCGCCCTGATCGGCCCCGGCGGCGGCTCCGGGACCGGCCAGAATCGCCCGCAGCCGCGCCTCGGCCACGGCCTGCAGCGCGGGGTCTAGAGTGGTGCGGGCCACCGCGTCGCGGCCAGGCGGCAGCCGCGCCTGCGCCGGGTCGGCGGCCCCGTCGGCGCAC
>CAXUHK010000072.1:0-19953 GCA_964250775.1 uncultured Acetobacteraceae bacterium | reverse complement strand
GATCTACACCCATGTCGAGGCAAGCCGGCTGGCCTCGACATGGGTGTAGATCTGCGTGGTCGCGATGTCGGCGTGGCCCAGCAGCAATTGCAGGCTGCGCAGGTCGGCCCCGCGCGCCAGCATGTGGCTCGCGAACGAGTGGCGCAGCACGTGCGGGCTGACCCGCGCCGGATCGAGCCCGGCGGCCAGCGCCACCTGCTTCAGCAGCAGCGCGAACCCCGCCCGGGTCAGCGCCGGACCCGTAGCGCGTCCCGGCAACAACCTGGGCGAGGGACCCGCCGGCCTCACGGCCTCGGCGGCGCGGGCGGCGTCGGACAGCGGCACCATACGCTCGCGCCCGCCCTTGCCGCGCACCATCAGCAGCGCCGCGTCCGACCGCAGCGCGTTGGCCGGCAACGCCAACAGCTCTCCGACCCGCAGCCCGGTCGCGTAGAGCAATTCAAGCGCCGCCCGCATGGTGGCGGCCCGTGCCGGCGGCAGCTCTTGCACCGCAGCGAGCAACGCCACGATCTCGGCCTCGGCCAGGTACCTCGGCAGGCTGGGCCGGGCGCGCGGCGCGTCCAGCCGCTCGGTCGGGTCGTCGGCGCGCACGCCGGCCTGCAGCAGGAAACGGAAGAAGTGGCGCAGCGCCGAGAGCCGCCGGGCGGCGGTGCGCGGCGACCAGCCCGCCTCCGACAACCCGACCAGGTAGCGCCGCAGCACCGCCTCGTCGGCCGCGGCGAGCTGGCCGGACAGGCTACCGGCCACGTCGAGCAGGTCGGCGCGGTAGGCCGCCAGGGTGTTGCGCGCGGCGCCGCGCTCGGCCACCAGCATCTCCAGGAAGGCTTCGAGGTGGCGGTCCAACTTGGCGGGTCAGGTGCCGTGGTTGAAGCGGTCGTTCGGCAATACCTTCTGCACCGGCTGCACGTGCGGATCGGGCGGGAACGCGCCCAGCATGGCCACGCCCACGGCGAGCGCCACGAGGGCCAGCAGCAGCGTAATCAGGAGCGGTCGGCGCATCGGGGCCTTTCGACGGCGGCTTGCCGCGTGAACGGCAACGTGCGCTTGGCCGCACGCGACCCTGTGCTAACCTCGCGGTGCATGACAATCAACACGGCACTTCCCCTACTGCCGGTGGCACAGGCGCTGCCGGACGCCGTGACGCTGCCGCCCGAGATCGCCGGTCGCACCATCGTGCTGGTCGGGCTGATGGGCGCCGGCAAGACCTCGATCGGCCGCAGGCTGGCCGCCCGGCTCGGCCTGCCGTTCCGCGACGCCGACGCCGAGATCGAACTCGCCGCCGGGTGCGGCATCCCCGAGCTGTTCGCCCGCTTCGGCGAGCGCGAGTTCCGCGACGGCGAGCGCCGCGTGGTGCGCCGCCTGCTGGCCGGCGACCCGATCGTGCTGGCGACCGGCGGCGGCGCCTACATGGACCCGCAGACCCGCGCCACCATCCGCGACGAGGGCGTGGCGCTGTGGCTGCGCTGCCGCCTGTCGACCCTGCTGCGCCGGGTGGCCGGGCGCGCGCACCGCCCGCTGCTGAACGAGGGCGATCCGGCCGAGGTGCTGCAGCGGCTGATCGATGCCCGCCACCCGACCTACGCCGAAGCGGACATCATCGTCGACTGTAGCGACGAGACGCCCGAGACCACCACCGGCCACGTGCTCGACGCCCTGCTGGCCCATCGCCGCCCGCGCCGGCTGTCGCTGTCGCTGAGCGCCGCCAGCTACGACGTGGTGGTGGGCGACAACCTGCTGGCCCGCGCCGGCGCGCTGCTGGCCCCGGTGCTGCCGCAGAAGCGCGCCGTGGTGGTCTACGACGCGGCGGTCGAGGCGACGCACCTTCCGGCCCTGCTCGCGGGCCTGGCCGAGACCGGCTTCGCCACCAGCCAGGTCGCGGTGCCGTCGGGCGAGACCTCGAAGTCGCTGGCGCGGTTCGGCGAAGTCACCGACGCGCTGCTGGCCGGCGGCGTGGAGCGCCGCACCGCGGTGATCGCGCTGGGCGGCGGCGTGATCGGCGACCTGGCCGGGTTCGCGGCGGCGGCGACGCTGCGCGGCCTGCCGTTCGTGCAGGCGCCCACCACGCTGCTGGCGCAGGTCGACAGCTCGGTCGGCGGCAAGACCGGCATCAACACCGCCTATGGCAAGAACCTGCTGGGCGCGTTCCACCAGCCGCGCATGGTGCTGGCCGACACCGGCACGCTGGCGACGCTGCCGCCGCGCGAACTGCGCGCCGGCTACGCCGAGATCGTCAAGGCGGCGCTGATCGGCGACGCCGCGTTCTTCGCCTGGTGCGAGGCCAACGTCGCCGCGATCCTGGCCGGCGACCGTGCGGCGCAGTCCGAGGCGGTGCTGCGCGCCTGCGCGTTCAAGGCGCAGGTGGTGGGCGACGACGAGCGCGAGGAGAAGCCGTCCGGCGGCCGGGCGCTGCTCAACCTCGGCCACACCTTCGGCCACGCGATCGAGGCCGACCTTGGCTACGGCGTCATCCTGCACGGCGAGGCGGTCGCGGTGGGGCTCGGCCTCGCGTTCCGTCTGTCGGCGCGGCTCGGACTGTGCGGCGCGACCGACGCCGAGCGGGTGGTGGCGCATGTCGCCTCGGTGGGCCTGCCGGCGGAGCTGTCGATGCTGAACCGCCGGTTCTCGGCCAGCCGCCTCACCGGCCTGATGCAGCGCGACAAGAAGATGCGCGACGGCCTGCTCACCTTCGTCCTGACACGCGGCATCGGTCGGGCCTTCACCGACAACTCGGTAGCGATGCCGGCTGTGGTCGAGCTGCTGCGCGATGAGGGCTGCAAGGCCTGATGCCGCTACGGCAGCGCCGCTGCCTGCCGGCTGTCGCGCGAGATTTCCAGGATTGCCCGCGCGTCGCTTAGCGGCGCGTAGAGCAAGGCTTCGAGGTCGCCGCACGAGGCCGCCCGGAACACGTCGCGATTGATCGTCAGTCGCCGGTCCGCCACCACGTCGCGCCCGTCGCGCTCGTAATGCGCGACGTAGCTGCCCGCCCCGTTGGTCAGCGACACATCCTCGGGCAAGCGCACGAAGCTCATGCCGGGCGGCAGGCTGACCGTGGTGCGCCATTCGGAGTGGCTGGCCACGGCGATCATCGCGTGCTGGCGCTCCCCGTCGGGCGACAGGAACTGCCGCAGCCGGCTCGGCGGGTTGACGTCCAGCCCGACCGGCACCGTCATGAACAGGTCGCGCGCCCCGGTCGCGACCGCGTGCGGGCTGCGCCAGGTGCCGACCATGGTGAACGGCGTGTCGAGGTCGCGCGGGCCGCTGGTGCTGAACGTGCCGAAGCCGCCCTCGGGGGTCGCCGTCAGCAGCCGCTCGGCCAGGTCTCGGGTCGAGAACGATTGCAGCACCAGGGCGCGCATCATGCTCTCGACGTTGCCGGTCATCGAGAGGTTGGCGACGCCGGTGACGCTGCCATCGGCCTCGACCGCGACGCGGGATTCGTCGCGGTAGCGCTGGTCGGACGGCAGCGAGGCCGGCGTGTGGCCGATGGCGCCGGCGGGTGTCGCGATCACCACGGTCTTGCCCGCCAGCCGCCGATCCAGCGTGTCGTAACTGGCATACGGGTTGGTGGGGTTCAGGTAGCGGTCGTAATCCGGCAGGTAGACGATGGCGTGGTTGTACTGCGGCACCCAGAGCGGGGCGTCGGTGGTGCGGTTGCCCCAGTCGACCATCGCCGCGTCGGCCCGGATGCCGACCGCGGACAGCAGCGCCTGCATCAGCACCACATGGTCCTTGCAGTCGCCGTAGCCGACCTTGAGCACCGCGCTCGCGTCGTGCGGCACCCAGCCGTCGTTGGGGTCGAGGTAGACCGCGACGTAGCGGATGTTGGCCGTCACCCAGTCATAGATGGCGCGCGCCGCCGCCTCGCCGGTGCGCCCGCGCGCCAGCTTGGCCGCCAACGCCGCGAGCTGCGGCGTTACCACCGCCTTGTCGTGCGACTGGCGCCAGTAGATGGCGCCCATCTCCTCCAGCCGTGGCAGCGAGGTAGCCAGGAAGAGCGGCTGGAAGTCGCTGGCCGCGACCATGTTGCGTTCGGCCTCTTCGGCCTCGGTGCCGTGGATCGCCGCCTCGATGTGGCGCATCCCGCCGGCGCTGCGGTCCGACACCTCGAAGCCGCCGCGCGCGCTCCAGTGCAGCGGCAGGTCGGCGGGGGCGTCGATCACCACGCGGCCGAGCGTCACCGCGGTCTCCATCGGGGGCTGCGCCCAAACGTCGAAGCCGAGCAAGGGCGGCGTCTTCTGCGTCAGCCGCCAGCGCACATGGGTGCGGCTGCCCTCGCGCAGTTGCGGGTACAGGATCGTCGTGGTTTGGCTACCGGTGAAGCCGGGCGCGTTCTCCGCCGCCTCGCTCGGCCGGGTGAACTGGCCGTCCTTGCCGACGACGATGCGGGCGCCGTCCGGCTCGTCGACCCACGCCTCGACCACTTCGAGCGATTGCGAGGCGGGATAGAACGAGTTGGTGCTGCGCTCGCGCTCGCGGATGCCGCGCGCCGAGATCAGCGTGTAGTCGATGTCCGTCGTCTCGACATAAGACAGGTCGGGCCGCACCTCGTAGTGCCGTTCCAACCGGTCGAGCCGTGCGTGCGTAACCGGCTGGGCGGCGAGCGCGCGCGCCTGCCCGAACCCCACGGCCGCGGCGAGCGCCAACCCGCCAAACCGCCACATCCGAGACACCATCCGGTCCGCTCCCCAGCCTGCCGTCCACCGTCAAGCAGGGATCAGGCGACATGATTGCGTCACAAGGATGTCACGCAAGGCGGGCGGGGGGAACCCGGAGAGTGTCAGCCGGCCGGGGTGGCGACGTGCTTTTTCGCTTGCGCGCGCAGGATGCGGCGCTTGACGGCCACGGCTTCGATCGGCAGGCGGCGGTTCGGCGTCGACAGCAGGAACGCGTCGATGCCGCCATTGTGCTCGACCGTACGGATGCCGTGGGTCGACAGGCGCATGTGCACCGCGGCGCCAAGGATGTCGGACAGCATGGAGGTTTCCTGCATGTTGGGCAGGAAGCGGCGGCGCGTCTTGTTGTTGGCGTGGCTGACGTTGTTACCGCTCAGCACGCCCTTGCCGGTGATCTGGCAGCGGCGGGACATGGTGAAACCTTTCGGGTCGCAAGGCGCGGTGTATGGCGGCGGCTGCCCGACCCGTCAAGCGCGCCCGTTCGGCTGCTCGCCCCGGCGCACCTCGCCGCTGCGCACGCTGTCGATGGCGCGCTCCAGGATGCGCACGACCGACTCGTCGTCGAGGCTGCGGACCAGCATCCCGAGTGCCCCGCCCAGCAGCGCCGACGCCACGGCGATCGAGCCGATGTTCTGGCTGGTCATGTACTCGATCGCCTTGTCGACCACGGCGCCGGCATGGCTGAGGTCGGCCGGCGGCGGTTCGTCCTGTTCCATGTCGCTGCTCCCTATTCGGCCGCGGCGTCTAGCGCCGTCAGCGTCTCCTCGGACGCATCCTGCTGTTCGGCCTGCATCCGCCACATGCGGGCGTAGAGGCCGCCATGGCGCAGCAGCTCGGCGTGGCTGCCGCGCTCGGCCACCTGCCCGTCCGACAGAACAAGGATCTGGTCGGCGTCGACCACCGTGGACAGCCGGTGCGCGATGGTGAGCGTGGTGCGGTCGGCCGCCAGCCGGCGCAAGGCGGACTGGATTTCCTGCTCGGTGCGGGTGTCGAGCGCGCTGGTCGCTTCGTCCAGGATCAGGATGCGCGGGTTCTTCAGGATGGTGCGCGCGATCGCCACGCGCTGCTTCTCGCCGCCCGAGAGCTTCAGCCCGCGCTCGCCGACGCGGGTATCGTAGCCGTCCGGCAGCCGCAGCACGAAGTCGTGCACCTGCGCCAGCCGCGCCGCCTGCTCGATCTCGGCCTGCGTGGCGCCCGGCCGGCCATAGGCGATGTTGTAGCCGATGGTGTCGTTGAACAGCACGGTGTCCTGCGGCACCACGCCGATCGCGGCGCGCAGGCTGTCCTGCGTCAGGCCACGGACGTCGTGGCCGTCGACCAGCACCGCGCCGGCGGAGACGTCGTAGAAGCGGAACAGCAGCCGGTTGATGGTCGACTTGCCGGCCCCGGTCGGCCCCACGATGGCCAGCGACCCGCCCGCCGGCACCTCGAACGACACGCCCTTGAGGATTTCGCGGTCCGGCCGGTAGCCGAAATGCACGTCCTCGAACGCCAGCGAGCAGGCGGCCGCCGGGTCGCTGGCGGGGCCGTGCAGCGCCACGGCGCCGGGCGCGTCGGTGACTTCCGCCGCGGCGCCCAGCAGGCGGAACATCGACTCCATGTCGACCAGCCCCTGCTTGATCTCGCGGTAGACGAAGCCCAGGAAGTTCAGCGGCTGGTAGAGCTGCATCAGGTAGGTGTTGACCAGCACGAACTTGCCGACCGTCATGCTGCCGTCCTTCACGCCGCTGGCCGCCAGCAGCATGATGCAGGCGAGCCCGGTGGCGATGATCAGCGCCTGGCCGAGGTTGAGCATGTTGAGCGTGACCTGGCTCGAGATCGCGGCCCGCTCGTAACGAGCGCGCGCCTCGTCGAAGCGCGCCGCCTCGTGCGCCTCGTTGCCGAAATACTTGACCGTCTCGTAGTTGAGCAGGCTGTCGACCGCCTTGGTCTGGCTCTCGCTGTCGACCGCGTTCATGGTGCGGCGGAACTTCACCCGGTAGCTGGTGAACGACAGCGTGAACACCAGGTAGCCGCCGACCGCGGCCAGGGTCAGCGCCGCGTAGCGCCAGTCGAACAGCCGCCACAGGATCGCCGCGACCATGACCACTTCGAGCATGGTCGGCACGATGTTGAACACCGCGAGCCGCAGCACGGTGTCGACACCCAGGGTGCCGCGGTCGATCGCCCGCGACAGGCCACCGGTCTGGCGGTCGAGGTGGAAGCGCAGGCTCAGCCGGTGGAGGTGGCGGAAGGTGCGCAGCGCCACCTTGCGCACGATGCGCTGCTGCACCGAGGAGAACACCGCGTCGCGCAGCTCGCCAAACCCGGCGGAGGCGACGCGCAGCAGGCCGTAGCCCACGATCAGCGCCACCGGGATCGCCAGCATGGCCTGGCCGCCACCAACCCCTCCTTTGGGCGCAAGCGCGTCGACCGCGCGGCTGTAAATGATCGGGATGTAGACGGTGGCCACCTTGGCGGCCACCAACATGACGACAGCTATGAGGACGCGGACATGCGCGCCGACGTCGCCACGAGGCCAGAGATACGGCAGCAGGCTGCGGACGGTCTGCAGGCTGGTCCGCTCCTGCGTGGGCAGGGGAGCGGCAATCGGTCGGTCGGCGTCAGGCATGACGCCGCATGTGGCATGGCGACGGGCGCAGTGAAAGGTCGACAGCGTGGAACCTGGGCAGATGACGGGCGAGGACGTCGCCGAGTGGACCGGCCTGCCGCCGGAATTGAAGCGCCATGTCGACGCTTGCAGCAACGCCCGGCTACCGGGGAGCCGGCGGCGCTTCGATCTCGGGACCACCCCGGTCGGCTGGGTCACGCCGGACGTCGCGCTGGCGCTGTCGCAGCAGATGGGGATCGTCCACGGTGAGGACGTCGTGACGCTGGCCGAGCCAAGCCGGCTTCCCGAGCTGGCGCGGCGGCTGGGCGAGTCCGGACGCTACCGCCTGCGCGGCGAGGCGTTCGACGTGCGCGGCGAGGAGCAGGAAGGGCCGGCGCTGGCCACCATCGACCGCGGCGCGCTGCCGAGCTTCGGCATCGTCTCGCACGGGGCGCACATGAACGGGCTGGTGCACACCGCGCGCGGCCTGCACCTGTGGGTGGCGCGGCGGGCGCCCGACAAGCTGCTCGACCCCGACAAGCTCGACAACGTCACCGCGGGGGGTGTGGCCGCCGGCTCGACGCCGACGGAGACGCTGGTCAAGGAAGCGGGAGAGGAAGCGGCCATCCCGCCCGGGCTCGCGGCGCAAGCGGTCCCGGTCGGGCGGCTGCGCTACGCCATGGAGCGCCCGGAAGGATTGCGCCGCGACGTGCTGCACTGCTTCGACCTGGCGCTGCCGGAGGATTTCGTGCCGCGCCCGGTCGACGGCGAGATCGCGTATTTCGAGCTGTGGCCGGCCGAGCGCGTGCTGGCCGCGGTGCGGGAGACCGACGAATTCAAGTTCAACGTGACGCTGGTGCTGATCGACCTGTTCCGCCGCCTGGGGATGGTCGGGTAGGGCGGAAGAGCGTAGCGCGTCCCGCCTCGTCGGCGCGCTCGCAAGTGGCGAAATACGCTCCGCCTTTCCGCCCTACGCGTTGTCCCGCAGGCGAATGTTTTCACTCCTGCGGCATCGCCACGAAGCGTTCGAGCCAGTGGATGGTGTAGTCGCCGGCCTGGAAGGTCGGATCCTCGACGATGCGCTGGTGCAGCGGGATGGTGGTCTTGACGCCAACCACCGCGAACTCGGCCAGCGCCCGGCTCATGCGCGCGATCGCCTCCGGACGGCTCGGCGCGTGCACGATCAGCTTGGCGATCATGCTGTCGTAGTAGGGCGGCACCACGTAGCCGGCGTACAGCGCGCTGTCGACGCGCACGCCCAGGCCGCCCGGCGCGTGGAACGCGGTGACGCGGCCGGGATTGGGCAGGAAGCTCTCCGGATCCTCGGCGTTGATGCGGCACTCGATGGCGTGCCCCGCGAACGCCACGTCGGCCTGGGCGTAGCCGAGCCGCTCGCCGGCCGCGATGCGCACCTGCTCGCGCACCAAGTCGACCCCGCACACCATCTCCGTGACCGGATGCTCGACCTGCAACCTGGTGTTCATCTCGATGAAGGCGAACTGGCCGTCCTGGTAGAGGAACTCCAGCGTGCCGGCGTTGCGGTAGCCAAGCGTGCGCAGCGCCCGCGTCACCGTCTCGCCCAGCGCGTCGCGCTGCTGCGCCGTGAGCGCCGGCGAGCCGGCCTCCTCCAGCAGCTTCTGGTGGCGGCGCTGCAGGCTGCAGTCGCGCTCGCCGAAATGCACCACGTCGCCGTAGGCGTCGGCCATCACCTGCAGCTCGATGTGGCGCGGGCGGTCGAGGTACTTCTCCAGGTATACGGCCTCGTTGCCGAACGCGGCGCGGGCCTCGGTGCGGGCGACCTGCCAGGCATCGTCGATCTCGGAGGCGTCCCGCGCCACCTTCATGCCGCGCCCGCCGCCGCCCGCCGCCGCCTTGACCAGCACCGGGTAGCCGATCCGCGCCGCCACCGCCCGCGCCTCGTCGAGATCGGCCAGCTCGCCGTCCGAGCCGGGCACCAACGGCACGCCGAGGCTGGCCATGGCGCGCTTGGCCTCGATCTTATCGCCCATCATGCGGATGTGAGCGGGCGACGGGCCGATGAAGGTCAACCCGTGCTGCTCCACCATGTCGGCGAACTCGGCGTTCTCCGACAGGAAGCCATAGCCGGGATGGATCGCGTCCGCCCCGGTGACGATCGCCGCCGACAGGATCGAGGCGACGTTGAGATAGCTGTCGCGCGCCGCGGGCGGGCCGATGCAGACGCTCTCATCGGCCAGGCGGACGTGCATCGCCTCGTCGTCGGCGGTGGAATGCACCGCGACCGTCTTGATGCCGAGTTCGCGGCAGGCGCGCTGGACGCGCAGCGCGATCTCGCCGCGGTTGGCGATCAGGATCTTCTGGAACACGTCTACTCGACGATCAACAGCGGCTCGCCGTACTCGACCGGCGAGCCGGGCGTCACCAGGACGCGCGTCACCGTGCCGGCACGCGGGGCCTTGATCTGGTTGAACGTCTTCATCGCCTCGATCAGCAGCACGGTCTGGCCCGGCACCACCGCCTGTCCCACACTGACATACGGCGGTGAGGCGGGATCGGGCGCCAGGTAGGCGATGCCCACCATCGGGCTGAGCACGGCGCCCGGATGCAGCGAGTCGTCCTCCGTCAGCGCGGCGCCGCCCGCCGGCGCGCGGGCCACGCGGATGCGCAGGTCCTTGGCCTCGACCTCGATCTCGGTCAGCCCGGTGTCGGCCAGGATCGCGGCCAGCACCCTGACCGCCTCGGCGTCGAACGGGACCGCCATTACGCCCGCTCCAGCAGCAGCTCGGCCATCGCCGAAAGCGCCAGCGCGTAGCCACGGACGCCGAGCCCGCAGATCACCCCGGTCGCGGCGCGTGACACGTACGAATGCTGCCGGAACTCCTCACGGCGGTGGATGTTGCTGATATGCACCTCGATCACCGGCAGCTCGACCGCGAGCAGCGCGTCCATCAGCGCCACCGATGTATGGGAGTAGCCGGCCGGGTTGATGACGATGCCGGCGGCGCGGCCGCGGCAGTCCTGCACCCAGCCGATCAGTTCGCCCTCGCCGTTGGTCTGGCGGAAATCGATCGCGAGGCCGGCGCGCTCGGCGGTCTCGGCGCAGAGGTTCTCCACGTCGTCGAGTGTCGCGGTCCCGTAGACCTCCGGCTGGCGCAGGCCGAGCAGGTTGAGGTTCGGCCCGTTCAGCACCGCCACCTGCGGCAAGGGAGGGAGCATCGCCATGATGCCGGACGCCGTAGCATGTGCGGCTGCGCCGCAGCAATGCGCCGCGGTTGCTTGCCCGGTGCGCGCGGCGTGCCCATTCTATGGCTATGGAGACCGTCACCGTCACCCTGAACGGCCAGCCGCACGCGGTCGGCAAACCCGCCAATGTGGCCGAGCTGCTGCGCCAGGTCGGGCTCGACGCGCGCAAGGTCGCGGTCGAGCGCAACGAGGAGATCGTGCCGCGCTCGACCTACGCGCAGACCGTGCTGGCGGCGGGCGACGCCATCGAGATCGTGCACTTCATCGGAGGCGGCTGACATGGACGCCGACATCGCCGATACCCTCACGGACGATGGCTGGACCGTCGCCGGCCGACGGTTCCGCTCGCGCCTGATCGTAGGTACCGGCAAGTACAAGAGTCTGGAGGAGACCGCGGCGGCGATCGCCGCCAGCGGGGCCGAGATCGTGACCGTAGCGGTGCGCAGGGTGAACCTGTCGGACGCCTCGGCGCCGATGTTGCAGGACCACGTCGACCCCAAGCGCTACACCTATTTGCCCAACACCGCCGGCTGCCACACCGCGCGCGACGCGGTGCGCACGCTGCGGCTGGCGCGCGAGGCCGGCGGCTGGAACCTGGTCAAGCTCGAAGTGCTGGGGCCGCCGCCGCATCTCTATCCCGACATGGCGGCGACGTTCGAGGCGGCGCGGGCGCTGATCGACGACGGGTTCGAGGTGATGGTGTATTGCTCCGACGACCCGATCGCCGCCAAGCGACTGGAGGAGATGGGCTGTGTGGCCATCATGCCGCTGGGGGCGCCGATCGGCTCCGGCCTGGGGCTGCAGAACCCGGCGATGCTGTCGATGCTGATCGAGCAGGCGCGGGTGCCGCTGCTGGTCGACGCCGGGGTCGGCACCGCGTCCGACGCCGCCATCGCCATGGAGCTGGGGTGCGACGCGGTGCTGCTGAACTCCGCCATCGCGCACGCGCGCGACCCGATCACGATGGCACGCGCGATGGGCCAGGCAGTCGCCGCCGGGCGTCTGGCGCACCTGGCGGGCCGGATGCCGCGCCGGATGGGCGCCGATCCGTCGAGCCCGCTGACCGGCCTGATCCGATGAAGCTGGCCGCTGCCTGGCTGCTGGCGGCGGCCTTCGTCGCTCCGGCGGCAGCGACGGAGAAACCCGGAACCTTCCAAGTGGCGCTGCCGGGCGGCGCCCTTGGATTTATCGCCGAAGTAGAGGCGCTGCGCCCGGTCGACGCGCAGGGCAACGCGCCGGCCCAGGTCGGCAGCACCGCCTACACGGTCGCGGGCAGCGACCGCCCGGTCACGTTCATGGTCAACGGCGGCCCCGGCGCCTCGTCTGCCTGGCTGCAGCTGGGCGCCGCCGGGCCGTGGCGCGTGAAGCTGGACGGGGCCGTGCCGTCGAGCCCGCCCGACCTGCTGCCCAACGCCGACACCTGGCTCGACTTCACCGATCTGGTGTTCCTCGACCCGCCCGGCACCGGAACGACACCGCTGCCTTCCGATGGCGCGGCCAAGCACCAGGTGCTGTCGGTCGATGGCGACATCGGCGTGCTGGCGGGCGCGATCCGGATGTGGGTGACGCTGCACGGGCGCGAGGCGTCGCCGAAGTTCATCCTGGGCGAGAGCTATGGCGGCTTCCGCGCCCCCAAGCTGGCGCGGGCGCTCCAGGGCAGCAGCGGTGCCGCGCCGCGCGGCCTGTTGCTGCTGTCACCCAAGCTCGACTACGGCCACAGCGACGCGCTTGACGTGCTGGACGACGTCGCCCTGCTGCCCTCGCTGGCGGCGGCGGCGCGCGAGCGGGGGCGCAGCGCGGTCGATGGCGACACCGTGCTGCGTTACGCGACCGGCGACTACCTTGCCGACCTGCTGCGCGGCCCACGCGACGCCGCCGCCATCGACCGCATGACCGAACGGGTCGCGGCGATGACCGGGCTCGACCCGGCGCTGGTGCGGCGTCATGCCGGGCGGATCGACGCCCAGACCTTCCTGCGCGAGGCGAACCGCGCGCAACGGGTGGTCGGCTCGGCGTACGACGCCACCGTCGGCACCGCCGACCCGTTCCCGCAATCGACCGTGACCGAGGCACCCGACGCGCTGCTCGACGGCCTGCAGGGTCCGCTCGGTGGCGGGATACGCCTGCTGGACACGCGGCTCGGTGCCGCGCCACACGCCGGTGTCTACCAGTTGCTCAACCGCGGCCTGCCACGGCAATGGGACTACGGCGACGGCAATCGCCGACCGGAGGCGGTCAGCGACCTGCAGCAGGCGCTGGCGCTCGACCCGAAGCTGCGGGTGCTCGTGGTGCACGGCGCCACCGACCTGGTGCTGCCCTGGCTGGGCAGCCAGCTCATCCTCGACCAGGTGCCGCAGATCGACCCTCCCGGTCGGCTGCGCTTGCTGGTGATCCCCGGCGGCCACATGCCTTACTTGCGCGACGCCTCGCGCCACGCGCTGCACGAGGCGGCCCGGGCGCTGGTCGAAGATGCGGCGCCGCCGTAGCGGCTCGGCTAGGTTGAAGCAGCCGGCGACCGCGTGGCAATCTCATTGTGAGGTAAAGAATGAGCGACGATCGCGTGCTGGCTGCCCTGGATCGGCTGGAGGGTGGCTTGGCCAAGCTGGAGGCCGGTCAGGCCAAGCTGGAGGCCGGTCAGGCCAAGCTGGAGGCCGGTCAGGCCAAGCTGGAGGCCAGCGTGGGCAACTTGGAATATGAACTGACGCGGTTTCGCGTTGATGCCATGACGCGCTTCGAGACCCTCGAGGACCGGCTGACCGCCTTCCGCGAGGATATTGTCGTGAACATGGCCCGCGCCGACTTGGCCGCTGATTTGGCGTCGCACAACCGCAAGGAACTGGGTCAGCTCTGGCGCATGATCCAGCGCCTCCAGAACCGCGTCGACCACCTTGAGAGCAAGCCCTAACGCCGGCTCGGGAACCGCCCTGCTCCCATAGTGGTTGCCCATGGACAAGGACTGACATGCTGTCGCACATCCTGGCGCCGATGCTGGCGCGGCGCGGCGTCCATTACGGCTGGGCGATGGTCGCGGTGACGTTCCTCGCTATGCTGTCCACCGCCGCCGCGATGGGGATGCCGGGCGTGCTGATGGCACCGTTGCGCGCCGAGTTCGGCTGGCAGGTCTCGGCGGTGTCCGGCCCGTTGGCGCTGCGGCTGGCGCTGTACGGCCTGATGGGACCGTTCGCGGCGGCATTGCTGGCGCGCTACGGAGTCCGCGCCGTGGTCGGCGTCGCGATGGCGTGCATCGTCGCCGGCATCGGCCTAGCTACCCGGATGACCGCGCTGTGGCAGCTCTGGGCGACCTGGGGGCTGCTGGTCGGCTTCGGCACCGGCCTAACCGCGATGGTGCTGGGCGCCACCGTCGCCAGCCGCTGGTTCACCGCCCGGCGCGGACTGGTGCTTGGCCTGCTCACCGCCAGTGCCGCCACTGGCTCGCTGGTGTTCCTGCCCGCCGCCGCCTGGCTGGCCCAGCACTACGGCTGGCGCGTGGCGCTGTTGCCGGCGGCGGCGGCCTGCGCCGTCAGCGGCGCGCTGGTGCTGCTGGTGGCGCGCGACGAGCCGGCCGAGCTTGGCCTGTCGCCTTATGGCGAGCGTGCGCTCGCGGTGCCGACCCGGCTGGCCCGGCCACTCGGCAACCCGGCGCGGCTTGCGGTCGCGGTGTTGGCGCAGGCGATGCGGGTTCGGGCGTTCTGGCTGCTGTTCTTCACGTTCTTCGTCTGCGGGCTGTCGACCAACGGGCTGATCGGCACCCATTTCATCCCGCTCTGCATCGACTACGGCCTGCCCGCCGTGGCCGCAGCGGGCGTGCTCGCGACCATGGGAGCGTTCGACTTCGTGGGCACCATCGGCTCGGGCTGGCTCACCGACCGGATGGACAGCCGCCGGCTGCTGTTCGCCTATTACGGCCTGCGCGGGCTGTCGCTGATGGCGCTGCCGTTCACCCATTTCACGCTTTACGGCCTGTCGCTGTTCGCGGTGTTCTACGGGCTCGACTGGATCGCCACGGTGCCGCCGACGGTGCGGCTCGCGGCGCAGCATTTCGGCCGCGAGCGGGCCGGCGTGGTGTTCGGCTGGGTGTTCTGCGGGCACCAGCTCGGCGCGGCGATGGCGGCGTGCGGCGCCGGCTGGTCGCGCGACGCGCTCGCGACCTACCTGCCGGCGTTCTTCGCCGCCGGCGCGCTCTGCCTGCTGGCGGCGCTCGCGGCACTGGCCATCGGCCGCAGCCCGGGCGAGGCGGCGTCGGCGGTAGCCGCCCCGGCCTGACGCGGCGACGCCCAAGCCCGTCCGTCCCAGACCCGCGGCTCGACCGCGACGCCCCCGCTGGCATCGACCACGATGCGGTTGTAGGCGTTGGGCTCGCCGCGCAGCCGCCATGACGTCGCCGACGCGCCCTGCAGCAGCAGCGTACCGCCTTGCGCGCGGCTGGTGCGGCGGTGCAAGTGGCCGGACAACACCAAGCCGACCCCAGCGCGGGCGAATGCCCGCAGCGCGCCGACGGCGTTGCCGGCCGCCACGACACCCACCGCGCCCGGCGCCAGCAACAGCGGATGGTGCGCCACCACGACACGCAGCCGGCCCGCCGGCACCGTCGCGAGCCGCGCCAGCAGGCGGCGCAGCCGGGCGCCGCCGACCCGCCCGCGCGACCAGTCCCAGTGCCAGCCCATGCGCTGCACGGTGTTGAGGCCCAGCACCGCGCAACGCCCGTCCTGCCACACTGGCTCGGTCTGCCACGACAGCAGCCGCCGCCAGCGCCCGTACGGGTCGAGGAAGCGCTCGAACAGGTCGTATGGCGTGATGTCGTGGTTGCCCGGCACCGCCAGCCAGGGCGCCTCGATCCCGTCCAGGAACTCCCGTGCCGCGTGGAACTCGCCGACCCGCGCGCCCTGGGTGAGGTCGCCGCTCACCACGACCAGATCGGGCCGGTCGCGGCGCAACTCGGCCGCCAGCGCCGCGACCACCGCCGGGGTCTCGGCGCCGAAATGCATGTCGGTCAGGTGCGCGATGCGGGTCGCGCGCCGGTCACGCGTCGGCTGCATCGTTGCTCTCCAATCGGTGCCTCATTTTGCAGCGACACGGCTACGGGGCGTGCAACCCCGACCGCTGTTTCGCGGTTATGACGCCACCGAACTCTGCACAAGGATGGCTTCGATGAACAGCATGTTGCAAGGCGCTCTCGCTGCCACGGCGGTGGCCGGATTGGCCGCAAGCGGAGCCTTGGCGCAGACGCCGCCGCCGGCGTCGAACAACACGACCGCCCCCGGCATGGCGGCGCCCGGCGCTCCGGCCACCGGCATGGCCAACCCGAGTGTCGCCACGCCGGCGCAGCAGCCGGTCGACGGGCAGATGAGCGCTCCCACCCCTGCCGCCGCCGGCAAGAGTACCGACTCCAACGGCGCCGCGTTCAGCACGCCCGGCTCGGCCAGCCCGGCGCCCAACGCCAACGTCGCCGGCACGCCGGCCAAGGGTGCCAACAGCTTCACCAAGGGCGAGGCGCAGGGCCGCCTCCAGGCCAACGGGTTCAGCGATGCCAGCAACCTTGCCCTCGACCATGACGGCATCTGGCGCGCCGACGCGACCAAGGACGGCAAGCCGGTGAAGGCGTGGCTCGACTACAAGGGCCAGGTCGGCCAACAGTAACGCTTCCGCAACTCACGCTTCAGCAGCCCACGCTTCAGCAACAGGGGATCAAACCATGGCAACGCGTACCATCACGCGGATGTACGACAACTACGACGATGGCGTCCGCGCCGTCACCGCGCTGGAGAACGCCGGCATCGCCGCCAGCGACATCAGCATCGTCTCCAACAACGGCGAGACGCAGACGGCGACGGGTGACACCACCACCGGCACCCACGCGGGCACCGGGGCGGGCACCGGAGCCACGCTCGGCACCGTGGTCGGTGGCGGCGCCGGCTTGCTGGCGGGCCTCGGCGCGCTGGCCATCCCGGGCGTCGGGCCGCTGGTCGCTGCCGGTTGGCTGGTCGCGACCCTGGCCGGCGCCGGCGTCGGCGCCACGGCGGGCGGCCTGATCGGCTCGCTGACCGGGGCCGGCGTCAGCCACGAGGACGCGCATGTCTATGCCGAGGGTATCCGCCGCGGCGGCACCCTGGTCACGGTGCGCGCCGAGGAGACCGACGCCAGCCGCGTCGAGGAACTGCTGGGCCTGCACCCGCATGTCGACTTGCCGACCCGCGCCGAGACCTACCGCGCCGAGGGCTGGCAGCGCTACGACGAGAACGCCGGGCCATACAGCCGCGCCGGCGAGCCGGTGCCGGCGTCCGAAGTGACCCCGGTGGGCACGGCCGAAGCAGGCACGGTCGGGCCGGGCGGCGTCGGGCTGGGCAACAGCACCGTCGTCCCGCCGACCACGCGTAACTAGGAAGCGTCACCTGGAGCCGTCACCGCGCGGCGGCGGCTTCAGTCCTCCCGGCGTCCTTCCTCGCTGAACGGATTGGTGGTGCCGCGGAACTGCAGGCGGATCGGGGTTCCTGGCAAGTCGAACGCCTCGCGCATCCCGTTCACCAGGTATCGCTGGTAGTCCTCCGGGGTCTGCTCCGCCCGTGTCCCGAACACGATGAAGGTCGGCGGCCGCGCCTTGGCTTGGGTCACGTAACGCAGCTTCAGCCGCCGGCCGTCGACCAATGGCGCCTGGTGTCGTTCCAGCATCGCTTCGAACCAGCGGTTCAGCGCCCCGGTGGCAACACGCTTGTTCCAGACATCGTGCGCTGCCCGCACCGCCGGCAGCAGCCGGTCCACCCCCTGCCCGCTCAGCGCCGACAGCGTGACGACCGGTATGCCGCGAAGCTGCGCCAGGCTGGTCTGTAGGCGGTCGCTGACGCCGCGCTTGGCGGCATGGCGGTCAGGCACCGCGTCCCACTTGGTCATCGCGATGACGCAGGCGCGGCCCTCGCGCTCGACCAGCCGTGCGATCTGCAGGTCCTGCTCGTGCAGCCCCTCCAGGCTGTCGACCGCCAGCACCACCACCTCGGCCATCTTGAGCGCCTCGATGCTGGCGCTGACCGACATCCGCTCCAGGGCCGCCTCGACCCGCGCCCGCTTGCGCATCCCGGCGGTGTCGACCAGCTCGATCTCGCCCACCGCGTCGCGCAGCCGCACCGCCACCGCGTCGCGCGTCAGGCCCGGCTCCGGGCCTGTGATCATGCGCTCCTCGCCCAGCAGCCGGTTCAGCAGGGTCGACTTGCCGGCATTGGGGCGGCCGACGATGGCGAGCTTCAGCGGCCGCGCCGCGTCGGCATCGGCGTCGGGAGCATCGGGCAGGCGCTCGGCGATCTCGCGCATCAGGTCGGCGATGCCCTCGCCGTGCTCGGCGCTGACCGCCACCGGCTCGCCCAAGCCCAGCGAATAGGCCTCCAGCGCCGCGTTCGAGCCGGCGCGGCCCTCGGCCTTGTTGGCGACCACCAGCACCGGGCGGTTCTGCCGGCGCAACCACTCGGCGAAGTGCTCGTCGGCCGGGGTGATGCCGGTGCGGACGTCGACCACGAACACGATCAGGTCGGCCATCGCCACCGCCGCCTCGCTGGACGCGCGCATCCGGCCATACAGGCTGTCCGGCGCGCTTTCCTCCAACCCCGCGGTGTCGATCAGCCGCACGTCGCGCCCGCGCAGCCGGGCCGGCGCCTCCTTGCGGTCGCGGGTGACGCCGGGGATGTCGGACACCAGGGCGTGCCGCCGCCCCGCCAGCTTGTTGAACAGGGTGGACTTGCCGACGTTGGGCCGCCCGGCGATGACCACCACCGGCAGCCCCCCCTGTTCGGCGTCGTGCCCGGCGTCGCTCACCGCAACGCCAGCAGCTTGGCGTCGTCAGTGACCAGGTAGACGGTGCCGCCGGCCACCACGGGTGCCACCGAGGCCGGGCCGGACAGCGCCTGCTGCCCGATCAGCTTGCCGTCGTACGGGCTCATCGCCACCGCGACGCCCTCGCTGCTGGCCAGCACCAGCCGGTCGCCCGCCAGCGTCGGGCCGACCCAGCGGATCGGGCCGGTCTGCCTCGCGGCGTTCTTGAACCGCGGCAGGGCCGTGGCCCAGGCCAGCCCGCCATCGGCGCGGTTCAGCGCCGTCACCTGGTTGTCGAGGCCCAGCAGGAACAGCCAGTCGCCGGCCAGCCACGGCGTCTCGGCCGAGCCGATGTCGCGCTCCCACAGCCGCCGCCCGGTGCGCAGGTCGAGCGCCAGGGTGACGCCGCCGAGGCCGGTCGCGAACACCTGCCCGCCTTCCACCACCGGCAGCGCGTGGATCGCCGAGAGGTCGATCAGGCTGTTGCGGCCGCGCGTCGCCGCCAGGCTGTCGGCCCAGGCCACCGAGCCGCCGCTGGCGCGCAGGCAGACCAGCTCGCCCGAGCCGAAGCCCGCGATCACCAGGCCGTCGGCATAGGCGGGCGACGGCAGCCCCAGCAGCGAGGTGTCGGCGTTGTTGGCCTGGTAGGCCCAGACCCGCTTGCCGTCGGCCTTGGACAGCGCCACGAGCTGGTCGTCGATGGTGGGAATGAACAGCTTGTCGTCGGCGACGGTCGGCGCCGCCCGCGCGGCGCCGCCGACGGTGCCGCGCCAGCGCTGCTTGCCGGTCGCCGCGTCATAGGCGACGGCGTCGCCGCGGCCGGTCGCGACGTAGAGCGTGCCGCCGTCCAGCGCCACGCCGCCGCCGACGTTGGTGGTGCGGTTGCGCTTGGCGCGGGTCTCGGCCTGCCACAGCTGGCCGCCGCCGCGTATGTCGAAGGCGGTGACAACGGCGTCGCTGTCCATCGCGAACACGCGGCCGTCGGCCGTGACCGGGTGCGCGGTGATCTTCTCGCGATAGCCGCCGCCCTGCCCCAGATCGGCGGTCCAGGCGATGCCCAGGGACTTGGCGGCGTCCGGGTGGCCCATCGCGTGCGACGGGTCGCCGCCGGCCTGTGACCAGGAGATGTTGCGTGCCGCGGGCGGCAGCTCGACCCGCCGGCCGGTCGGGTTGTCGACGGCGACGCCGCGATTGGCCGCCAGCACGGGCAACCGCTGGCCCGGCAGGCTGGGCTTGTCGGTGGTGAACGCGTTGTCGAGGAAGCTGCAGCCGGCCAGTCCCATTGGCAGCAGCAGCGCCGCGCGACGGCCCAGGCGAAGTGGCCCCGTTGCGGGAAGTTGGGTCACGACCCGCCTGCCTTGTCGACGCCGCCGAGTTGCGCGATCAGGCTGGTCGCCTGCTGCCGCACGCCCTGCGGCGCGGTCGGGTCGGCCGCCAGCCGGCGCAGCGTGTTGCGGGCGGCTTCCGGCTGGCCCTGCCGCAGCGCCAGCGCCGCCTGCAGTTCCAGCGCCATGGCGTGCCAGGGATTGTCCGGCGCGGTCAGCGGAGCGAGCCGCGCGGCCACGGCGCCCGGCTCGCCCGCGTCGACGTTGGCGCTCGCCCATTGCATGGCGGCGAAGTCGCGCAGCAGGCGGTCGGCGCCGCCGTCGCGCGCCACTTGGTCCCACAGCGCCG
>CAXUHK010000071.1:7590-20540 GCA_964250775.1 uncultured Acetobacteraceae bacterium | reverse complement strand
CCACCGCCGGATCGGCGCGCCGCTGCGGCGCGAGGGCTGGTGCGTGAGCCACAAGCGCGTGGTCCGGATCATGCGCGAGGACAACCTGCTGTGCCCGGCGAAGCCGCCATTCAGGCCGCCGACGACGGACGCGCGCCACAGCTGGCGGGTGCGGCCGAACCTGGCGCGCCACCTCGTGGCCATGGCCACGAACCAGCTGTGGGTGGCGGACCTGACCTATGTGCGACTTGCCGAGGCCTTCATCTACCTGGCTGTCGTGCTGGACGCGTTCAGCCGCAAGGTTGTCGGCTGGGCGATGGCCGATCACCTGCGGGCGAGTCTGGCCTTGGACGCGCTTGAGATGGCACTGGGCAGCCGGGAGGTGATCGCCGGCGGCTTGGTTCAGCACTCGGATCGCGGCATTCAATACGCTTGCGTGACCACATTGCCCGCCTTGAAGCCGCCGGGATCCAGCCCGGCATGAGCCGGGCCGGCTGTCCCTGCGACAACGCCATGGCCGAAAGCTTCATGAAGACGCTCAAGCACGAGGAGGTCGATGCCGGCGCCTACCGTGATCTCGCCCATGCCAGCGCCACCATCGGGGAGTTCATCGAGACTGCCTACAGCCGCCAAAGGCTCCACTCGGCTCTTGCCTACCTGTCGCCGGTGGAGTTTGCATCCAACCAGCCCCGGGCCGCTGCGCAGCGGCCCAGGGCTATGACGCAGCCGAGCTGCCCGTGATCTGCTGTCTCACCAAAGGGGTTCAGCTTAAGGGACTGCGCCGACCAGTAGAAATGAAAGCCGAACATCATGGCGAACATGGCCGCAAAGACGAACCAGACGCCGGCAATGGCCCTCTTGCGGTTGTAAGTAAAACCCATGTGTACGGCTCCTGCCCAGTTCGGGGAGCACCCGTAGCATGGGGGCGCGGGCAAACCGTTCCTAATGACCCCCATAATCCACAAAAGATGCATAATCAAAACTGTAACGTAATTGCATTGTTGGCGTGCTCGCAACGGTGTGGCGACGGCTCTGAACGACGGAAGGGCGATGTAGCGTCACCGGGATACCTGGCACTCGGTTCGTTCCCTACACCCTAGTACCTTTTCTTTGATTCTTGTTCCTTGGTGTCGTTGTTGAAAATAGAGCCGCCATAGTAACTGCTTACCCCGGTTAGCTGTGTCAGCGTAGCGGGCCGATCGGCGGCCGAGTGCAGATGAGGGTTTACACGGTTACGGGCGACTTGATTCAAGGTGGATGTGAGCCCCGCGATCGACCTTGCCGCGATGACCGAAGCCGAGAAGGACGCGCTGATCCTCTCGCTTCTACCGCTGGTGCAGCAACTCAAGGACGCACTGGCCGAGATCGCCGTGCTCAAGGTCCGCATCAACGAACTTGCCCGCCGGCCCAAGACGCCAGACAACTCCTCGACCCCGCCATCGAAGGCGCCCAAACCCGACCGCTCCGTGCAGGAGGAACTGCGCCGGCGCCGCAGTCGCCCCGGCGTGGCCCGCGCCCCGGCGTGGCCCGCGCCCCGGCGTGGCCCGCGCTCTGGCATGGCCCGCGCTCTGGCATGGCCCGCGCTCTGGCATGGCCCGCGCCCTGGCATGGCCCGCGCCCTGGCCGAGAACCCGGACCGCGTGGTGGATGCCCACCTGGATGCCTGCCCCGGCTGTCAGGCCGTGTTTCCCGTCGCCACTCAGACGCCGCAGAGCGTCTATGACCGCATCGAACTGCCGCCCGGGCGAAGGCGGGACCGGCTTCGAGACAGCACGTTGGTCCAGTGTCGCTACGACCTGGAGCGACGGCTCGACCGCATCGTGGCCCATGCCGTGCCGCAGAGTCGCGAGGGCGAGAAGCTGCGCCGCCGCATCGGCCGCTCCCGGGAGCACCTGACGGTGTTCGTGGCCGACCGCGACGTGCCGCCGACCAAGAACGTCTCCGAGAGGGCGCTCCGACCAGGCGTGGTGTTCCGCAAGGTCACGAACGGGTTCAGGGCCAAGTGGGGTGCAGAAACCTACGCCGCGTTCCGCTCCGTCGTCAGCACGGCCAAAGCCAACGGACGAACCGTGCTGGCCGCGGTCCAAGACGCCCTACGCGGAAACCAACGCACCAAACCAGGGTGAGCAATTACGGTCCATGGGTCAACCCACAGGAGCGACGGTATAATTCAAACATGTTGATGCAACATTGCAAAAACGCGTAGTGGCCGAGATCGTCGATATCAGCACAATAGCAACGACGAACCTGCATATCGTTTCCGAAGTGCGCGGCGCAAGCAGGAGCAATTGGAGGTGGGGTATCGGCAGGTTCTGGTCCAGTATGGAGATTGATCACCGAATTTGGATGGTTGGCATGGATGTGGGTGGCAACATCGGCGTTTCACGTGAAACACGTGAGCGCCTTTTGAGGCTGGTCTCTCTCATAGTCACGTGGAACTCTACCATCCGGCTGGTTGCACAAGCTGATCCGACAGAACTCTGGTGCCGTCACGTCGCTGACTCCCTGCAGTTGACCAAGCTGGTCGACGTGCCGGATGGACGGTCCGCTGATGTTGGCACAGGCGCCGGCTTTCCAGGACTGGTTCTGGCGATTGCATTGGACCGTCACTTTTACCTGGTCGAGTCGGACCGTCGCAAAGCCGCGTTCCTGACCGAGGCCACGCGCCTCACACAAGCCAAAGCGACCGTGCTCCCGTATCGTGTCCAAGCCACCACGATCCGCTGTGGTCTATTAACAGCAAGGGCCTTCGCGAGCGTCACTCAAACATTGAGCGCAGTATATAACATGTTGACTCCTGATGCTGTTTGCTTGCTTCCGAAAGGTCGCTCCGTGCAGGACGAGTTGCGGGTGGCGGCCCGTCATTGGCGAATGCGAGTGGAACAGTTTCCCAGCGTGACTGATCCGTCAGCGACGATCCTTCGCTTGAGTGAGATCACCCATGCTTAGGAGACAGAGCAACGCAAGAAGGATTGTAGCTTTCACCAATCAAAAAGGTGGTGTTGGCAAAACGACAACCGCAGTAACCCTCGCAGCTTGCTTAGCCGGAAAGGGACGACACGTACTATTAATTGACCTTGACCCGCAGGGTAATGCATCCACCAACTTGGGAATTGGACAGACTCCGGTCGAGACCGACAGTTACCGCTTGGTATTGAACGCCGATGACCGGCCGACACGATCGACTGAGACAAGACTACCCGGGCTTAGGATCATCCCCTCGGACATGAACTTAGCCGGGGCGGAGATTGAACTCGCAACCATGAACCGACGTGAGTGGCGATTGGCCGACGCGCTCTCTCGTCTTTCCGAGTCCGATAGGTTCCAACCAGAATTTGTATTTATCGATTGCCCACCTTCGCTTGGGTTGCTGACATTGAATGCGCTTGCCGCGGCGGACGCCGTCCTAATCCCGCTGCAATGCGAGTTCTTCGCCCTGGAAGGATTGGCGCACCTAATGCGAACAATCGATCTGATACGACGTTCGCTCAACCCGCAACTCGCAATTCAGGGTATCCTGCTGACCATGTTCGATCGGCGGAACAACTTGTCGGAGCTGGTCGCGGCCGACGCACGAAGTTTCTTCGGTGCTGCGGTGTTCGAGACGGTAATCCCCCGGAACGTTCGTGTGTCTGAAGCCCCGAGCCACGGGCAACCTGTCACAACATACGACCCACGTTCACCCGGGGCGCTCGCCTACGACCGTCTGGCCGACGAACTGTTACAGACAATCCCAACACTCTCGATCAATGGGTATCCCAATGGCAGCCCGTGATCCCATCCCGCGGCTGGGCCGAGGCTTGGCATTTTTGTTAGGAGACGAGCAGCCGACGGATCAAAAGCCAGACAGTGTCCAGCGACGCATCGATGTCCGCAGCTTAGAACCAAATCCGTTCCAGCCGCGCGGCCCGATCGATGCCGACAGCCTCGCCGAACTGGCCGCCTCGATCCGGGCGCAGGGCGTGCTGCAACCGCTATTGGTGCGTCCTGCGGCAGACGAGCCCGCCCGCTTCCAAATCGTGGCCGGGGAACGGCGCTGGCGTGCCGCGCGTCTCGCCGGCCTGTCGGAAGTGCCTTGCCTGGTCCGCACCCTCTCCGACGCGCAAACCTCGGCAGCGGCGTTGGTCGAGAACCTGCAACGCGACGACCTCAACGCCATTGAGGAGGCGGAAGGCTTTCGCCGCCTGCAATCCGAGTTCGGGATGACCCAGGACAGTCTCGCCCATGCCATCGGCAAGAGCCGGAGCCATGTCGCCAACACGGTGCGCCTGCTCAATCTTCCGGATGCCGTGCAGCACGAGGTGCGTTGCGGCAGTCTCTCGGCCGGCCATGCACGGGCACTGCTCGCACATCCGGAGCCGGCCCGAGCCGCACTCTCGGTAATCGCACGCGGTCTCAACGTTCGCCAAACCGAAGCGATGATAACGGCCGCCCAGCATCCGCCCGCCTCGGCAGTGGGCCGCGACGACGCCGACAGTCGGGCATTGGAGCGCCAGCTCACGGAACGCCTTGGGCTTGTCGTCACCGTGAGTTCGCGCGGCAAGGGTGGTCGCCTCAGCGTGCATTACAGCGACCTCGACCAGCTCGGTGGCGTTATCAGATTGCTGCAGGCGTAATTGTCTGCGGTTCGGGCGAAAGTAGACAAGCCTTCACCTGCCGTGAGAACCGGCTTGGAGGTCGATATTGCGTGCGCATGAAGTCACCGAAGCGAGACGGTGATGTCGGTAGCATCACCGCGTTTTTTCAGGATGCGAGACGCACCACCTACAACGCCGGAAACTGCACCGTGACCAGGCATTGAGCGCCCACGCCTTCCGTGCGACGGTATAGTCCGCTTTCCATGCCGGACACCCGCTTGACGCCGACCCGTTCCGGCGCCACCGAGAGCAGGTCTGCCAGGCGGAGCACCATGGCGTCGCGGTAAGCACGTATGTCCGGCCGCTCGCTCAGCACGCTCATGTCGACATGCACGATGCGGCCGCCTTTCATGGTCACCAGCGACACCGCCTCGCGCAGGAACACGTCGCTGCTGGCGCCGCGGTGCAGCGGCGCGCCAGGCCTGAAATGGTCGTTGCCATGCTGGCCGCCGACGGTGCCGAGCAACGCATCGGTGGCGGCGTTCAGCGGGATGTCGACATTGTGCGCGCGCGCGATGCCGTGGTCGAACTCGACCGGGATACCGCATAGCATCAGGTGGTCGCCGGCTCCGAACCCGTGGAAATCGAACCCCCAGCCGGTATGCGTCTCGCTGCGGCCCCGCCGCATCAATCGCTCGGCGCGTTCAAGATCCCGCTCGGTGGTAATCTTGAAGTTGTCGTCGCTGCCGTGCACCAGCGAGACCGGGATGCCATGCCGCTCCGCGACCAGGCTGTCGTCGGTGAGGTCGAGGCCGAGCGGGTTGTGCAGGTGCACCTGGCGATGCGCCTCAAGGATGGAAGCGAACCGGAAACCTTGCGGCGTCTGCGCCCGCCATACGTCGGTGCGGTCAACCGTGCCGTCGATCAGGCCGTTACGGCAGCGCTTCAGCGTGTCCGGCACCGGAAGCCCCGCTACCACAGCAGGCCTGTCGTCCAACTCCGCGATCACGGCACTGATCGTGTCCTGCTCCACGAACGGGCGAACGCCGTCGTGCACGATGACCTTTTTGACGCCTTGGTCGGCCAGGCTCTCCAGTCCGAAGCGCACCGTCTCCTGCCGGGTGTTGCCGCCGATCACCGGCGGCGGCAGGTCGAGCCCGTGCGCCGCACCGTCGTAGTGTTTGCGGTCGGCGGGATGGATCACCGCCTGCACGCGGTCGATGCCGGGATGGCGCAGGAACGCCAGCAACGTGTGCCGGATGATAGGCTGGCCGTCGAGTTCGCGATACTGCTTGGGGATCGGGCCGCCCATGCGCTGGCCACGCCCGGCTGCGACGATGATGGCGGCGATCAAGGCATGAGCATCCGGACTGTCCATCGAGGCATCAGGCCTGCTGTAACGCGAGCGCAACCGACAGGCAACCGCCGCACCCTTGCCGCGCCGGAACGCGCCGCCCAAATACCGATCACAGTCACAACGGAACTGTCATGCCGCAGGCCGCCACACCGATCCTGCCAGCCGCGACGGTACGGGAGCTGGCGCTGAAATCCGACACCATAGCCATAGCGTGGCTGACGGGACATTTGGCGCTGATTAGTATTGCCGGCTCATTCGTGACGGCGACCCGGTCGACGCCATTAGCCTGGCCGGCAATGGCGGTGCTGGGCGTGACGTTGATCGCCTTGTTCGCGCCGCTGCACGAGACGACGCACCGCACCGTGTTCCGCCCGGTGCTGGCCAACAAGCTGCTTGGCTGGTTTGCCGGCCTATTGCTGGTGCTGCCACCGGAATGGTTCCGCCTGTTCCACATGGCGCACCACCGCCACACCCAGCACCCGGAGCACGACCCTGAACTCGCCGACAGCCGGCCGCTCACACCGGCACGATACCTGTGGCGGCTCTCCGGGCTGCCATACTGGATCGCCGAGATCAGGCTCCTGCTAATGCTGGCGCGCGGCCATGTGGAGGCCGCGTTCATCCCACGGCATCGCCGCAGCGCGGTGATCTTCGAGGCGCGATGCTACTTGGCAACCTACGCCGCGCTGGCGGCAGGGTCGCTGGCCCTGCGGAGTGACTGTCTGCTTTGGTTGTATGTCGTCCCCGCCTTGCTGGGGCAACCGGTGCTGCGCGCCGTCCTAATGGCCGAGCACGGTGGGCTGCCGTTGCTACTGGACCGCCGGGCCAGCACGCGAACCACGCTCAGCGTCCGCGCGGTGCGGATGCTGTTCTGGAACGTTAACTACCATGCCGAGCACCACATTGCGCCCGGCGTGCCGTTCCATGCGCTGCCGCGCCTGCACTCCTTGCTGGCCGGCAATTTGCAAGCCGTGGCGCCCGGCTACGCCGCCGCTCATCGGGACATCCGCGCGACGGCTCAGGCGGGTTCCTTTGGCATATCGTAACGACGTTTCAGCGTCAGCGCATCGGACCGCAGTTCTGCGGCAGACATTCTTATTTTCATGAACGTGCGCCAGGATAAATTAACCGGCGCCAAGAGACAGAAGGTTATTCACGAGATGCAAGGCCAGCGATGCACAGGCACTGTCGCAACAGTGTCGAGCGATACCAAAAAACACGGCACTTGGAAACAAGTATAGCGGCCGAAACGGATTATCGAGCATATGCAGCGAAAGCCAGAGGGTCGAGGTGATCGACATGACCGCCAGGGGATCCAAGTGACGGCGCAGGCCGGTCCATAGCCAGCCCCGGAAAAAACATTCCTCCGCGGCCGGAGCCACGAGGCCGGCCACCACAAGCAAGGCGATCTCCGGCATCAGCGCCTGTTCCCGTGCCGCCGCCAGCACCGGCGCCAGCCCGCTCGTCACCGGCACTGCAAGACGGAGCATGATGGCCGCCCAGCAGATGACGGCAGGTACGATCGCCAACGACAATCCGGCAAGCAGGCAGGGTCGGCGCAGCGGCGTCATGCCAAGTCCCCGTCTCACGTCGCCGTCACCGGCGACCTTGCCGCGCCGCCATGCGATGAACAGCAGGGTCAGTTGGAACGTCGCCGTAGCAACCAGGATCATAACCCAACCTGGAACGACCCAAGGCTGCCCATGGCCGCTGCGCGCAACAAAGCCTTTCTGGAAACCAATGGCAAATGCCAAAAGAAAAGTGACGCAGACCTGCACGACGAACGCCCGCATAAGCCATCTAGTTGCGGCGAGCAGCAGGCGCGAAACCGGCTGGCGGGAGAACACCATGCCGACTCCGTGATACGTCGGCTGTGCCGCTGGCTGCCTCGAAGCCAACACGACGCACCCGCTGTGCGGCCCGTTACTCGCGCCGGAAACGCCAACCCATGATGAAGGGCGTCAGCGCAGCCTGCGCGCTCACACCGGATCAGGCATATTTCCTACTGTCGCGACAAGCTGGCCCTGTTGCCGCGACGGGCGGGACCACCTGCCCTGGAGCGCAATGGTGCGGATGCACCGGCACGTCATAGGGCGTCAGCAGGAACCGGCGCGCCACGTCGGCATAGCCGCGGTACACTAGCCCGCCGTTCTTGGCGACCAACCGCGCACGCTCTTGTGCATACCAGCCCGGCAGCCGATACCACGCAAGGCCGGGGCGCTCGTGATGAGCCGCGTGCAGGTTGTTATACAGGAACAACACGCCCAGCACCGGCGCCCGCTCGACGATCGCGGTGCGATGTTCGCTGACGTCCGCGAAGCGGTGCTCGGCGAACGAGCGCATCAGCATCAGCGCCATGCCGGGCAGCATGAAGCAGGCGAAGTAGGTCACGAGGCTCATGCCGCAGCCCAACACCAGCCACAGCACAGCCAGCGCCGCGAACGGCAGGTGTGCCGCCCACGCCGCGCGTACGCCCGGCACGCCGCGCCACGCGCGATGCGCATCGAGCCACAGGAAGCGCCCGATCGCCCATACGGGCCCTACCACCAGTCGCCCGGCCAGCAACGACATGCACCGCACCAGCGCCCGCCCCACCGGACCCAACCCGCGCCAGGCGGCGCCGGTCCAGTATTGCGTCTCCGGATCCTCCAACGGATCGGTCAGGTGTTTGTCGCGGTGGTGCATCAGATGGATCGCGCGATAACGATCGAACGGCAGGTGCAACAGCATGGTTGGCAGACCCAGCGCGCGGTTCACCGCAGGCCAGCGCGTCGGATGACCGTGGATCAGTTCATGCAACAGCGACGCGTGCCAGGCGACCGTCCAGCCGCCGCCAATAACCAGCAACCATACCGGCAGGGCGGCGTAGAACCGGGTCAGAAACAGCCACAAGCTCCAAACCAACACCACGAGGGCCGCGGTTGGCCACTCGATCCGATACACCCGCCCGACCCGCATCATCAAACCTTTGCACTCTCGTAAAGTTTATCCTACAATCATTGGGGGCTCGTTTGAAACGTGCGTGGTGTCGCATTTCAATGCCATATGTTGACAATCCACACAGCTTGCCGAGAGATGTAGCAGCGCTCGACCGTCGGGTGTCCGCGGCGGCGTTTCGCGACCGCCTGCTCGGCGTCATCGCCCAGCGTGGCGGCAGCCAGGCAGCCTTCGCCCGTGCCAGCGGCATCGACCGCTCGACGCTGACCCAGTTGCTCGCCGACCAGTCGCCACGCCTGCCGCGGGCCGAGACGCTGGCCGCCATTGCGGTATCGTCCGGCGTCTCGACGGATTGGCTGCTGGGCCTCAGCCAGCACGAGCAGGCCAGTCCCGCCAGCTTCGGAGAAGTCATGCAGATCGAGCCGCATGAGGATTTGCCGATCGACGACCGTATGTTCGCCTGGATGAGCGAGGCGGCCGGCACCAAGATCCGCACGGTGCCGGTGAGCTTCCCCGACCTGCTCAAGACCGAGGCGGTGCTGCGCCACGAATACCTGAACGCCGCCGGGAACGCGCCGCCGCGAAGCTGGGACAGCGTCGAGAGCCGGTTGCTTTACCTGCGGCAGCCGGACACCGAGATCGAGGCTTGCGCCTGCGTCCAGGCGCTGCGGGAGCTCGCCGCCGGACGTGGCATCTGGGCCGGGCTGGCCGCGGCGGAGCGGCGGCGGCAACTGGCCCGGATGCAATCGCTCGCGACCGAGCTGTATCCGAGCTTCCGGTTGTTCCTGTTCGACCGCAGGCAGCTCTACTCGGTGCCGTTCAGCGTGTTCGGCACCGCACGCGCGGCGGTGTTCGTGGGCGGCATCTACTTCGTGTTCACCTGGACCGAGCATATCCGCGCCCTGGTGCGGCGGTTCGACGAGCTGGTGCGCCATGCCGTGGTGCAGCCGCCCGATGTGCCGAAATTCCTCGCGACTCTCACGGTCGAGGAAGACCGCGATGCCGATTTGGTCGTGACCTGAGGGAGCGCCGGGCATGACCGCGCACCACCTGATCGCCAGCCTCGGCATGTACGACATGGCATGGCTCGCGGCGAGCAACCAGGCGATCTGGGCCTGGCTGCGCGACCGGCTGCGCGCCTCCGGGCTGCGCGACGTACCCTCGTCGCTCGAGACCGATATGCCGCTCTGGGATATCTGGCGCTCGCCCGATCTGTTGCTGGCGCAGACCTGCGGCTACCCGCTACTGACCCTGGGCGAGTCGGTGCAGGTGGTGGCGACCCCGACTTACGATCTGCGCGGCTGCGAAGGCCCGCTCTACCGCAGTCTGCTGGTGGTGGCCGAACGGGTGCCGGCGGAGGCGATCGGCGAGTTGCGCGGCCTGCGCGCCGCCGTCAACGATTGGGACAGCAACTCCGGCATGAACGCCTTCCGCGCCGCGATCGCCCCGCACGCCGGCGCCGCGCCCGGCGGCAACGGCAGCTTCTTCTCCGAGGTGGTGACGACCGGCGGCCATATGCTGAGCCTGGCGGCGCTGCGCGACGGCCGCGCCGACGTCGCCGCCATCGACTGCGTGAGCCACGGCCTGACCGCCCGGCACCGCCCCGAGTTGCTGCGCGGCACGCGGGTGATCGGCGAGACGGCGGCGATCCCCGGCCTGCCGCTGATTACCGCTTCCGGCGCCGGGCAGGGCACCATGGCCGCGCTGCGCAACGCCTTGCGCGCCTTGGTCGCCAGCCCCGACATGGCATGGCACCGGGCGGCGCTTGGACTCACCGGCTTCGCCGTCCTGCCACGCGAGGCGTACGCCTCCATCGGTGCCATGGAGGATGCGGCGGTGGCACTGGGCTACCCGCGTTTGGCATAAACCCGACCGGCGCTGCGGCTCGGCGCGGAACGCGACGTCGGCCACGGGGTTGAGAAGCGATCCAGGCAGGAGCGCCAATCAGTGCAGTTCGTGGCGATGCTGGCCGACATGGCCGAGGACCGGCCCTGGCGCATCGAAGTGGGCATCGCCCGCATCGCGTTGGTGCGCCATCGCGGCCAGGTCCATGCCTTCGCCGCCGAGTGCCCGCACGCCAAGGCGCCTCTCGATCAGGGCGCCGTGTGCGACGGCCGGCTGGTCTGCCCGTGGCACAAGGCGACGTTCCGCCTCGACGACGGCGCGGTGCTGGAGCCGCCGGCGCTCGACCCGCTGGTCCGCTACCCGGTGCGGGTCGACGGGGGAGCGGTGATGGTGGGCGCCGACCCGATCGTCCCCGAGACGCCGACGCCCCAGGCGTCGCCGTCCGCGCCCGACGCTCGCACCATGCTGGTGGTGGGCGGAGGCGCCGCCGGGGCGGCCGCGGTCGCGGCGCTGCGCGAGTTCGGCTTCGCCGGCCGGGTGGTGCTGGCCGCCGCCGAACCGGCGTTGCCGTACGACCGCACCGCGCTGAGCAAGTTCGTGATGGCCGGCGGCATGGCGCCGGATGCGGTGCCGGCCGTGCACGACCGCGAATGGTTCGATTCGCACCATGTCGAGTTCCGCCGCGACGCGGTCGCCCGCCTCGAACCCTCGGCCAAGCGGGCCTGGTTCGCCGATGGCAGCAGCATCGAGTACGACGCCGCCCTGCTTGCCCCCGGCGGCGCGCCGCGACGAGTCGATGTGCCGGGCGCGCACCTCGCGGGCGTCCACGTCCTGCGCTCGGTCGCCGACGCGGCGGCGATCGTGGCGGAGCTGCGCCAAGCCCTCCGGGTGGTGATCCTGGGCAGCAGCTTCATCGGACTCGAGGTCGCCTCGGCGCTGCGCGAGCGGCGGGCGGCAGTCACCGTCGTCTCGCCCGAGGACGTGTCGTTCGCGCGCCAGTTCGGTCCTCAGGTCGGCGCCATGTTCCGCCGCCTGCACGAGCGCCACGGCGTCACGTTCCGTATCGGCCAGGCATCCCGCCTCGCGGGAGAGCAGCGGGTGCGGGCGGTGATCGTGGGCCAGGAGGTGCTGCCGGCCGACCTGGTGATCGTCGGCATCGGCGTACAGCCGGCGACCGGCTTCGCCGCGGGCGTGGACAAGCGCGACGATGGCGGCCTCGTGGTCGATGCCGGGATGCGGGCGGCCGAGGCTCTGTACGCGGCAGGCGACGTCGCCGCCTTCCCGTTTCAGGGCAAGCCGACCCGGATCGAGCATTGGCGCGTGGCGCAGCAGCACGCGCGCGTCGCCGCGCGCAACATGCTGGGCGGTGACGCGCAGTATGACGGCGTGCCGTTCTTCTGGACCTACCATTACGGCAAGCGGTTCGAGTACCTCGGCCATGCCGAGGCGTGGGACCAGGTGGTGATCGACGGCGACCTCGACGCCGGCCGCTTCGTGGCGCTGCTGGTGCAAGGTGGCGATGTCGCCGCCGCGGTGGCGTGTGGTCGGGAACAGGAGACCGCCGCCTTGATCGAGCGGATGCGCCGGAAGCTGCCGCTCGTCGAGGCGCAGTCTATGCTGCGAGAGGGCTGAGCGTCTCGACTCCGAACTCGCCAGCAGCGTGCAGCAGGAACCCGGCGAAATCGCCGGCATAGCTGCGCGGCACCGCCAAGTCGTAGCGCGGCGTGCCGTCGAGCTGCCAGATCTGGACCGCGACGTGCGCCGCTAGTGTGGTGGCGGCGTCGCCCGGCCGGAACGCGCGCGGGTGCAGGTCGAGCGGCACGCCCTTGGCCAAGGCGTCGCGGGCCCGCGGCCCGGATACCCGGACGATGCAGCGCGCGTCGGTCTGGTCCGTGATCGAGGCGGCGTCGCCCAGCCGCTCGCGCAACTCGGCCTCGATGTCGCGCATGGCCAGCAGCAGCCAGCGGTCCGGCCCCGACCACACCGCGCGCATTCCGTCGAGGTCGGCCCAGCGTCCTGGCGGCGGCAGTCCGAGGCTGGCGCGCACCGCCTCGCCACGGCCGGTCCTGGCGGCGACGCCGGCGATGCCGCCCGGCGTCACCGCCGGCAGCGTGCCGCCGGCGGTTTGCAATACCGCATCCAGCAGCGCCGGGTGGAACCGTCCGTCGACCGGATCACCAAGCACGCCGTCATCCAGCGTGGCGACGCTGACCGGGCCGGGCAATCTCGGCCTCGCCGACCTGCTCAGACATAAC
>CAXUHK010000071.1:0-7580 GCA_964250775.1 uncultured Acetobacteraceae bacterium | reverse complement strand
GTCCCGGACGCAGCGCGGTGTCGAGCGGCGAGCGGGCCAGCAGCGCCACGTCAGCCACGCAGCCGCTCCCCGGCCGGATCGACGAACATCGGCTGCACCACCTCGCAGACGACATCACCCTGGCGCACCGGGTCGTAGGCTCGCACCAGCTCGCCCAGCCGCTGCGGCCCGCGCTGCAGCAAGCCGAGCCCGATCCAGTGGCCGAGCGAGGGCGAGTAGGCGACCGAGGTGACGTGCCCCTGGTCATGCGCGGCCACGGAGGCGGCGTCTTGCGGCAGCAGGTGCGCGCCCCCGCGCAGGCGATGCGCGGGGTCGAGCGGGCGCAGGCCAACCAGCGTCGGCCGCCGCGGATCGGTCAAGGCCGGGCGCGACGCCATGGCGCGGCCGATGAAGTCCTTGCGCGCGCTGAGCAGGCGGCCCAGGCGCAAGTCGTGCGCGCTGACCTGGCCGTTCAGCTCGCCGCCCGCCGGATGGCCCTTCTCGACGCGCATCACGCCCAGCGCCTCCAGCCCGTATGGCGTCACCCCGAGATCGGCGCCGGCCTGCATGACCCGGCGCGCCAGGGCGTCGCCAAAGCGCGCCGGGACGGCGACCTCGTAGGCCAGCTCGCCGGAGAACGAGATGCGGAACAGCCGCGCCTTGACGCCGCCGCAGACCGTCAGCTCGGCCGCCGCCATGTACGGGAACGCCACGTTGCCGATGTCGAACGGCGGGTCGACCAGCCGCGCGAGCAGTTCCCGGGCGCGCGGCCCGGCCAGCGCCGATTGCGCCCATTGCTCGGTGACGGACGCCAGTTGCACGTCGAGGCGGGGGAACAGCACCTGGCTGGCGAACTGCATATGCTGGAACACGCGCACGGCGTTGGCTGTGGTGGTGGTGGTCACGAAACGGTCGCGGTCGAGCCGCGCGGTGGTGCCGTCATCCAGCACGAAGCCGTCCTCGCGCAGCATCAGCCCGTAGCGCGCCCGCCCGACCGCGAGGTTGCCCCAGGAATTCGCGTAGACGAGATCAAGGAACGCGGCGGCGTCGGCGCCCTGCACGTCGATCTTGCCCAACGTGGTCACGTCGCACACGCCGACCGCGGTGCGGACGGCGGTGACTTCGCGACGGACCGTGGCCAGCCAGTCGGCCTCGCCGTCGCGCGGGAAATGCGAGGCGCGCAACCACGCCCCGGACTCGGTCATCACCGCGCCCTGCTCAGTCGCCCAGTCATGCGTCGGCGTGCGCCGGGTCGGACGGTAGGCCGGGCCACGGCTATGCCCGGCAAGGGCAGCGATGGCGACCGGATTGTACGGCGGCCGCGACACGGTGACGCCGGTCTCGGGGATCGACCGTTCGGTGATCTCGGCCATCAGCGCCAGGCCGTTGACGTTGGCGGTCTTGCCGCCGTCGGTCGCCATGCCAAGCGTGGTGTAGCGCTTCAGGTGCTCGACCGAGCGGAACCCCTCGCGCTCCGCCAGCGCCACGTCGGCGGCGGTGACGTCGTTCTGGAAGTCGATGAACGCCTTGCCGCGCCCGCCGCGCACCCGCCACAGCGGCGGCCCGGAAGCCGGCTCCTCGCCGCACTCCGGCGCAGCCGTTGCCACCGCCACGAAGCCACACGCCTCCGCCGCGAGGACACCTTCCCGCAGGCCGTCCGCGAGGTCGTCGGCCAGTGCCCACGCGCCGCCGGCCGCCCCGGCCACGGTCATGCCGGGCGGCAACTGGCCGGGCACGAACGCGCCGATGGCGTCATCCCAGACAGGCCGGCCGCCGAGATGGGTGGTGAGGTGGACCGACGGGCTCCAGCCGCCGGACATCGCCAGCAGGTCGCAATCGAGCCGCACTCGCGCGCCGCCGGGGGTGAGCACGTCGACACCCTGCAGCGCCCGGCCGCCATGCGCCTCGGCGACGACCGAGCCGGACAGCAGCCGCGCGCCGCACAGTTGCGCCATGGCGCGCAACGCCCCGCTCGGCATCGGCCTCGGGTCGACGATGGCGGCGACGGCGATGCCGGCGGCCTCCAGGTCGGCGGCGGTGGTCGCGGCCTCGTCATGGGTCGCGAACCCCACCGCCCGGCTGCCGGGTGCCACGGCCTGCCGGTGGACATAGCTGCGCACCGCGCCGGCCAGCATCACGCCCGGCCGGTCGTTGCCGGCGAACACCAGCGGCCGCTCGATGGCTCCGGCCGCCAGCACGCAGCGCCGGGCGACGACGCGCCACAGCCGTTGCCGGGGCTGGTGCGGCAGCGGTTCCGGCAGGTGGTCCGAGACGCGCTCGACCGCGCCATAGACGCCGCCGTCGTAGACGCCGAACACCGTGGTGCGCGGCAGCAGCCGGACCTCCGGCAGACTCTCCAGTTCGGCGGCGACGCCGGCAGACCAGGCGTGCCCCGGCTGGCCGCCGATCTCCCGGTTCTCCGCCAGGGTGCGGCCGCCGAGCCGGCTGTCCTCGTCGGCCAGGATCACCCGGCAGCCGGCGCGCGCGGCGCTCAGGGCGGCCATCAGCCCGGCGGGACCGCCGCCGACGACCAGCACGTCGCAATGCGCGGTCACGCGGTCGTAGCTGTCGGGGTCGGGTAGGCGGGCGGCGTGGCCCAGCCCGGCGGCGCGGCGGATCAGCGGCTCGTAGACCCTCTCCCAGAACGCCGCCGGCCACATGAAGGTCTTGTAGTAGAAGCCGGCGGCCAGGAACGGCGCCGCGACGCCGTTCACCGCCATGAGATCGAAGGCCAGCGACGGCCAGCGGTTCTGGCTGCGCGCGTCCAGGCCGTCGAACAGCTCCGCCACCGTGGCGCGGGTATTGGGCTCCCGCCGCGCGCCCGCGCGCAGCTCGACCAACGCGTTCGGCTCCTCCGGCCCGGCGCTCAGGATGCCGCGCGGGCGATGGTATTTGAACGAGCGGCCGACCAGCCGCGCGCCATTCGCCAGCAGCGCCGAGGCCAGCGTGTCGCCGGGATGTCCGGTCAGGGAACGGCCGTCGAAGCTGAACCGCAGCAGGCGGGAGCGGTCGATCAGCCCGCCATGCGCGAGCCGGTAGGGTTGCGGAGAGCCGGTCGACGCGACGGCCGTCGCCTGGATCGGCTGGTCCATCATACCGCCCTCGCCGGCTCGGCGCCGAACATCTCGTGGGTGCGAACGTTGCGCGTCACCACCAGCCAGGCCTGGCACCCGGCGGCATGAAACCACAGCTCGCGATGCACGCCGGCCGGGTTGTCGCGCAGGTACACGTACTCCTCCCACGCGGCGGTCGAGACCGCGCCGCCATCGGTCGGGCGCTGCGGCCGCGCGTCGCCGAGATAGGAGAACTCCTCGTGGCCGCGTTCGCCGCAGTGAGGGCAGAGGATGCGCATTGTGGCGTCAGTGCAGGTTCGGCTGGGCGCCGGCGCCCCGCTCGTCGATGACGTTGCCGCGGCCGAAGCGGTCGAGCCGCAGCGCCGCCGCCGCCGGATGGGTCTCGTCGCGGGCCAGCAGGTGCGCGAAGCACAGCCCCGAGGCCGGCGTCGCCTTAAAGCCGCCATAGCACCAGCCGGCGTTGAGGTAGAGGCCGCCGACCTCGGTGCGGTCGATGATCGGGCTGCCGTCCATCGACATATCCATGATCCCGCCCCAGTGCCGCAGCAACCGCAGCCGGCCGAGCGCCGGCATCAACGCCATGCCGCCCTCGGCCACGTCCTCGATGGTGGCGAGGTTGCCGCGCTGCGCGTACGAGTTGTAGCCGTCGATGTCGCCGCCGAACACCAGCCCGCCCTTGTCCGATTGGCTGATGTAGAAATGCCCGGCGCCGTACGTCACCACGCAGTCGACCAGCGGCTTCAGCCCCTCGGAAACGAACGCCTGCAGCACGTGGCTCTCGATCGGCAGCCGCAGCCCGGCCATGGCGGCGACGCGGGACGAGTTGCCGGCGCAGGCCAGCCCGATGCGGTCGGCGCCGATGAAGCCGCGCGTGGTCTCGACGCCGATGGCCCGCCCGCCCTCGACCCGGATGCCGACCACCTCGGTGTGCTGCAGGATGTCGACGCCGCGCCGGTCGGCGGCGCGCGCGTAGCCCCAGGCCACGGCATCGTGCCGCACGGTGCCGCCGCGGGCTTGCAGCAGGCCGCCCTGGATCGGGAACCGCGCGTTGTCGAAATCCGCCAGCGGCAGCCTCCGCCGCACCGCCTCGCGGTCTAGCAGCTCGCAATCCACGCCATGCAGACGCATCGCGTTGCCGCGCCGCGCATACTCGTCGCGCTGCGCGTCGCTGTGGAACAGGTTCAGCACGCCGCGCTGGCTGACCATGGCGTTGTAGTTGATGTCCTGCTCCAGCCCTTCCCAGAGCTGCAACGACTGCTCGTAGAACGGAATGTTGCCGGGCAGCAGGTAGTTGGAGCGGATGATGGTGGTGTTGCGACCGACATTGCCGGAGCCGATGTACCCTTTCTCCACCACCGCCACGCGCGTGACACCGTGCCGGCTCGCGAGGTAGTGCGCGGTCGCCAGGCCGTGTCCGCCGCCGCCCACGACGACCACGTCGTAATGCGCCCGCGGCTCCGGGTCGCGCCACATCCTGCCCCAGCCGGACTGCGCGCGCAGCCCCTCCCGCACCACCGCGCGCCACGAGAACTGATGCCCCATTGAACCGCTCTACTCCAAACCGGCACTGGCGAGGTCGCGCACCAGCTCCGGCAGCGCCCCGAATGCATAGGGACAATGCACCCGTTCGAGCCAATGGTGATAGTCGCGGCCCCACGGCCCCACGTTCAGGATCGGGATGCCGGGCGTGGGCGGGCGGTCGAGGTCCCAGTCGATCGAGCTGCCCCAGACCGGGGTGTTCTGCGCGGTGCGGCGGAGGTCCTCGGCGTCGACATGGCCCAGGAACGGCATGTCGACGATCACCGGCAAGTGCCGGAGCGGCGTGATCGACACGCCATGCCGCGCCGCCACCGCCGCCGCGACCGCGCGGATGCGACCCTCCAGCGCCCGCCCCTGCGCCGTCTCCGGCAGCCCTGTCGCCGGATACGGCAGCGAGGCGAAGCCCAGCACGATCGCCGGCCCCTGCAGCCCCGCCGCGTCCCAGGCCAGCTCGGTCAGCACCCGGCAGCGGCTCGGCAGGTCGAGCTCGGGGCGCGCCATCAGCGCCGCCGCCTGCTCCAGGAAGCGGTCCTCGAACCCGGCGTCGCGCGCCGCGGCGAACTGCCGCAGCTCGGCGAAGCTCAGCACCGGCACCTCGTCCCATCCGGGGCTCATCGGCATCGGGTTGGCGAGCCGGGCGTTGCGCTCGGTCATGCGGGTCATGGCGCGCGCGATCGCGGCACCGGCCAACTGGGTCGCCACCGCCAGCACCTGCTCGGCGCTGCGGCTCTGGCTCAGCACGTTCCAGGTGGCCCAGACCCGGCTCGGCGTCGTCACGTTGTAGACGCTCTTGAGGTCGCGGCTGCCAAGCAGCGTGGGCGGCGCCGCCAGCTCGGCCCCGTCCTCCTCGGCCAGCTCCGGGGCGAACTCCAGCTCGCACACCAGCTCGGCCGCGAGATAGCCGGCGTTGACGCCGTTCAGCGGGTAGCAGGCGTGCGCCTCGCGCCCCACCACCAAGGCGCTCAGCAGCAGCTTGCCAACGCAGCCCAGCGCCACGACGCGCCCGGCGCTGCCGTCGCCGTTGTCGATCAGCGCGTCGAGGTTGATGCCAAGCGCGGCTTCGAGCCCGAACCGCGCCAGCACCTCGGGCAGCGCGTCCGCCGCGGCGCGCATCCCCACCGAGCGATCCTCCTCGTCGGCGGTGGCGATCAGCAGCAGGTTGCCCCCGGCGCCCGGCTCGGCGGCGAACCGCTCCAGCACCGCGACCCCCACAGCGAGGCCGGATTTCATGTCGAGCAGCCCGCGCCCCGGCAGGTAGTCGCCGCTTTCCAGGTCGGCGCGGGCCAGGTCGTCGATGGGAGCGCCGGCGAGCCGCGCCAGGATCGCCTCGCGCAGCGCGTCCGGCTCGGTCGCGAGCGGCGCCAGGTCGCCGTAATCGTCGACCGGCACGGTGTCGAAATGCCCGCTCAGCGTCACCGTGCGGGCGCCGCCGCCGGCCACCAGCGCCATGACGTTGGCGCGGCCGAACGGATCGCCCGGGATCGGCTGCAGCATCAGGTGCTCCGGATGCGCCGCGAAATACGGCAGCGCCGCCAGCATCTCCATCAGCAGGCGCGGGAACGCCGCCTCGCCTGGCGTGCCGGTGACGCTGGGCCAGCGGGTGAAGCGGATCGCCAGGTCGAGCGCGCGCTGGCCCAACGGGCTGAGGAGGTCCATTGCCAACCCATACAAGTTCTTCCGTGGCACGAGAAGCGCCGCGCCGCGCCCGGGAAGGTGGCACGGTTGTTGCCGAATCAGGCGAAGTATCGTTCGCGCAGAAGGAGCAGCGACATGCCCGACCTGTTCAGCCCATACACCCTCAAGGGGGTCACGTTACGCAATCGCATCGCCATGTCGCCGATGACGATGTACCGCTCCGCCGCCGACGGAACGATGAACGACTACCATGTCATGCTGCTCGGCTCGCGCGCGGCCGGCGGCTTCGGCTTGGTGTTCCCCGAGCAGCTCGCCATCACGCCCGACGGTCGCACCACCACGAGCTGCGCCGGCATCTACGACGACGCGCAGGTCGATGGCCTGAAGCGCGTCACCACACTCATCCGTGACATGGGCGGCGTCGCGGCGATCCAGCTCGGCCATACCGGCCGCAAGGGCAGCGAGACCAAGCCCTGGGAAGGCGGGCTGCAACTGCCGGCCGACCACCCGGATGGCTGGCAGGTGCGCGGTCCCTCCGCGATCCCCTACGGCGGCACGAAGTACCCGTATCCCGTCCAGGAGCTTTCGGTCGAGGAGATCAAGAGCCTGCACCAGAGCTACAAGCTGGCGGCGAAGCGGGCGCTCGATGCCGGCTTCGAGTGGCTGGAGATGCATTTCGCCCACGGCTACCTCGGCGCCAGCTTCTTCTCGCCCATCGCCAACCACCGCGCCGACGAATACGGCGGATCGCTGGAGAACCGCTGCCGCTTCCATCTGGAGGCACTGAATGCCGTGCGCGAGGTGTGGCCCGAGCGCTATCCGCTGACCATGCGGCTCGGCTCCGACGACCTCAACGACCGCGGCGTGCAGTTTGACGAGTCCATCGTCGCCATCGGCTGGATGAAGGACCACGGACTCGACTTCGCCGACCTGTCGATCGGCTTCAACACCGATGAGATGAAGGTGGTGCCCTTCGCCGACCTGGCCTTCATGGTGGAGCGGGGCACGCGGGTGAAGCGCGAGGTCGGCATCCCGGTCGGCGTCAGTTGGAACCTCGGGCTGCCGGCGGTCGCCGATCGCGTCATTCGCGAGGAGCTCATCGACATGGTGTTCCTCGGCCGTCCGGCGCTGTCGAACCCGCACTGGCCGGTCTGGGCGGCGCGCGAACTCGCGCACAACGACCCGTTCTCACTGGTGCCGGAGGACTGGGCCTGGTGGCTGCGCAATTTCCGCGCCCATGATTCGTGCATCGGCTGGCCGGCAATGGCAAAGAGTCCCCGACCGGAACTGGAAAACGCCTACCCGCTGTTCAACTTAGGCAGCACGGTGCTCACGATCGAGGCGTCGAGTGCC
>CAXUHK010000070.1:1019-20584 GCA_964250775.1 uncultured Acetobacteraceae bacterium | reverse complement strand
GCGGGCGGCAGGCGGGGGTGCGCCCGCACTGGCCGGCGCTGCCCGAGCGCGGGGGCGCAGGCCAGCAGGCGCCGCGTGTAGGGGTGGCGCGGCCGCTCCAGCACCTGCGCCACAGGCCCGCTCTCGACCACCCGGCCGCCGTACATGACATGCACGACGTCGCACAGCATCGACACCACGCCGAGGTCGTGGCTGATGAACAGCAGCGCCACGCCGCGCTCGCGGCGGAGGTCGTCCAGCAGCGCCAGCACCCGTGCCTGGGTGGTGACGTCGAGCGCCGTGGTCGGCTCGTCGGCGATGATGGCTTCCGGGTCGTTGGCCAGCGCCATGGCGATCCCGACGCGCTGCCGCTGCCCGCCGGACAGCTCGTGCGGGTAGGCGCCCGCCTTGCGCGCGGGGTCCGGGATGCGGACCAGGTCGAGCAACTCGACGGCGCGGCGCATCGCGGCGGCGCGGCGCAGCCCCTGGTGGCGGCGGATGCTCTCGGCCACCTGCTCGCCCACCGGCAGCAGCGGGTTCAGCGTGGTCTGCGGGTCCTGGAACACGTAGGCGATGCGCCGGCCGCGGATTTCCTGCAACCGCGACAGCGGCGCTTCGACCAGATCCTCGCCATGATACAGGATTTCGCCGCCCTCGATGCGCCCGGGCGGGGTCGCGACCAGGCCCAGCACCGACAGCGCCGTCACCGTCTTGCCGGAGCCGGATTCGCCCACGATGCCGACCGCCTGGCCCGGCCCGATCGCGATGTCGACGCCGCCGACCGCCGCGAACACCGAGCGCCCGACACGGAATTGCGTGCGCAGCCCCCGGATCGCGAGCGGCAGTCGTGCCTCCGCCCCCGGCCGCGCCAGTCCGCGCCGCCGCTGCTTACCAGACGCGGATGCGGTTCGCGGGTGGCTGCGCGCCAGCCCGCCGGATTTCAGCTTGGGGTCGAGCACGTCGCGCAGCCCGTCTCCCAGCAGGTTGATGCCGATCGCCAGCAGCAGGATCACCAAGCCGGGGATGGTGGCGACGTGCGGCGCCACCTGGATCAGGTTGCGCCCCTCGCCCAGCATGCCGCCGAGGTCGGCCTGCGGCGGCTGCGCGCCCAGGCCCAGGAAACTGAGGCCGGCGGTCTCCAGGATCATCCAGCCGATCGTGGTCGAGACGCCGATGACAATGCCGGGCAGCACGTTGGGCAGCAGCTCGGCGGTGACGATGCGCCAGTCCGACAGGCCGGACAGCCGCGCCGCCGCCATGAAGTCCGCGCGCACCACCGAGAGCGCGGCACCACGCACGCCGCGCGCGAAGAACGGCACGTTGACCACGATAATCGCCAGCATGGCGTGCAGCAGCCCGGGGCCGAGCACGGCCACGATGGCCAGCGCCAGCAGCAGGTACGGGAACGCCATCAGCATGTCGATGCCGCGCATCAGCGCCCCGTCGACCAGTCCGCCGCGATAGGCCGCCAGCAACCCGACGACGGAGCCGACCAACCCGGCCGACAGCGCCGCGACGACGCCCACCGCGAGGCTGAGCCGGGTGCCCCAGACCAGCCGCGCCAGGATGTCGCGCCCCACCTGGTCGGTGCCGAGCCAGTGGCCCGGCGTGAACGGCAGCCGCAGCCGGTGCGCCACGTCGGTCACGTTGGGCGAGGCCAGCGGCAACACCGGGGCCGCCAGGACGATGACGACGATGACCGCGAGCAGCGCCAGGCCGAAGCTCGCCATCGTGTTGTGGGTTAGCCGTGCCCAGGCGGATGGCCGGCCGGAGCCGCGCGAGGCCGCCGGCGCGGCAAGCGCCACCGGCTCGGCGACGGCGCTCACGCGGCGGCGATCCGGGGGTCGAGCATCGCCTGCGCCAGGTCGGCCAGCAGGTTGATGACGACGTAGGCGCTGGCGACCACCAGCACGCCGCCCTGCACCAGCAGGATGTCGCGCGTGCCGATGGCGCTGACCAGCATCCGGCCGATGCCGGGCCATTGGAACACCGTCTCGATGTACACCGCGCCGCCGAGGACGAAACCGGCCTGCAGCCCGATCACCGGGATGATGCCGACCAGCGCGTTGCGGAAGGCGTGGCGGTAGATCACCCGCGCCTCGCCCAAGCCCTTGGCCCGCGCGGTGCGCACGTAGTCCTGCCGCAGCACCTCCAGCATGGCGCCGCGCGTCAGCCGCACCAGCACCGCCGCCGCGACCGAGGCCAGCGTGATCGCCGGCAGCGCCAGGTGCCGTGCCACGTCGAGCGGCCCGCCGCCGCCGAACATCAACTGCATCCCGCCCACCGGCAGCCACGCCAGGCGCACGCCGAACCACAGGATCAGCAGCATCCCGAGCCAGAACGAGGGCGTCGAGATGCCGACCAGCACGGTCACGGTGATCAGCTTGTCCTGCCAGCCGTTCTGCCGCACCGCCGCCACCACGCCCAGCAGGATGCCGACCACGCTGGCAAGCACCAGCGCCGTCCCGGCCAGCAACAGGGTCGGGAACAGCCGGTCGAGCACCTCGTCCAGCACCGGCTTGTGCAGGATGTACGAATGGCCGAGGTCGCCGCGCAGCAGGTTGCCGACCCAGACCGCGTACTGCACCGGCAGCGGCCGGTCGAGGCCCAGTTGCGCCGTGACTTCCGCGATGTTGGCCGGGTTGGCGAAGGTGCCGAGGATGGCGCGCGCCGGGTCGCCGGGGATCAGCGAGATCACCAGGAACACGATCACGCTGACCCCGAACAGCACCGGCACCACCAGCACCAGCCGGCGCAGGAGCAAGCCGGCCAAGGCTAGACCCCGGACTTCATGATTTGTGCGTCTTGTAGAACGGCGTGGTGAACGAGGGGTGCAGCTCGAACCCCTTCACCCGCGCCGTGGACACCGCGTTCTGCTTCCAGTTGGCGACGAACACCCAGGGCGCCTCGTCGTAGAGCGCCTGCTGCATCTTGACGTAGATCGAGGCCCGGCGGGCGGGGTCGCTCTCGGCGCGGCCCTGGTCGATCAGCGCGTCCACCTTGGGATCGGAGAAGCCGCCGGAGTTGACCGGGGCGCCGGTGCGCAGCGCCAGGAACGGGTGCATGTCCGGGTCCTGGGTCATGAACGACAGTTCGGCGACGCCCACGTCCGGCGGCAGCGCCGGGATGATCTTGGCGAGGAAGGTGTTCCACTCGTAGGTCTCGATCTTGCAGCGGATGCCCACCGCCGCGAGGTCGGCCTGGATCTCGGTGCCCATCAGGACCGGCGACAGCATCCCCGAGCCGCTCTCGGTGACGTAGAAGGTGACGTCGACGCCGTTCGCGTAGCCGGCCTCGGCCATCAGTTGCTTGGCCTTGGCAGGGTCGTACGGGTACGGCTTCAGCGCGTTGTCGTGCGCCCAGCCGAACGCCGGCGGGGTGACGCCATCGGCCACGGTGGCGGCGCCTTTCAGCACGTCGTCCACCATGGCGACCTTGTTGACCGCGTAGTTCGCCGCCTGGCGCACCCGCACGTCGTTGAACGGCTTGGTCTTGGTGTTGAGCACCAAGTACCAGAGGTGCGGGCCGGGCTGCTGGTAATAGGTGAAGTCGGACGAGGACTTGAAGCCCGCGATGTTGTCGGGCGGCACCTCGATGGTGAGGTCGGTGCCGCCGGACTGCATCTCGCTGAACCGCGCGTTGTCGTCGGCGATCGGGCGGAACACCAGGGCCGCCAGCGCCGGCGCGCCGCGCCAGTACGACGTGTTGGCCGTCAGCACGAAGCGCTGGCCGCTGACCCATTCGGAGAAGGCGAACGGCCCGGTGCCGCCGCCGTGGCGGCTGAAATCCTTGCCGTACTTCTTGACCGCAGCCGGCGAAATGCCAGCCAAGCCGCCGATTGCGCCGGCCAGCGCGGTCAGCGCCGGGGCGTAGGGCTGTTTCATGTGCAACGCGATCTCGTACGGCCCGAGCACCTCGGCGCGCTCGATCGGACCCAGGATGAACACGAACGGGAACGGGCCGGTGTCGTGGAACGGGTGATTCTTGTCGAGCACGCGGTCGAAGTTGAACTTCACCGCCTCGGCGTTGAAGTCGGTGCCGTCGTGGAACTTGACGCCCTGGCGCAATTTGAAGGTGTAGGTCTTGCCGTCGGGCGAGACCGTCCAGGACTCCGCGAGGCCCGGCTCCAGCTCCAGGCTGCCCTCCTTGTAGTGCAGCAAGCTGTCGTAGACGTTGCACAGGATGCGGAAGTCGCTGATCGTCACCGCCTGCGCCGGGTCGAGCGTCTGCAGTTCGGCGACATGGCCGATCACCAGCACGTCGTGCGGCGTATCCGCCCGCCCCGTGCGCGGGAGGCCGAGCACGGACGCTGCGGCGGTCCCGGCCATCAGCGCGCGGCGGGTGATGTCTGCCTGTGCCATCGCAACGAAGTTCCTTTGCCGACCTGCAACCTTCGCGAGACTATGCAAGCGCTGCACCAAAACCCGGTGGCCGACGTTGTGCCACGCCGAGCGCTGTCTCCATCGCGCTTCCAATACGCAGCAGCGTGCCCTCGTCGAACAGGCGCGCATAGAGGCTGATCGCGTGCGGGACCTCGTGCAGCGCGCCGCCGCCGGAATCGCCCTGGTTAAGCCGCGCCTCGGCCAGCGACAGGTTGCTCCGCGTCGGCGACTGTCGGAAGCCGCAGCGCAGCGCCAGCGAGGGATGGCCGGTGTAGTTGGTGATGAGCAGCAGCGGGCCGGCCAGGCACGGACCGATGATGGCGTCGACACCCGCGAGCGCCGCGTCCATGTCCTGCATCACCCGGCGGCGCAGCCGGTCGAGCTGGATGTGGTCGATCGCCGACAGGAACCGCGCCTTGCGGAACGTGTTGGGCCAGGCGCCCGGCTCCTGCCAGCTCAGCAGATCGTCCTGGTCCGAGAGCGTCAACTGCTCGAACGACGCCGCCGCCTCGGCGAACAGCGTGCTCATCAGCACGTCATAGGGCAGCTCGGGCCGGGTCAGCTCGACCAGCGTGAGGCCGAGGCCGCGCGCCGCGTCCAGCATCGCCCGGTCCAGCTCGTGCGCGTCGTCGGCCGCGAAATCGGCAGGGTAGTAGCCGAGGCGCAACCCGTGAACCGGCGCGCCGGCGTCGTAGCCGAGCGCCGGGCCAGCGATGCTGCACGGATCGGCCGGATCGTGACCGTCGATGGCGGCCAGCACCAGCGCGGTGTCGGCGACGGAGCGGCAGATCGGGCCAATCTTGTCCAGCGTCCAGCACAGCGGCATCGCGCCCACGCGCGACACCCGCCCGAAGGTCGGCCGCAGCCCGGTGGCGCCGCAGCGCAGCGAGGGTGCCACGATGGAGCCCAGCGTCTCGGAGCCGAGACTGAACCCGACCAGCCCGGCGGCGGTGGCCGAGGCCGATCCGGCGCTCGACCCGCTCGATCCCTCGTCGCGGTTCCACGGGTTGCGCGTGCGCCCGCCATACCAGATGTCGCCGTAGGCCAGCGCCCCAACAGTGGTCTTGGCGACCAGCACGGCGCCCGCCGCCGCGAGGCGACGCACCACTTCGGCGTCGGTGTCGGGCACGCGGCCGGACCACGGCTCGGCGCCCCATCCGGTGACGATGCCGGCGGTGTCCAATACGTCCTTGCAGCCCCAGGGGATGCCGTGCAGCGGCCCGAGATAGGTGCCCGATGCAAGTTTCGCGTCGGCCGCGCGCGCCTGCGCCAAAGCCAGCTCGCGTGTCACCGTGGCGAAGCACTCCAGCCCAGCGCCGAACCGCTCGATGCGCTCCAGGTAGATTTCGGTCAGCCGCTCCGAGCGCAGCGCGCCCTGGCGTATCCATCCGGCAAGCTGCGTCACCGGCGCGAAGGCGATGTCGGCGTCGTCGCCCGGCAGCTCGCCGGGCAGGTCGAGCATCGGGCGGAACGGCTCGGCGGGGGATGGCGTCCAGCCGGGCAGCCGCGGGTCGAAACGGGTCGCGGGCGCCAGGTCGTGCGGCAGCGTCACCGCCCGGCGGCGCACCGCCAGCTCGATCTGGCTGGCGAGGTTGTCGAGCATCACCGCCCGCTCGGCCTCGCTGTAGGCGACTCCGGCGACCTGCTCGGCGGCACGGACAGTCTCCGCGCTGATGTCGGAGTCGGACATGGCGGCCTCCAGTTTGCTAGACCCTGCGTTGAAGCCACAGCGGAGCGCGCCATGCAACACAGCCCACCGTCGCCGCTCGCCGACGCCGATCCGCTCTGCCGCCTTGGCTGCGCCGAACTGCGCGAGGCCTACGAGGCGCGCAGCCTGTCGCCGGTCGAGGTCGCTCGCGCCTGCCTCGACCGTGCCGAGGCGGTGCAGGGCCGGTGCAACGCCTTCACCCGCATCGAGCACGAGGCGGCGCTCGCCGCCGCGCGCGCTTCCGAAGCACGTTGGCAACGCGGCGCGCCGTTGTCGCCGGTCGACGGCGTGCCGACGACGATCAAGGACATCGTCTGGGTCCAGGGCTGGCCGGTCCGCTACGGCAGTCCGAGCACGCCGGAGACGCCTTGCACAACCGATGCGCCCGCGGTGGCCCGGTTGCGCGCCGCCGGCGCGATGCTGCTCGGCCTCACCACCACACCCGAGTTCGGCTGGAAAGCCGTCACCGACAGCCCGCTCAGCGGTATCACGCGCAACCCCTGGAACCTCGCCATGACGCCGGGCGGCTCGTCAGGCGGGGCGGCCGTGGCGGCGGCCTGCGGGGCGGGCGTGCTGCATCTCGGCACCGACGGCGGCGGCTCGATCCGGGTGCCGGCCTCGTTCACCGGCATCGCGGGGTTGAAGCCGACCTACGGCCGCGTGCCGGCCTACCCGCCGAGCGCGTTCGGCACCGTGGCGCATCTCGGCCCGATGGCGCGTAGTACTGCCGATTTGCGCGCCATGCTGGCGGCAATGTCGGGATTGGACGCGCAGGACTGGCTGCAAGGCCCGGCGCAGCTCGCCGCGTTGGACGACGCTCCCGCCGCGTTCGCCGGCGCCAGGATCGGCTACTGGGCGACCCCGCCCTGCGGCGCCGTCGACCCCGAGGTCGCGGCTTGCGTCGCGGCGAGGCTGGGCGACCTCGAACGGCTCGGCGCGATCGTGGAGCCAGTCGAGTTGCCGGGCACGGGATTGCTCGAATTGTTCAACACGCTTTGGTTCTCCGGCGCCGCCGCCCGCGCGGCGGCGCTGCCGCCGGAGGCGCGCGCGAGGCTCGATCCGGGCCTGGCCGGGGCGGTCGCGGCCGGGGAGGCGCTCAGCGCCGTCGACTACGTGCGGGCGGCGGCGGCGCGGGCGGAGTTCGGCCGCGCCATGGAGGCGCTGCTCCAAGGCTACGACATCCTGGCCTCGCCCGCGACGGCGGTCCCGGCGTTCGAGGCGGGATGCGAGGTGCCACCGCGCAGCGGCCTTGCGCGCTGGACCGAATGGGCCGGCTTCAGCTTTCCGCTCAACCTGTCGCAGCAGCCGGCGATGTCGGTGCCCTGCGGGATGACCGAGGCCGGGCTGCCGATCGGGCTGCAGATCGTGGGTGCGCGAGGGCAGGATGGCCGCGTGCTGGCCTACGCGGAGGCGTCCGAGCAAGCCGGGATGCCGCGATGACACAGCCATCGCATCATTGGCAGGACCTGCCCTGGACAGCGTTCGGCCACCTGCCGGCCGACACGGTGGCTGTGTTGCCGGTCGCGGCCATCGAGCAGCACGGGCCGCATCTGCCGGTCTCGGTCGACACCACGATCAACGAGGCACTGGTGGCGGCCACGCTCGCCTTGCTGCCCGAGGCGGCGCCGGTCTTCGTGCTGCCGACGCAGGCAATCGGCCTGTCGGTCGAGCACGCCCGCTTCCCCGGCACCCTGACCAGCTCCGCCGAGACGCTGCTGGCGCTGTGGACCGAGATCGGCGAGAGCGTGGCGCGCGCCGGGGTGCGGCGGCTGCTGATCCTGAACAGCCATGGCGGCCAGCCGCAACTGGTCGAGCTGGTGTGCCGCCGCCTGCGCATCCGAGCGCGGATGCTGGCGGTCGGCTGCCTGTGGAGCCGGCTCGGCGTGCCGGACGGCCTCGACGATCCGCACGGCATCCATGGCGGCCGGGTCGAGACCTCGCTGATGCGCCATGTCGCGCCGGGACTGGTGGACATGGCGCGGGCGCGCAACTTCCGCAGCGCCTGGCTCGACATGGCCGGGCACTTCGCCACGCTCACCCCGGAGGGCGCGGTGGGCTTCGGCTGGGAGACCCAGGATCTGCATCCCGAAGGGGCGCTCGGCGACGCCAGCCTCGCCACCGCCGAGGATGGCGAGCGGCTGCTGCAATTCACCGCCATCAAGCTCGCGGCGCTGATCGACGAGATGCGCCGCTTCGACCTCGACGCCTGGCTGCGCGACGGGCCGGCCATGGCATGACGCTTGCTGCCCGAAGCGCCATGCAAGGCACCGTGGCCCCGCCGGCCCTCGTCGCGCCGGCACGCAAGGTGGTGCGTATCCGCGGCGCGTCGAAAACCTACGCGTCCGGCACGCAGGCGCTGGCCGGGATCGACCTCGACATCGTGCAGGGCGAGTTCGTCTCGCTGCTCGGCCCGTCCGGCTGCGGCAAGTCGACGCTGCTGCGGCTGATCGCGGGACTGGGCCAGCCGAGCGCCGGAGAAATCGATTGGCCGGACGCGACCCACGATGCCGCCGGCCGGCCGGAGCGCTCGTTGGGCTTCGTGTTCCAGGACGCGACGCTGATGCCTTGGGCCACGGTGTTCGGCAACGTGTTCCTGCCGTTGCGGCTACGTGGGCGGAAACGGCGGGAGGCGCGCCCGGCGGTGCTGGCGGCGCTCGCCAATGTCGGCCTGGAGGGTTTCGCCGACGCCTACCCGCGGCAGCTCTCGGGCGGGATGCGGATGCGGGTCTCGATCGCCCGCGCCCTGGTCATGCGCCCGCGCCTGCTGCTGATGGACGAACCGTTCGCGGCGCTCGACGAGTTCACCCGCGAGCGGCTCAACGACGACCTGCTGGCGCTGTGGGCCGAGGGCGGCTGGACCGTCGTGTTCGTCACCCACAGCGTCTACGAGAGCGTCTACCTGTCGAGCCGGATCGTGGTCATGGGCGCGCGGCCCGGCCGCGTCGAGGAGATCGTGGCGGTCGACGCGCCGTACCCGCGCGACGAGGCGTTCCGTACCTCGCCCGGCTACAACGAATACTGTCGCCGGGTGTCGGCGGTGCTGCGGCGGGCGCGTTGATGCCGGAGGGCGCGCTGCCGCTCTCGGCGCGGATCGCGGTGCCGCTGCTGCTCGGCTTGGCGCTGCTCGGGCTATGGGAGGGCCTGGTCTGGTACTTGGCGGTGCCGCGCTTCGTGCTGCCGGCGCCGTCGGCGATCGCGCGCGCGTTCTGGACCGATGGCGCGACACTGCTGGCCTCGCTGTGGATCACGCTGCGCATCACCGTCGCCGCGTTCGTGCTGGCGCTGCTGTTCGGCGTCGGCCTGGCGGTGCTGGCGGCCCGCTCGCGGCTGGTCGAGCTCGGCGTGTTCCCGTACGCGGTGATCCTGCAGGTGACGCCGGTGGTGGCGATCGCGCCCCTGGTGCTGATCTGGGTCGGCGTCGAGAACGTCGACCGGGCGCTGCTGATCCTGGCGACCATCGTGGCGTTCTTCCCGATCCTGTCCAACACCACGCTCGGCCTGCGCAGCGTCGACCACAACCTGCGCGACCTGTTCCAGTTGTATGGCGCCTCCGACGGGCAGCGATTGCGGCTGCTGCAACTGCCGACGGCGCTGCCGTACCTGTTGGCGGGGATGAAGATCTCCGGCGGGCTCGCCTTGATCGGCGCCGTGGTGGCGGAGTTCGTGGCCGGGTCGGGCACCGGATCGGGCCTCGCCTGGCGCATCGTCGAGAGCGCCAACCGGCTCAACATCGCCCGCATGTTCGCCGCCCTGGCGCTGCTGTCGGCGTTGGGCATCCTGATCTTCCTGGCATTGAGCGGGCTGCAAACCTTGTTGCTGCGGCGCTGGCACGAGAGCGCCATGGAGCGTGAGCGATGACCGACCTGCTGCTGCGCCGGGCGCGCATCTCGGAGGCGTTCGGCGGCACCGAGGCGTTGGTCGACATCGCCATCGCCGATGGCCGCATCGCGCGCATCGGCGAGATCGCGGGCGAGGGGCGTGACCTCGACGGCGGCATGGTCTGGCCGTGCCTGGTCGACCTGCACACCCATCTCGACAAGGGCCACATCTGGCCGCGCGCCGCCAACCCGGACGGCAGCCGCGAGGGGGCGCTCGGCACGGTGGGCATCGACCGGGAGGCGCGCTGGAGCGCCGCCGACGTGCGGGCGCGCGCCGAGTTCGGGCTGCGCTGCGCCTACGCGCACGGCACGCGGGCGATCCGCACCCATCTCGATTCGATCGGTGGGCAGCCGGGCATCTCCTGGCCGGTGTTCCGCGAGCTGCGCGAGCAATGGCGCGGCCGGATCGAATTGCAGGCGGTGGCGCTGTTCCATCCCGAGGCGGCGCGCGACGATGCCTGGCTGGTGCGGCTGGCCGACCTGGTCGCCGAGTCGGGCGGCGTCATGGGTGGCGTGCCGTACCCTTCCGAGGCCGACTGGTTCCTCGACCGGGTGTTCGCGTTGGCCGAGGCGCGTGGCCTCGACCTCGACTTCCATGTCGACGAGACCGGCGACCCGGCGTCGGACTGCCTGCTGCGCATCGCGCAAACGGCGACGCGGCGGAAATTCCCCGGCCGGATCGTGGCCGGGCATTGCTGCAGCCTGGCGGTGCAGGAGCCGGACGTCGCCGACCGCACCATGGACGCGGTGGCCCGCGCCGGCATCGCCATCGTCAGCCTGCCGATGTGCAACATGTACTTGCAGGACCGTGCGTTCGGCCGCACCCCGCGCTGGCGCGGCGTCACCCTGCTGCACGAGTTGCGCGCGCGCGGCGTCGCGGTGAGCGTCGCCAGCGACAACTGCCGCGATCCGTTCCATGCCTATGGCGATCACGACATGGTCGAGGTGTTCCGCGAGGCGACGCGCATCGGGCACCTGGACCATCCGCTGTCCGATTGGGTCCGCGCCGCCGCCGACGTGCCGGCACAGGTCGCCGGCATGGAAGCGCGCCGCGTCGCGGTGGGCGAGCCCGCCGACCTCATCCTGTTCCGCGCCCGCACCCTGCACGAGCTGCTGGCCCGCCCGCGCGACGGCCGTGTGGTGTTGCGCGGCGGCATCGCCATCGACACCACCCTGCCCGACCACCGCGAGCTCGATCACCTGATGGTGCGCGCATGAGCGTCGACTGGGCCGCCCTCGCCACGTCGCTCGCCCCGGTGCCGGTCGAGGCGGACCCCGTCTTGGTGCGGCAGAAGTCACGCGACTTCTACTGGTACAGCCCGGTGCTGAAGCAGCAACTGCGCGGTGTCACCGCCGATCTGGTGGCCTCGCCTCGGTCCGAGGCCGAGGTGATCGCGGTGCTGCGGCAGTGCCACGCCGCCGGCGCCCCGGTGACGGCACGCGGCGCCGGCACCGGCAATTACGGCCAGGCGATGCCGCTCGCCGGCGGCGTCGTGCTCGACCTGATGGCGCTCGACGCCATCGGCGAACCGGAACAGGGCGTGCTGCGCGTGGGCAGCGGCGCGCGACTGCACGAGATCGAGCGGCGCTGCCGCCCGCATGGCTGGGAACTGCGGATGTTCCCGTCGACGCGGCGCACCGCCAGCATCGGCGGCTTCGTGGCCGGCGGCTCGGGCGGCATCGGCTCGATCAACCACGGCCAGTTGCGCGACCCGGGCAACCTGCTGTCGGCGCGGGTCGTGACCATGGAGGCGGAACCGCGCGTGCTGGAGCTGCACGGCGAGGACGTCAACCGCGTCCACCACGCCTACGGCACCAACGGCATCATCACCGAGCTGCGCGTCGCCCTGGCGCGCACCCACGACTGGATCGACTGCGTCGTCGAGTTCGCGGCATTCGCGGAGCTGGCGCGCTTCACCGAGCAAGTCGCGGTGTCGGACGGCATCGCCAAGCGGCTGTGCAGTTGCGTCGACGCGGCGACGGCCGGCTTTTTCCGCCCGTTGGCCGAGCTGCTGGCGCCGGGCCGCGCGGTCGGGCTGTTCCTCATCGGCACGGAGAGCCTCGAGCCGTTCGAGGACATGCTGCGCGCCCATGGCGGCCGGTTCGCCCGTCGGCTCACCGAGGCGGACATCGAGCGGGACGGCGCGGTCCCGGCGTTCGAGTTCACCTGGAACCACACAACGCTGCAGGCGCTCAAGGTCGACCGCACCATTACCTACCTGCAGGTCCGGTTCCCCTCGCACGAGCCGCTGTCGGTGGTGGCCGAGTTCGTGGCGGCGTATGGCGACGAGCTGCCGATGCACCTCGAATACATCCGCGCCGGCGGCGAGGTCGCGTGCGCCGCCTTGCCGCTGCTGCGCTACACGACCGAGGCGCGGCTGCGCGAGATCATCGCCCATCTGGAGCGCCGCGGCTGCGCGGTGTTCGACCCGCACACCTGCGTGCTGGAGGACGGCGGCATGAAGCGGACCGATCCCGAACAGCTCGCGTTCAAGCGCGCCGCCGACCCGCAGGGCCTGCTCAACCCCGGCAAGATGCGCGGCTGGAGCGCCGCCGCATGACCACGCGGACGGAGTCGATGCGCACCGCCGACGGCGTGCGGCTCGACGCCGACGTGACCGTGCCGGCGGCGCCTGGACGCTATCCCGTGCTGCTGATGCGCCAGCCGTACGGCCGGCGTATCGCCTCCACCCTGTGCTACGCGCACCCGTCCTGGTACGCGGCGCAGGGCTTCGTCGTCGTGGTGCAGGACGTGCGCGGGCGCGGCACGTCGGAGGGCGCGTTCGCGCCGTTCGCCGACGATGCGGCCGATGGCGCCGCGACCGTGGCCTGGGCCGCCGGCCTGCCGGAGAGCGACGGCCGCGTCTGCCTGTATGGGTTTTCCTACCAGGGCACCAACCAGTTGCTGGCGGCCAGCCATGCGCCCGCCGCGTTGCGCGCGATGGCGCCGGCGATGATCGGCTGGAACCTGCGCACCGACTGGGCCTATGAGGGCGGCGCGTGGGCACTTGCCGGCGGCATCGGCTGGGCGGCGCAACTGGGCGCCGAAACCGCGCGGCTCGCCGGCGACGAGGCGGCGTTCCTGGCGCTGCGCGAGGCCGCGGCGAACCCGCCGTCCGTGGCCAGGCCCGAGGTGATGGAGCGCCACCGGGCGCTGTCGCACTACCACGACTGGATCGACCATCCCGAGCCGGGCGCCGCTTGGGACGCGATCTCGCCGTCGGCGCACCGGGAGGTGATCGCGGCGGCGCGCGTGCCGACGCTGCTGATCGGCGGCTGGCACGACAGCCACCTGACCGGCACGCTGGCCGCCTATCGCGCGCTGGCTGGCCGCGTGCCGGTCCGGCTGGTGATCGGACCCTGGGCGCACCATCCCTGGGCGCGGCGGCTCGGCGCGCAGGATTTCGGCGTCGAGGCGGCGGGCGGCCTCGATGCCGAACAGGCCGCGTGGCTGCGCGCCGCCCTCGCCGGCCACCCGCCCGGCGGCGTCCGGCTGTTCGACCTAGGCGCGCGGTTGTGGCGGGAGTTGGAGACGTGGCCGGCCACGTCGGTCATCTTACATTTTGGCGGCAGCGGCCGCGCCCCATCCGACGAGCGGGACGGCACCCTGCGGCCACCTCCCATTGGGCCGGCCGCGGCCGCGCCGCTCCCCACGCGCGGCACGCCCCGCGGACGACCCCACCCCCCGCCGACGATACCGCCGAATGCCTCGTGCACGATCCTTGGCGGCCGGTGCCGACGCTGCCGCCCGGCAGCGACCACGCGCTTGTCGAGCAGCGCGGCGACGTGTTGACGTTCACCACGCCGCCATTGACCGAACCGCTCCTGCTCGTAGGCTGGGTCAGCGCGCAACTGCGCGCCGAAGCCGACGCGCCCGACTTCGACCTGTCCTGCACGCTGTCGCGCGTGGTCGCCGGGCAGGTCTGGCCGATCGCCACCGGCCACTGCCGCGTGGCGCGCGCGGAGCCGGTGGTGACGGTCGACCTGCGCGCGACCTGCGCCACGCTGTTCCCCGGCGAGGCGCTGCGCCTGTCCGTCGCCGGCGCGAGTTTCCCGGCCTTCCCGGTCAACCCCGGCACCGGCCAGGACCCCACGCGCGCTAGGGCCATCGACGCGCGCACCATCACCGTCGCGGTGCGGCACGGCTCGCGCCTCGTCGTCGGCGGCTGAGCGTGCGGGTGCTGGTCATCTACGCCCACCCGGTCGAGACCAGCTACGCCGCCAGCCTGCACGCGACCGTGCTCGAAGCCCTGCGCGGCCGCCACGAAATCCGCGACCTCGACTTGTACGCCGAGGATTTCGACCCGCGCCTCACCCGCGCCGAACGGCTGAGCTACCACGACACGGCGGCCGACCATGCCGGGATCGCCAAGTACGTCGAGCTGCTGCGCTGGGCCGAGATGGTGGTGTTCTGCTTCCCGGTCTGGTGCTTCGGCCTGCCGGCGATCCTGAAGGGCTTCTTCGACCGCGTGCTGGCGCCAGGCGTCGCGTTCGACATCGACGGCGCCCGCGTGACGCCGCTGCTGTCCAACATCGGCCGTGTCGTCGCGGTCACGACCTATGGCCGCGCCCGCTGGGTGGTGCGACTTTCCATTGGCGACCTGCCGCGCGCGCACATCACGCGCTACTTCCGCTGGTTCTGTGGTCGAGGTGCTCGCGTCACTTACCTCGCGCACTACCACATGAACATCTCGAGCGACCGCAGCCGCGCCGCGTTCCGCGCCCGTGTCGCGGCGCAGTTGGCGCGGCTCTGAGCGGTGCGCGTGCATGTCGTCTACGGCCACCCGGTCCCCGACAGCTTCGCCGCCGCCTTGCATCGCGCGGTGCTGGACGGGCTGGCGCGCGCCGGCCACGAGGTCGACGACCTCGACCTCTACGCCGAGGGCTTCTCGCCGGCGCTGACCGAGGCCGAACGCCGCGTCTACGACCACTCGGCCGCCAACGAGGCGTCGGTCGCCCCCTACGTGGCGCGGCTGCGGGCGGCCGAGGCGCTGGTGTTCTGCTTCCCGACCTGGTGGTACGCGACGCCGGCGATGGTCAAGGGCTATCTCGACCGTGTGCTGCTGCCGGGTGTCGCGTTCCACCTGCCGCAAGGCGGCGGCGACATCCGTCCGGGGCTGACCCATTTGAGCAAGCTCGGTGTCGTCACCACGACGGGGTCGCCCTGGTGGCTGGTGCGTCTGGTGATGCGCGAGCCGAACCGGGCGGTGTTCATGCGCGGCCTGCGCCGGCTGATGGCGCCGGGCGCGTGTGGCGTGTATCTCTCACTTTACGACACCGACCGTTCGACCACCGCCATTCGGCAGCGTTTCCTCAAGCGCGTAGCACGGGCTTTCGCGGCGTTCTGAGCCGGCCTACTTGGGCAGGAACGCCAGCGTGTACGCCTGCTTGTAGTCCAGGCTCGCCGGATAGACGTTCGCCGCCACCATGACGTCGAAGAACTGTTTCCAACGCGCGTCGGTCATGGCGCCGATGCCGCCGTCCTTGGCGTCGCCGCCCTCCGCGATCTCGTACTGCTTCATCTTGGCGACGCCGTAGGCGATCACGTCGTCGGTCTCGTCCGGGTTGTCGCGCTTGATCATCGCGTTGGCGGCGCGGTTGTCGCCGTGCAGGTAGTCGTGCCAGCCCTGGACCGAAGCCGCCACGAAGGCCCGCACCATGTCGGGCTTCTTGTCGATCGTCGCCTGCGGCACCAGCACCATCGCGGCGTAGCTGGGATAGCCGTAGTCGGCCAACAGGAACACCTTCGGCGTGACTCCCTCCTGGCCCACCAGGAACGGCTCCGACGACAGGTAGCATTGCTGGATCGCGCTCTTGTCGACCAGCCACGGCGCCATGTTGAAGGTGTACTTGCGGATCTGGCTGTCCTCGAACCCGTATTTCGCCTTCAGCCAGACCCAGAACGTGTTGACCGAGGCGCCGGCCAGCAGGATCGGCTTGCCCTTCATGTCGGCGAGCGAGGCGATGTCGTCGCGCGGATGGGTCATCAGCGCCTGCGGGTCCTTCTGGAACGCCGCCATCACCGCCCGCACCGGGGCGCCCGCCTGCACCAGGTTCAGGGCGAAGAAGCTGTTCGAGCCCATCGCCATGTCGACGGCGCCGGCGGCGATCAGCTGCTGGTTGTCGATCCCCGGGCCGCCCTCGTGGATCACCACGTCGAGGCCGGCCTTCTTGTACAGCCCCTCGGCGACGGCCTGGTAGAAGCCGCCATGCTCGGCCTCCGCCTTCCAGTCGGTCGCGAACACGATGCGCTGATCGGCCCATGCGATGCCGGGCAACAGCAACGCCGCGAGACAAAACACCAAGCTTCGCATCAACATCTCTCCTTACGCGGCACGACTCACGCAATCCGGCGGATTTCCGCCTCGCCATGCGCCCGCAGCAGCGCCAGCAGCCGCTTGCGCATGATGAGGCCCGGGCGGTCGCTGGCCATGTGCGCCTCGGCGCGGCTGGCGAGGTCGAGCACCGCGTCGCAGTCGGTCGACTCCAGCGCGTCGCGGTCCTCGGCGATGATGGCGCGGTCCCAGGCGATCAGCTCCTCCGCCGAGCAGTCCGCCTCGCTGTCGTTCCGGTACAATATCTGCGCCACCTGGATGCGGCCGTCCTCGACCGGGGTGGCGCAGTTGATGATGACGTGGCGCACGCCGGACGGGTACTCCATGTCCAGCCGTCGGCTGAACGGCAAGTGCCACTGGTTGCGCATCGAGCGTGTCGTCGTGGGTGCCGCGCCGCCGGTGACGCGGTGCGCCGCCGGCGGGTTCGCGACGTCGACCACCGTGGTCGCGAAGAAGCCGGCTTCGTTCTCCTCGATTTCGTAGACGCGTGGCCTCGGCTGCGCCATGTCGCCGAACGTGGCGCGGTGGACGAAGGCGAAATGCGCGTTGTCGAAGCTGTTCTCCATCAGCCGCAGCGGCGCCGTGTCCCACGGCTCGTGGAACTGCATGATGCGCCGCCAGCCGGGGGCGCCGTCCTCCGGGATGTCGAACAGCGGCGCCAGCGGCTCGTCCAGCGCCACCCAGGCGTAGCCGGCCCGCACCTGGCAGCGGTACGCGGGCGTGGCGTGGCGCGGCAGGGCGGCGCCCGGCTCCATTTGCGGGATGCGGACCACGGCGCCGCCGCGGTCGTAGGTCCAGCCGTGATAGCCGCACACCAGGCGGCCAGCGTCGCACCAGCCGTTCGACAGCTTCGCGGTGCGGTGGCAGCAACGGTCGGCCAGCGCCGCCGGCGCGCCGTCGGCGTCGAGGAACAGCACGATGTCCTCGCCCATCAGGCGGAACGGCTTCGGCCCGTCGCGCAAATCGGCGACCGGCATCGCCGCGTACCAGAACCGCCGCAGCACCCGCTGCCGCGTGGTCAGCATCGCTGGCCCGCGATCACCGCGCGGTCCTCGGCGTCGAGTTCGATCTCCGTGCCGCCGCGGATCAGCTCGGCGAAGCCCTCATCCGGCACCATCAAGGTCAGGCAATACAGCTTGCCGGCGCCGGTGTTCTCGACGACGTGCTCGACTCCCGGTCGCAGCACGAACGCGTCGCCCGGCCCGATCGGCATGTCCGCGCCATCGGCCAGCGCGCGCCCGTGCCCGGCCAGGACGAAGAACGCTTCCTCCGCCGCGCGATGGGTGTTCGGCGGCGTCCGCCCGCCCGGAGCGAAGACCTCCACGACCAAGGTGAAGCCGACGCCGTCCGCCAGCGGGTCGAACAGGCAGGCGAAGTAGTTGCTGTCGCCGGGCGCTATGCGAAAACCGCGCAATTCGGCGGGGCGCCGCGCCAGCACGGGGGCCGCCATCATGCCGGTAGCGCCGCGGGCGCGGTGTTGTCGGGCACTGTCGCCTCCCTGCTGAACTCGGCTCTCATTCCGCCAACGCCGCCGCCAGTTGCGCGGAGGTCGCGGTCCAGCCGACGATGCCGCCCTGCGCCCGCACCATCGCCAGCGTCGCCGCCTCAAACTCCGGGAAGTAGCTGCCGGTCGCGTCCTCGACAAGCAGGCAGTCGTAGCCCCGGTCGTTGGCCTCGCGCAGCGTGCTCTGGACGCAGACCTCGGTGGTGACGCCGCCCACGATCAGGTGCGCGATCCAGCGCCCGGCCAGCAGCTCGCCCAGTCCGGTCGCGGTGAACGCGCCCTTGCCCGGCTTGTCGACCACCGGCTCGCCGTCCAGCGGGGCCAGTTCGGCCACGATCTGCGTTCCCGGCTCGCCCCGCACCAGCACCCGGCCCATCGGCCCGATGTCGCCGATCCGCAGCGCCGGTCGCCCGCGGTTGCGCTTCGACGGCGGACAGTCGGACAGGTCGGGCCGATGGCATTCGCGCGTGTGCACCACCATCATCCCGGTCGCCCGCGCCAGCTCCAGCACCCGCCGCGCCCCCGGCACCACCTCGCGCAACAGCGACGTGTCGTTGCCAAGCGAGGCGCCAAAGCCGCCCGGCTCCAGGAAGTCGCGCTGCATGTCGATCATCAGCACCGCCGTCCGCTCCGGCCGGAACGAGTAGGCGAACGGCAGTGCCTCCACCGACCGCATCATGGTAAGTCAACCATCGGTGGCGAGCCAAGCATGTGCGCACCGATTGCTTTCGCGTCCGCGCCCGCGAGCGGCAGCGCGGCCGTCGCTGTGGCCAGCCCGCCTAGCGCCAGCGCCGCCTCGCCCCCGATCACCACCAGCCCGGGTCGGGCCGGGATGGCGACGCGGAGCGCCGTCAGCACCAGCGGCGCCGCGATACCCGCCCCGCCTTGAACATGCGCAATTCCTTGCCGGTCCCAATACGGCTTAGCAATTGCCATGCCATCCAACGGCAGCCTTTCGCGCAACGACAGTGACGGTTGCAGGATACAGAACTGGAACGAGGCCTGGCAGCGCTCCAGGCGCCTATTGTGCGGTATTGACGTTATTTGCGTGCGATATTTGTCGTGGACGGCGGCGATAGCGAACAAAATTTGGGGGCTTGTACATCGCTTATGTTACCGTTCTCGCGAGATGGCAACTTTGTACTGGGAATGTTGCTCTACATCGGGCAGGTCTTCAGCGCACTTGCTTGAGGCCGTGCAGTCGACCAACAACATCCAGGAACACAAACCGATGGCGACCACCCAAGGCGCGGCAGCAGCCCCGTCCATCCCGGCTGCGGCGCAGCCGACCATCGACTTCATCACCGCCCAGATCAACGCGGCACTGCCGAGCCAGTACGCCTCGGCGATCACGGCGCAGTTCGCCGGCGGCGGCTCCGCCGCGTCCGCTCCCGCTGGCTCCGCGGAACCCGTGCAGCTTCCGGCGATGAGCTACTCGGCGGCGGCAACCGGCACCGTGCTGGCGCAGCCGACCATCAGCTTCATAGAGCAGCAGATCACCGCCATGGTGCCGAGCCAGTACGCGTCCATGATCACGGCGCAGTTCGCCGGCGCTTCCAGCGGCGCCAGCGTGGGCGCGCCGCCCGTGCAGATCCCGGCCGGCGCGGTCGCGCAAGCCCAGACCATCAGCGCCGACCTGAAGAACTTCTTCGCGGGTATGCCCACCTCGTCGACGTGAGCCAACGGCCGCGACCGCGCCGCTGGCTTCCGGCCCCGTAGCGGCCCAACCAGGTCGGGACGCCCGCCGGCCCCACTCACCGGCGCCCCACAAAGAATACA
>CAXUHK010000070.1:0-1009 GCA_964250775.1 uncultured Acetobacteraceae bacterium | reverse complement strand
CCCGGGGGGTCGCGGGGGGGGGGGCGGCCATCCCTGGTCGGGACGCCGGCCGGACCATCGCAGCGTCGCAACACAAGGAATACATGATGTCGGGTTCAAACAGCGGCCAGCCGGCCGACGGCAGCGCCAATCCCAGCTACGACTACAGCGGCGCCTCGCAGAACAACAGCAGCTACAGCCAGACGCAAGCCGCGCAGGATGGCCAGGTCATCAAGATCACCCCGGGCCAGACCAACGAGGTCATCCAGGGCGGCGGCAAGCAGTTCGTCATCGAGTACACCGGCAACACGGCCAACGCAGGCAACAACACCCTCACCGTCACCGGCGGCCTCAACACGTTCGTCGTCAAGTACGACTTCGCCTCCGACGGCAGCGCGTCCAACGACGGCAACAACGTCGTCCACGTCGAGGGCGGCGGCAATCAGTTCGTGGTGGCGTACGACTACACCACGACCGGCGGCGCCAGTTCGGGCAGCACGTCCAACGACGTGGTGTCCGGGGCCGGCGGCGCGCAGGTGACGGGCGCCGCCAGCAACGACACCAGCAGCGGCGGCAACAACGTCGACGTGGGCGGCGGCAACACCGTCACCATCAACGGCGACGAGAACGCCTTCGTCGCCGCCAACAACTTCGCCGCCTCCGACGGCGCCGCCGGAGCCGGCGCCGGCAACGGCGGCAACTCCGTCGTGATTGATGGCGGGCTGAACCAGTTCGTGACCGCCCTCAACTACGGCGCTTCGGATGCGAGCACCTACGACTTCGGCGGTGCGTCCTCCGGCGGCGGGGCCGCGATCGGCGGCGGCGCTTTCGCCCCTCCCTCAGGCAGCGGGGCCTCGGGCAGCGGGGCTTCGAGCGACATGGCGTCCGGCGGCGCTGCCCCCGCCGGCGGCGGCGACCTCTCCGCCATGCTGGCGCAGAGCCCGTTCGGCCGCCTGCTCAGCCTGCCGGGCGTGACCCCGGCCACCCTGTTCGGCAGCTTGCCGCAGGGCGGAGCCAACCCGTTCGGCAA
>CAXUHK010000069.1:19602-20646 GCA_964250775.1 uncultured Acetobacteraceae bacterium | reverse complement strand
AATCAACCCAGCGTCAAGATGTCACCCGCTGAAACATGAGGTCGTGGCCCTGCGTTTGCGGCACCTTGGATTGCGTCCGTTCATCTGCTTGCCTATCATGTAAGCAAAACAATATAGATTTAAGAGAGGAAATGCCGGCACAGATGGAAACAGCGCAAAACCGATCGGCTGCTCACCGCTGGAAAGAGGGCGGCTTGACGACCGCTTTGGCGGGGCTGCTTGATCTCAACGTGTTGGCGACGAAGATCGGGGTCCACGTTCGTCAGCACTGCGAGTGCATGGAAGGCCTCGTCAACGTGACGATGCTGTCAGACTACGACGCCCTCGCGGTGCGTGCGACGCTGGGCAACCACACCGACCTGATGACCGGCATGCGGTTCCATGTGGATACCGGGATCGGCGGCCAGGCGGTCTCGACCCGCCATGCCGTGCGCGTCCGCGAGTACGCGCAAGTGGCTGCTAACCGCGACATCCGCGAGGTGATGGTCGACGGCGAGGGCATCCGTGCCGCCGCCGGAGTGCCGCTGATCGTCGAATCGCAGGTGCTCGGGCTGCTGTTCCTCGGACGCCGCGACGGCCAGGCGGTAAGCGAAGCGCAGCTGCGCGGGTTGCAGGCGATCGCCAGGGAGGCGGCGCCGCTGGTCGGCGCGTCGATGCAGCACATGCGCCAGATCGAGGCGGCAATCTTGGAAGAGCGCCTGCGGCTCGCCACCCAATTGCACGAGCAGATGATCCCATACCTGTTCGGCATCGGCGCGGCCGCGCGCAGGGCGCGCGACACACTCGGGAGCAAGAAAGGCGAGCCGCTCGCCCAGATCAGGAACATCGAGAAAATGGCCTCGTCGGCCAACACCTTCGCGCGGGGCTTGATGATCCCGCTCGGGTCCCTGCCCAAGGAGCATCTGCTGGATGTGCGCATCCGTGCCGCCAGGGACCGCTTCGCGCTGCTCTCCGACATCGTCGTCAGCTTCGGCGTCCAGGGGACGCCGATCCCGCGCGACCCGCCCGCCCACGCCCCCCGCCCGGCCCCCCGCGGCGAGGCGC
>CAXUHK010000069.1:11700-19592 GCA_964250775.1 uncultured Acetobacteraceae bacterium | reverse complement strand
CCCGCCGATCCCGCTCGACGACGCGGCCCTCGACACGCTCGAGGCCGCCGTCGTCGAGGCGCTCAGCAACGTAGCCAAGCACGCCCGGGGCGCATCGGCCATCGTGTCGTTGGCCTACGGCCGGGGCGAGGTGAGCGTGACGGTCATGGACGACGGCGTTGGTCTACCCGGCGATTTCAGTCGGAATTCGATCACCGATCCGCTGGCGGGAGGTCATTTCGGGCTGACCGTCCTGTCGCACCGCTTGCAGCTGGTGCAGGGCACGTTCGAAATCCATACCAACGACGACGGCGGCGTGACTGTGCGGGCATCCGTGCCGGCGGGCTGCGCGTGATGCTGGGCGAGCGCTTCGCGAAAGCCACGGTCGCCTTGGTCGACGACCATCCGATCGTGATCCGCGGGCTGCGCGAGCTTCTCGTCGGCTCGCGGTTCAGCGTCGTCTGGCAGGCGCAGAGCCGCGACGAGTGCCTCGCCCTCGGCAAACAAGTCGATCCAGACGTCATCATCCTCGACCTGCGCATCGGCGACGACTTGGCGCCGGACGTCTACCGTGCGTTGCGCGCCAACGGGTCGAATGCCCGCTGCGTGATCCTGACCGGCCACGAAGACATCGCCCTGCTGCGCGCCTGCCTAGAACTCGGCGCCTCGGGCATCCTGCTCAAGGACACGCTCGAACTGGAGATCGTGCAGGCGTTGACGCGGGTGATGTCGGGGGCCGTCGTGCTCGACCCGCGCCTCAAGACCCTCGCCGGCCCGGAGGCGGGGCGCCGGAGGTCGGGGACCGAGGAGGCCGACCTCACCGCGCGAGAGCGCGACGTGCTGTGCCTGGTCGAGCGGGGCATGACCAGCCGGCAGATCTCGGCGTCTCTCGACCTCTCGCTCAACACCGTTCGCAGCTACGTGCAATCGGTGCTGATGAAGCTCGATGCCCACACCCGGGTCGAGGCGATTGCGACGGCGCGGCGCTTGCGATTGATGTGACTCCCCGCGTCCAGCGGGAAGATGGCCTTGCCGCGAGACGCGGTTCTCGGTCGCGCGGCGATCTACGCCCCGCCGCGATCCCGCTATGCGGACACCTGCAAATGCACATGGTTGCGGCGGTCGGGCCGCCCTACGTTGGCGGCAGCGACGAAGAGACCAGCAAGACGAAGAGACTGGCAGAAAAGACTGGCGGAAGAGACTGGCAATCGGGGAGGCATGGCTCGCGATGATGGACGGTCATGGTCTACCGGCGAACCGGACATCGGCTTCCATGGACGTGTCGCTCGACGTGCTGTGGCAGCCGATCGCGATCGGCCCCTCGACCACCCTGGCCCACCGCATCATCCAGTCGGCGCACGAGCAGAACTACGGCGGCCCCGACCTGGTGCTTGGCGACCAAGCCATCCGCTACTGGCAGGACCGCGCCAAGGGCGGCGCCGCACTGATCATCACCGGCTCGCAGACCGTCCATCGATCCGCGTTCGGGCACATCCCTCGCGGCGCCGAGGGCTGGCGCGGCGAGGCGCGCGAGCGCTATCGCCTGCTCGCGGACACCGTCCACCCGCACGGCACCAAGGTGTTCGTGCAAATGGGCCATTGGGGGTGCGAGGACGTCGGCGACCAGGATCTGTGGAACGTCCGCGCGCTCTGGGGGCCCTCGAACGTCGCCTCCATGATCTTCGGCGAGCAGACCCACGCGATCGACGCGGAGCAAATCAAGGCGCTGGTCGAGGGCTACGTCGCCACCGCGACGAACGTGCAGGAGGGCGGCTGCGACGGTGTCGAGATCCACGCAGCCCACGGCTACCTGGTCATGCAGTTCCTGTCGCCGCTGTACAACCACCGGACGGACCAGTACGGCGGCAACACCGAGAACCGCTGCCGCTTCCTGATCGAGGTCGCCGAAGCGGTTCGCAAGCGATGCGGGCGTGAATTTCCCCTCGGCACCCGCGTATGCTTCGACGAGATGAACCCGACCGGCGCCGGCATCGACGCCGACGAGGGCGAGCGCATCGTGCGGACTCTCTCGGCGACCGGCCTGTTCGACTACTTCAACGTCACTGCCGGCGCCGGCTACACCGCACACAAGTTCATCGCGCCGATGACGAGCATGGTGCACGAGCCGTTCGCGCCCTACGCGCAGCGGGTGAAACGGATCGTGGACGTGCCCGTGTTCATGGCCGGCCGCGTCACCGACATCCGACGTGCGGCGGCGCTGGTCTCGGCTGGCGTGGTGGACGTGGTCGGCATGACCCGCGCGCAGATCGCCGATCCGGAACTGGTGTCGAAGGCGCGCTCCGGCCGCGTCGACGACATCCGGCAGTGCGCCGGGATCAACCAGGGCTGCATCAACCGCGTCTTCGTCGGCCGGCAGATGAGCTGCACCCAGAACGCGACGGTCGGCCGCGAGGACAAGTGGGGCCTCGGGTCCCTGAAACAGGCCGAGCGCCACCGCCGCGTCCTCGTCGTGGGCGGCGGACCTGCGGGGATGAAGGCGGCCGAGATCGCGGCCGCCCGAGGTCACGAAGTCCTGCTCTGCGAGCGCGAAGCCGAGCTCGGCGGGCAACTCGGCATTGCGGCCCGGTTGCCGAGCCGTACCGAGTGGAACCTCGTCATCGACGCGCAGCGGCGTGCGCTCGAACGGAACGGCGTCGCGGTCGAACTCCGGGTCGAGGTCACGCCGGACCACGTCGAGCGGCATCGTCCAGACGTCGTCGTGATGGCCACCGGATCGCGGTACGACGCGACAGGATGGTCCATCACCCGCGGCGAGCGCGCCGGCATTCCGGGCCTGGAGCACACCCGAGTGATGACGCCGGCCGATGTCGTGCGCGACCCCGATGCTTGCGGCGAGGACGTGCTGATCGTCGAGGAGGGCGGCAGCTACACGCCGCTCGGCCTGGCGGAGCTGCTCGCGGATCGCGGCCGGCGCGTGCGGATCGTCTCCAGCGCCTTCTTCATCGGCGACAAGACGGTCGCCTCGCTCGACTTCCCGATCATCTATCCCAGGCTCGCGGCCAAGGGCGTCGTCCTGCAGCCGCAGACCTTCGTCGAACGCATCGACGCCGACGGGTCGGCGACCCTCTCGGCGATGTGGAGCGGCGCCACCGAGCGCGTGCCCGTAGCCTCGGTCGTGCTGGTCATGACCCGCACCGCGCGCGACGGGCTGTTTCGCGAGCTGCGCCGGCGGGGGTTCGCGGAGGTGCACCAGATCGGCGACTGCGTCGCCCCCCGGAAGGCCGACCAGGCGTTCTACGAGGGCGAGCGGATCGGGCGTGCGCTGTGAGCCGGGACCGACCCGCGCTCTCGCTCGGACCCGCAATCCTGTTCTGTCCCGGCGACCGGCCCGACCGCTTCGGCAAGGCCCTGGCCGCCGCCGACGCCGTGATCCTCGACCTCGAGGACGCGGTCTCGCCCGCGCGCAAGGGCGAGGCGCGGGAGGCGGTGCGCGACGCGCTGCGGCGCCTGCCCGTGGACCGGGTCGCCGTACGCATCAACTCGCCGCGCGACGAAGCGGGCCAACGGGACCTCGCCATGCTCGCCGGGACGAAGCTGCGGTTCGTGCTCGTCCCCAAGGTCGAGTCGGCGGCGGAGGCGGCCCTCGCGCCGTTCTCGGTGATCGCGCTGTGCGAGACCGCCTGCGGCGTCCAGCAGGCCGACGACATCGCCCGCGCACCCGGCTGCTGTGCCCTGATGTGGGGCGGGGAGGACCTCACCGCCGACATCGGCGGACGTCAGAGCCGCGGTCACGACGGCGCCTACCTGCCACACGTCCAGTATGCCCGCGCCCGCGTCCTGGTCGCGGCCGCGTCGGCGGGTGTGGCGGCCTGGGACGGCGTCTGGCTTGACATTCCCGACCTCGCAGGCCTCGAGCGCGAGTGCCGTGACGCGGCGGCAATGGGCTTCGCCGCCAAGGCGGCGATCCACCCGACGCATGCGCCGATCATCCGGCAGGCCTATCGTCCCTCCTCCGAGCGGGTGGACTGGGCGCGGCGCCTGCTGGGCGCGATGGGCGAGGCGGAATCCGGCGTGATCAGCTTCGAGGGCCGCATGATCGACGGCCCGCTGGTCGCGATGGCGAGGAACATCGTCGCGGCCGCAAGCCACCCGTGACGGGGGCCGCCGCCGCATCGCCCAGCGAAAGGAACCTGGCATGTCCGTGGACTTCAACGTCGATGACGGCGTGGCGCTGGTCACGATCAACCGTCCCGAGCGCCACAACGCGATGGACGCGGCGACCTACGAGGCGCTTTCCCAAGCCTGGATCAGCATTCGCGACGACCGGGCGATCCGCTCGGCGGTGATCACCGGCGCGGGCGACCGCTCGTTCAGCGCCGGTGCGGACCTCAAATCGTTCATCGCCGCGCCGGGGGACCTGTCGGAGTTCTGGAACACGCAGCGCGGGCAGCTGCTCAATCGCGGGCTCGAGGTCCACAAGCCGATCGTGGCGGCGGTCAACGGCTACTGCCTCGGCGGCGGCATGACGCTGCTGCTCGCGACCGACCTGCGCTTCGCCGCACCGCACGCGACCTTCGCGCTCAGCGAAGTGAAGCGCGGCCTGCTTCCGGCCAATGGCGGAACCCAGCGGGTGCTCGAGCAACTGCCGTACCCGGTGGCGATGAAGATGCTGCTGTTGGGCGAGGCGATCGACGCCGCCGCGGCCGAGCGTTGGGGGCTGATCAACGAGGTGGTGCCGGCGGAGCGGCTCCTGGCGACGGCGCTGGACCACGCGCGCAAGCTGGCGGCACTGCCGCCGCTCGCCGTCCAGGCCTGCAAGGAGCTGGCCCTGCGCGCCCGGGACATGGATCGCCCGACCGGACTGCGCCTGGAGCAGACGATGTTGCGGATGCTGCAGTTCACCGAGGATGCGACGGAAGGCGTGAAGGCGTTCTCCGAGCGCCGGCCGGCCATTTTTGCCGGCCACTGATCCGAGGTGCCCGCCCTGCAAATGCACGTGGCGCGTCGGGCGCGGGCCCGGCAAGGTTTGACGGCAGCCTAACGAGACGACAGCCCGACAAGACGACAACGTGGAGAGCGGGGCGCCAGCATTCGTGGAAGCCCGGCCGGATCAACAGCGGAGACGGAACCCATGAGCATCAAGCGCGGCGCCGACGCCATCCTCGAAACCCTGGAAGCCGGGGGGGTCGAGCTGGTCGTGGGCTACATCGGGCACACCACCCAGGAACTCGCCAACGCCGCCCGCGCGCGCAATCGGCTGCGGACGATGTTCCCCGCGACCGAGATGGGCGGCGCGCACGTCATCAACGGCTACAACTACGTCAAGGGCCGCGCCGCCGCGGCGGGCATTTGGCACACCTGCGGGACCATGCTGATCCCCGGCGGGCTGTACGAGGGCATGGCAAGCCGGATCCCCTCGGTCCATCTCGGCATGAATGTCGACGCCGCGTTCAAGGACCGCGAGGCGATGCAGGAGATGCCGAACCTCGACGTGCTGAAGGGCATCACCCGCTACGCGACCCGCGTCGAGCGGCCGAACAAGCTGCCGGAGACCATCTATCGCGCGATCCAGCGCGCGCACGGCACGCCCTCCGGCCCGACCTTCGTCGACATCCCGTTCGACCTCGCGATCGACGCCGCCGAGATGACCATCCCGTCCGGCTGGGAAGCACCATCGCACCGCAGCGGTGCGGCCCCGGAGCTGGTCCAGGCCGCCGTCGACCTGCTGCTCCAGGCGAAGCGGCCCGCGTTGATGGTTGGCGGCGGCGCCGTGACATCGGGCGCCGAGGCGCAGGTGCGCGAACTCGCGGAGATGCTCGGCATCCCGATCACCACCACGCACACCTCGCAGGGCATAGTGCCGGAGTCGCACCCGCTGGTGCTGGGCTCGACCGGCCCGATCGGCTGGGCCTGCGCCAACGAGTGGGTCGCCGGTGCGGACGTGGTGGTGGCGGTCGGCAACCGGATGTCGGACTGGGGCTGGGCGCAGACCTACGCCGCCGGGCTACCGGCTAAGCTAGTCCACATCGACCTCGACGCAGCCCAGCTCGGCAACTTCTACCTGCCGGCGGTCGGCATCGTCGGCGACGCGCGCACGGTGCTGGCGCAGATGATCGAGGCGGTCGGCCGTTCGCCGGACTACCACCCGAAGCCGTTTGACCGGCACGACCGCTTCGCCGAGATCACCGCGTCGCGCGAGCGCTGGCTGGAGAAGATGCGCTCCCGCGCGAAATCGGCCGAGACCCCGATCAGCCCGTGGCGGATCGCGGGCGCGATCGAGGCGGCGCTGCGGCCCGAGGACTACATCGTCTCCGACGCCGGCAACAACACCGGCTGGATCTTCCAGGGCACCACGTCGCAGCGCTCCCGGCGCCTGGTGACGACGTTCGGCGCCGGCGTGCTCGGCGCCGGCTTCCCGATGGCGCTGGGTGTCAAGCTGGCGGCCCCGGAGGCCAACGTCGTGGCGGCGGTCGGCGATGGCGGCTTCGGCTATGCGACCAACGAGATCGCCTTCGCGCTGCGCGAGAAGATCGCTGTCACCGTGGTCGTATTCAACGATTCGGTGCTCGGCGCCAACAACGGCTTCATGACCTACCTGTACGGCGAACCCAACTGGACCAAGCTCAACAACCCGGATTTCGTCGCCCTCGCCAAGTCGTACGGCGCGCAAGGCGAGCACGTTGAGGACCCGGCGGAACTCGAGGCCGCGGTGCGCCGGGGGATCGCGTCCGGCACCGTATACGTCATCGACGTGCCGATCAGCCAGGCGTTCGGCTACCCGTCGACTGGCGCCGGCGGCAGGGTGAAGTGGGAGCCGCGCCAGTGGCCGACCGACACGATCGGCACGCTGACGCCGCGTCGCTTCGACCTCGTCGGCGAAGACCGCTGAGTTGCCCCCGATGATGGACGCTCCTGCGGTCAACCCGGCGCCGCGCCCGCTCGACGGCATCACGGTCGTCGACTTCACCTCGAACATCGCGGGGCCCGCCGCCACGCTCGTGCTCGCCGACCTCGGCGCGCGGGTGCTGAAGGTCGAGCCGCCGGGCGGGGACGCCTCGCGCGCCTGGTCGCCGCAGGTGGACGGGATGGCGACCGTGTTCGCCGCGTTCAACCGCGGCAAGGAGTCGATCGTCGTCGACGGCAAGCGCCCGGAGGGACGGCGCCTGCTGCGCCTTCTCGTCGCCAAGGCCGACGTGTTCATCGAGAGCATGCGGCCGGGAAAGGCCGCGGTGCTCGGCCTCGGCTGGGACGAGCTGCACGCGATCAACCCCGAGCTCGTCTACTCCAGCATCAGCGCGTTCGGCGACGTCGGCCCGATGGCCGGCGTGGCGGGTTTCGACGCCATCATCCAGGCGTATTCCGGGTTGATGCACCTCACCGGCTATCCCGACGGCGATCCCGCGCGGGTCGGCGGTGCGGTGGTCGACGTGGGAACCGGGATGTGGAGCGCGCTCGGCATCATGGGCGCCCTGCTCCAGCGTCAGCAGGACGGGTGCGGCCGTCAGGTATCGGTCACGATGCTCGGCACCGCGGTCGGCTTCATGATGCACCACCTCACGTCGACGCGCCTCGCCGGCGTGGAGCCGCAGCGCCTCGGCACCGCGCAGCACAACTTCGCGCCGTACCAGGCCGTGCGCGCGGCCGATCAGATGGTCATGCTCGGCATCAACAGCGACGCGATGTGGGTCCGCGCCGCCGCCGTCCTGGGCGGTGCCGGGTTGGGCGCCGACGCGCGCTTCGCCAGCAACCGCGCGCGCATGGCGAACCGCGTGGAACTCATCGCCGCCGTGGAACTGCTCACCGGGGCGCTGCCCGCCGCCGAGGTGGTCGCCCGCCTGACGCGGGCCGACGTGCCGGCCTCGGTCGTCAGGACGCTCGGCGCCCTCGCGGTCGACCCGCAGCTCGACGCGCTGGGGATGTGGGGCACCACGGCGCGCGGCAGCACGCTGCCG
>CAXUHK010000069.1:9173-11690 GCA_964250775.1 uncultured Acetobacteraceae bacterium | reverse complement strand
CCCCCCGCCGCCCGCCCCCGCCTAGCGCCGCCGCAAACGTGGCGATCGGCGACGTGCCCAATCCGGGCGAGCACACCCGCTCGATCCTTCGCGGCCTGGGCCTGAGCGAGACGGAGCTGGGCGCGTTGGAAGCCGACGGCGTCGTCACCACCGACCCGCGCGTCACGGACGAGGCCTTCGCGTGAGCGACCCCGCATTCGACCAGCCGGCGCTGCGCAATCCGTATCACGGACTCGCCCGCTACGACCTGTTCATCGGCGGCCGGTGGGTCGGCGCCAAGGCCGGCGACACGTTCGAGTCGATCAACCCGACCGACGGCAAGCCCTGGGCCACGCTGGCGGACGGTGGCGCCGAGGACATCGACGCCGCCGTCCGCGCCGCGCGCGCCGCGCTGGACGGGTGGCGCGCGGTCGGCGCCGCCGGGCGCGCGCAAGTGTTGCGGCGGCTGGGCGACGCGCTGTCGCGCCCGGAGACGGTGCAGCGTCTTGCGGTCCACGAGTTGCTCGACACCGGCAAGGTGGTGCGCGAGGCGACCGGCCTCGCCCGCGCGTTCAGCGCGTGGTGTCATTACTTCGCGGGGTTGGCGGAGACGCTGCAGGGCGAGACCATCCCGGTCCCCATGGCGGACACGTTCGTCTACACGCTGCGCGAGCCGGTCGGCGTCGTCGGCGCCATCACGCCGTGGAACTCGCCGATCCTGCTCACGCTGTGGAAGCTCTGCCCGGCGCTGGCGGCGGGGAACACCATCGTCGTCAAGCCCAGCGAAGTCGCTCCGGCTTCCGTCATGGAACTGGCCCGGGTGATCGACGAGACAGGCATGCCGGCGGGCGTGGTCAACGTCGTCTCGGGCGGCCGGAAGGCGGGCGCCGCTCTCGCCGCGCATCCCGGCATCGGCAAGCTGGCCTTCACCGGCTCGACCGAGACCGGCCGGCGGGTGATGCGCGCCGCTTCCGACAACCTAACCCGAGTCTCGCTCGAACTCGGCGGCAAATCGCCGAACATCGTTTTCGACGACGCCAACGTCGAGCGGGCGGTCAACGGGATCATCTCGGGCGGGTTCGCCGCGGCGGGGCAGATGTGTACCGCCGGCTCGCGGGTCCTGGTCCAGGACGGCGTCTACGACCGCGTGCTCGAAGCGCTGGTCGAGCGGGTCCGCGCGATCCGGATCGGCGATCCGTTCGATTGGGCGAGCGACATGGGCGCGCTGACCTGGGAGCGCCAGTACGAGGGCGTGCTCGCCCGCATCGCCGAGGCCGAACGGCAAGGTGCCCGCCTCGTCATCGGCGGCGGGCGGCCGGACAACCCTCCCAGTCCCGGCGGCTTCCACGTGGCACCCACGGTGTTCGCCGACGTCCGCGCCGACATGGCCATCGCGCGCGAGGAGATCTTCGGGCCGGTGGTCGGGCTGCTGCGGTTCCGCGACGAGGCTGAGGCGGTCGCGATGGCCAACGAGACGCCATACGGACTGGCCGCGGCGGTCTGGACCACCGACCTCGCCCGCACGCATCGCATGGTCCAGGCGATCCATGCCGGCACGGTGTGGGTGAACTGCTACCGCAGGGTGCTGTACTCGGTCCCGTTCGGCGGCGTGAAGGCCAGCGGCTTCGGCCGCGAGAACGGCCTCGACGTCATGCGCGAGTACACCGCCGCCAAGGGCGTCTGGATCGACACCGGCGAGCACGCGCGCGATGCGTTCCGCCTGGCCTAAACCACGCACGAGGCGCCGCAATGGGCTTGCCCCTGCATCTGCATGTGGCGGCCCGGAAGTTCGGGAGGCTTAATCCTGGTCCAGAGCAAAAGGCAACTGCTCGAGAGACGTGACAGCCGGAGCGAAGGTGGGAAACATGAAAGCATACAGACTCAACGACTTTGGCAGTTTCGACCACCTCGCACCGGCCGATGACGAGGAACCTGCCGCCGGGCGCGGCGAGGTCCTGGTCAGGGTGCGTGCGGCGTCGTTGAACTACCGCGACATCGCCATGGCGATGGGCCGCTACCCGTTGGAACACGCGCGCGGGCTGGTCCCGCTAAGCGACGGCGCGGGCGAGATCGTTGCCGTGGGCCAGGGGGTGAGCGAGTTCGCCGTCGGCGACCGCGTGATCAACAGCTTCCAGCCGCGATGGTTCGGCGGGCGGCGTCCGGCGAACGCCGGCGCCGACCATTACGGCAGCGGCCGCGACGGCTGGCTTTCGGAGTACAGGGCGGTCAGCCAGGAAGCCGTGCTGCGCTTCCCGGAGCACCTGTCCTTCGAGGAGGCCGCGACCCTGCCATGCGCGGCGGCGACGGCGTGGAGCGCGCTCACCTACGGCGATCCGACGGGGCCCGGCAAGACGGTGCTGACCCTGGGGACCGGAGGCGTGTCGCTGTTCGCGGTGCAGCTCGCCAAGGTGCTCGGCGCCAAGGTCGTGGCCACGACGTCCTCCGCCGCCAAGGCCAAGCGCCTCGGCGAGCTCGGGGCGGACCACGTGATCAACTACAAGGAGGTTGCGGACTGGGGCGAGCGCGCCCGCGATATCG
>CAXUHK010000069.1:0-9163 GCA_964250775.1 uncultured Acetobacteraceae bacterium | reverse complement strand
GGGGGCCCCCCGTCAACACCCACCCGCGGGTGGCGCCGGGGGGCGCGCGCCCCGGCTATCGCGGGGGCGCGCAGGGCGTCCACCGAGTCGTCGAGGTCGGCGGCTCCGGCACCCTCAGACAGTCGTTGAAGGCGGTCGGGCCGGAGGGAGAGGTGGCGCTGATCGGCTTCCTGGCTTCGAGCGATCCGGCCATCAACTACTTCGAGATCTTTGCCAGCGGCGCCACGCTGCGCGTGCTCGCCGTGGGCGACCGTTCCGGGCTGGCCGACATGCTGGCCGCGATCGGCCAGGCGAAGCTGAAGCCTGTCGTCGACAGCGTCCACGCCTTTGCGGATGCGGCCGGCGCCTACCGCCGCCTCGCCTCGGGCGAGGCGCTGGGAAAGGTCGTCGTCTCGATCTGAGGTCCGCATACGGACCCGGATTGCCGAAACAAGGGAGGAAAACGATGCAGGCCGACATCGTCGTCGTGGGCACTGGCGCCGCGGGCATGACCGTGGCCGGGGAGGCGTTGCGGGCCGGTCTCTCGGTCGTCATGGTCGAGGCGGGCGGGCAACTCGGCCCCGGACGCACCGGGCGGCACCTGCGCAACGACAACCCCCGCGACGACCAGATCGACCAGTTCGCGGCGGTGATGCGGGACGGCCTGGTCAACCACGGCAACGCCGACCAGCAGCGCGGCGACGTCTCGGCGTTCAAGACCGTCCACGCGGTCGGCGGGCGGATGAGCCTGTGGTTCAACAACTGTCCCGAGCCGTCGCGATCGGAACGCAACTCGGCGATCCCGGCGGCGGAATGGCCGTCGCTGCTGCGCCGGGCACGGGCGCTGATGAACGTCCGGGGGCACCTCGCGCCGGGCTCGGCCCGGGAGGCCCGGCTGATCGAGCGCATCCGGTCGCGGCTGGCGCACCTGCCCGCCGACCGACACGTGCAGCCCATGCCGACCGCCGCGACGTCGACGCAGGACGGTGTGCGCTTCGCCGGCGCCGACGACATCCTCCTCGGCGACGCGGCCGAGTTGTCGAACCGCGCGGTGCTGCTGAGCGGCAACGTCGCACGCCGCATTGTCTGGGATGGCGGGCACGTCTGCGGCATCGAGGTGCATCCGGTCGACGGCGGCCCGCGCCAGGTGCTCAGCGGCGGCGCCTACGTCATCGCAGGCGGAACGATCGGGACCCCGCAGCTCATGTTCGCCTCGGGGATCGCCAACCCGGCCGTGGGCGCGTACATGATGGACCATCCGATGATCGCGACACGGGTGCAGCTCGACGCCGGCATCCTGAGCGACGTGCCGGACGACGATCCCAGCTTCTCGGTCTGGGTGCCGCATTCCGACGATCGTCCCTGGCACACGCAGCTGAGCCGCACGCCCTACCTCGCCGACATCCCCGGCGTGCCGACCCGCCTGACCGGCGACCTCATCAACTTCGCCGGCTCGGCGCCGAGACCCGGGAACCGGCTGGTGTTCGACGACACGCGGCTCGACGCCTTCGGCCTTCCGACGTACGAGAGCCGGTTCGAGCTCGACGAAGCGGACTGGGACGTCGTCTCGGACATGCTGCTTGACCATTTCGCGCTGTTCCGCCTGATCGGCATCCGCGCCAAGGGCTGGACGCCGCTGCTGGGCCCCTGGGGAAGCTCGCTGCACCTGATGGGCACCAACCGCATGGGAGCGCATGACGACGGGACGTCGGTCGCGGACGACGCGTCGCGGGTCTGGGGCTTCGACAACCTCTATGTCGGGGGTAACGGCCTGCTGTCCGAGCGGAACTCGTGCAACCCCACGCTGCAGACGGTGGCGATCGCCCTGCGCAGCTCGGACCACATCATCGGCCGTTCCGAGTTCAGGACCGACCATTCGGCTGGCGGGCGTGCTCCGGCGAGTGCCGCGCCCGACGTGAGGCCCGAGCAGGCCTGGTCCGACAAAGTCCCGCAAGCCGCATCCTAGTTCGGCGAAGGGAACCCGTACGGGTTCCCGACCGACCGCACCCAGACCGAATTGGAGATGGCGATGCCCTTAAATCTGGAACGTTCGGGACCACGCGGCGCATCGACGGATCGGATCGACCGACGCACCTTCCTGGAGGTCGCGGCCGCGCTCACGGCGGCGCTCGGCATTCCCTCCATCCTGATCGGCTCGGGCCCCGCCCTGGCGGCGCTGCCGTTGGCGGCCGATGCCGGCCCGAGGCTCCTGCGCATCGCCAAGGACATCTACCCGCACGACGGCTTCCTGCCCGATGAACCCTATCAGGCGGTCGTCGACGCCATCCTCGAGGAAGCTCGGACCAACGCGGCGGTCGCGGTGCTCTGCGCGGAGGGGCTGGAGGGCCTCGACGCGCGGACCCACGCGCTCTACGGCCGGCTTTACGCCGATGTCGGCGCAGAGCACGAGCGCGTGGCGGCGCTGCGGGCGATCGAGACCACCGCGTTCTTCCAGAAGCTACGCGGCGGCCTGCTGTTCGGTCTCTACGACAACAAGAAGCTGTGGCCGGTGTTCGGCTACGAGGGCTCCTCCTGGGAACAGGGCGGCTATCTCGGCCGGGGCTTCGACGACTTGGCCTGGCTCTGACAGGAGAGATGGCGATGTCCACACGGTTCGGGCTCGACGACGACGGCGTGGTCGTCATCGTCGGCTCCGGCGCGGGCGGCGGGACGCTCGCCTGCGAGCTGGCCATGAAGGGCGTCAAGAGCGTCGTGCTCGAGGCGGGCAAGCGCTTCACGATGGACGACATCGAGAACGACGAGTGGGCGATGTTCAAGAAGGTCTCCTGGCTCGACAAGCGCCACTCAGCCGGCGGCTCCCACCTGACGCAGGACGACCCGAACCTTCCGGCCTGGATCGTGAAGGGGGTCGGCGGGTCGACGATCCATTGGGCCGGTGTCGCGTTGCGCATCCAGGAGCATGAGTTCAGGCAGGAGACGATCACCGGCGGCGTCCCTGATGCCAACCTGCTGGACTGGCCCCTGACGTTGGCCGAGCTGGTCCCCTGGTATGAGAAGGCCGAGCTGAAGATGGGCGTGACCGGGGCGGCGACGGGGATGCCGCACCCGCCTTGGAACAACAACTTCAAGGTGCTGGCCGAAGGGTCGCGGCGGATCGGCTTCAGCCGGATCCAATCCGGGCCGATGGCGATCAACACCGCCGAGCGCGACGGACGGCCGGCCTGCCAGCAGACCGGGTTCTGCATGCAGGGCTGCAAGTTCCAGGCGAAGTGGTCGACGATGTACACGGAAATCCCGCGCGCCGAAGCGACCGGCAATTGCGAGGTGCGGCCCAACGCCATGGCACTCAAGATCGAGCACGACGCCAGCGGCAAGGTGACCGGCGTGGTCTACGCCGACGGGGAAGGCAGGGTCCAGCGGCAGCAGGCGCGCATCGTGTGCGTCGCGGGCAACTCCATCGAGTCGCCCCGGCTCCTGCTCAACTCGGCGTCGAGCAAGTTCCCGGACGGCCTGGCAAACTCCTCGGGGCAGGTCGGCCGTAACTATATGACGCACTCAACGGCGGGCGTCTTCGCGGTCATGCCGCACCCGGTGCACATGAATCGCGGCACGACCGTCGCCGGCATCGTCTCCGACCAGGCGCGCCATGGCCCGGAGCGCGGGTTCGTCGGCGGCTACCAACTCGAGGTATTGGGCCTGGGGCTCGGCTTCCTCGCGGCTTTTCTGGTCCCCGGACCGACCGGCTGGGGTCGCGAAGTGTCAAAAGCACTTGAGAGATACAAGTATCTGTCCGGCGTGTGGATCGTCGGCGACGATCTCCCGCAAGAAGCGAATCGCATTACCCTCCATGGCACGGACAAGGATCAATACGGGCTGCCTGTGCCCATCGTGACCAAGACACCGCATGCGAACGACATTAATCTCACGAACCACGCCTATAGGACGATGCGAAACGTCTACGAAGCCGTGGGTTCGAGCGAGATATACAACCTGCCCTCGTTCCCGGGCAGCCACAACATGGGCACCAACCGAATGAGCCAAAGGCCCCGAGACGGGGTCGTGGACGGCAACGGGCAGGCGCACGACATCAAGAACCTGTTTGTGTCCGACGGCAGTCAGTTCACGTCGAGCAGCACAGAAAACCCGACCCTGACTATCGTCGCGCTCGCGATCAGGCAGGCTGATCACATTGCCGGGGCGATGCGCCGCGGCGAGATTTGAGGTCACGGTTTATGAGGTTCTGTTGCAAACGCTACAGCGGGTTGTGGCGAGTGACTGGTGGCAGCCAGTTCAGGCGGCGACCTGAAAGAGACCGGCAACGAAGGCGGCTTGCGCCGGCATGTCGCGTCCGCCGATGGTGTGATGAGACCTGTGCGCGAGTGGCTTGATCCGACGCGGTTTGATCTGCTTCCAGGCTGACCGGAGCTTGAGGGAAGCGGGGATGGCACGGCGGCGGATTGAGCATGAGCGGCTGGCTGTTGGTGGTTTGGGTCGCTGTGGCCGCACGTCGCTCGACGAGATGGCGGCTTTGGTGGACTGGACGGAGTTGGACTGCGTGCTTGCAGGCATTTCTGCATCGGCCAAGGGGGAGCGGGGCTGGCCGCCGCTGGCACTGTTCCGGGCGTTGCTGCTGGCGATGTGGCATGATCTGTCGGACATGCGGCTGGCCAGGCGTTGGATGATCGCGCCAACTTCCGGCGGTTCTGCGGCTTTGCGGCCCACGAGCCGACGCCCGAGCGTACGACGTTCTGCGCTTCCGCGCCGAGTTGGTGCGCCGTCGCCTGCACCGGTCCTTGTTCCATGCCGTCACGGGCCAACTGGACCGGCGCGGCGTTGGTCCGCACGGGCACGCTCGTGGACGCGACGCTGCTCCCATCGGCTAGCATCCAGCACGATCCTGAGGCGAAGTGGGCCGGTCACCGTCGGCGCAAGCCGGTGCATGGCTGTAAGGCTCACGTCGCCACCGACCAGGACGCTGTGCTGATCCGCGGCGTCGAGGTCACCACCGCCAACGTCCACGACGCGGCCGAGCTGGATGCCATCTTGCCCGAGGCGCCTGAGGACACCTACGGCGACACCGCCTATTCGGGCAGCAAGCCGGAAGCGGCGATCCGCGCCAGGGGCGGCACGCCGCGGGTCGCGCACACGGGCACCTGGGGCGGAGCGGAGGCGCTCGCACGGCTGCGGGCGCACAACGCTTGGGCGCGCCATGTGCGGGCCCGTATCGAGAAGGTGTCCGGCACCGCCAAACGCTCCTACGGCTTGGCCCTGACCCAACAGTGATGCTGGTGGCGAATTTGGTGGCCAGCTACGCCGCTGCTTGGAGTGCGGCAAAGCGCGAGCAGCGTGTCTTTGCAACGGGGGTGCCGGCGTACCACTCCGCAACCCTGACCAGATTGATGGCCGCCGCTGCGAGGACGTGCTGCAGGCGCGTCTTGGCGAGACCGATGTAGCGGCACTGGCGCAGGCCGCAGCGGCCGATGGCCTGCGCGTGCGTGCCCTCGACCCCTGCGCGGGCGGCATATTTGTCCCGAAACGCCGCGGTCTTCTGGTGCTTGCGCGCGCCTTGCAGCGCCTCGAAGTGCTCGCGCGCATGCATTCCAATGATGTGCGGCTCGCGCTTGGCCCGGGTGCAGCCCCGGCGCAACGGGCATGGGAAGCAGTCCCGGGTCGCGAACCTCGCTTCGAACACCGTGCCGTTCTTTGTGTATGTGCTCGGCAGCAAGGAGATGCTTTCCTTGCCCGCCGGGCAGGTCACCACTTTGCGGTCCCAATCAACTTCGAACGTAGCCTTGGTCAGCCCGTCGTCCAGACGCGCCTGCCAGCTCGGGTCCTCGGCGACGGGACCAACGATGGTCACCCCGTGACGCTGCTGGCTGTCCACCAGCACATGCGAGTGCGTGTAGCCCTTGTCCACCAGGTGCTCGCCCGGCAGCAGCCCGCGCTTCTCCAGGCTGCCGTGGATCACCGCAACCATGTTGTCGTCCGGCGTGGTCGCGGGCGTCGTCTCGACGTTGGTGATCACATGCGGACCCTCGCAGGCCGGGTCGCAGGTTTCAGTCACCTGCACCTTATAGCCGACCCAACTGGTGTCGCGCTTGTTGCCGTAGCGGGCCTCCGGGTCATAGGGCGAGCAGACCTGCCCGGCAGAAGCGGCAGCTCCGCCGCGCTGCCCAGGCGCAGGCGCCCGTCATCCGTGAAATACTGTGTCGCCCAGACCTGGCGCAGCACCTGGACCATGAGCAGTTGGGCCAGTTCCGGCTGCTCGGTGGCGGCGTCAAGGGCGTCAAGCAGTTGCCGGCCGTCAGTGCCGATCGTTGCGGCCAAATCTTGACGCGCCGCCTCGGTCTTGGGCAGGCGGTAGTTCTCCACCCGCCGGCCATACCGCTCATACCAGGCAGCCGGCGCCATCTCCTGCAACCACTCCGGCGTGATGCCAGCCAACTCGTTCAGCGCCGCCCGCAGAGTCTCGCCGACGCGCTCCAGGCGGTCCAGCGTGTGCACCGCGGCCAGCACGTGGGTGCTGTCGGTGCGCTGGCGCCCGCGCGTCTTGACCAGGCCCTGCTCCTGCAGGCGCTGCAACAGGGTGTCGAGCAAGAGAAGCTCGGCGCTGCCAGCGATCAGGCGGGTGCGGAACTCGCTCAGCACCGTATGGTCGAAGCCAGGGTCGGTCAGCACAAGGCCGAGCGCATACTTCCAGTCGATCCGGCCCCGCACGGCATCGGCCGCCTTGCGGTCGGACAGGTTCTCGACAAACTGCAGCACCATAGCGAGGGCGAGCCGGCCCGGCGCTGCCGCAGGCTGGCCGCGGCGGGGGAACAGCGCCGTGAACTGGCCATCCTGGTACACGGGGCCGAGCGCGTCGGCGATGCGCAGGCAGAGCGTGCCTTGGGGAACGCCGCGCGGGCGACGCGACGGGTCTCTTCAGGCACTGCGGGCGGGTCTTGTGGGTGCAACGACATGAGCGGCAGCCTTCGGCGGAACGGGCCTGCATCATCACCAAGCTACCAGGCCTCATGTCGTCACAACGGCGGGAGCGAGCACGGCCCCGAATTCGCCACCAGCATCAGTGTTGGGTCAGGGCCCCCATGGCATGGCTGGCCGACGTGCTCGAGCGTGTCGTGCGCGGAGAGACCAAGGCCCACGACCTGCACACGCTGCTGCCCTGAAACTGGAAAGCCCTCCAGTCCACTCTGGACACCCCACTGGCCGCCTGAGCCGTCACTCTGGCCCTTCAACTCAGGGCAGCCCCCGGCATCACCATAGTGCTTGCTGCCCATGCCAAGAGAAGATCATGCGCCAGCTATCGGCCGCCAGATGTCTCCGCCGCGACGCTTACCGTTTAAACGACACGAATCGACCATCAATCAGAACAAGAGCTTGCGTGTTGCATTATGCTGTTGCCCTTAAGATCCCTATTGCAACTGGGTTCTGCAACATGTTTGCCCTTCGTTCTGCGAGTTGGCCGTTTTTGGGGCTATGAGGTGACTGGACCTATTTCTGCCTCCACATCATCGCGCCCCTGGGTTGCTCGCTCGATCGGGCGCACGCCGCGCACCTGCTTCTTTAATTCCTTCTTGGCATGACGGTCCGCCTCGTAGATCGGGTTCGCCGCTTTGCGGAAGGCAAGTGGAACTGGCAGAGCTGATGGGCCACGCCGGGTAGCGCCAACGCCACAGCACGGCGGATCGAGGTCTGGCCGTCGCTGACCACACCCTCGACAGGCACCCCGATGCTGTCTGCCACCTCACGCAGCAACGGGGCAAGGTCGTTCGCAGTGCCGGACAACAGGCTGCGCGCCAGCAGCACCTCGCCCGACAGGCAGTCGCGTATGACCCAGAGCACCTCGTGACTGACATCGGGCTGCATGCCGTCCGGCGCCAGGATGACTCGCCCCTGCTTGGCCAGCGCCTTGCGCAGCCGCCCGCTGCTGGTCAGCGACGTCGCCAGCAGCTCGTCGTAGCGGTCCAGCAGGTTGGTGACGCTGCGCTCGGCGATGTCGACCCCGCGCGCGCACAAAAGGGCGTGGATCTCCGGACCACTGCGGTGGTCGCGGTGACGCAGCGTTCCTACCCATGTGATCACGTCCAAACCGAACTCATGCTAGGCCAGCGCGATGGCGCCCTCCGCCTCAGGCCGGTAAGGCACGTGCAGCCGGGCGCAGCCAGCATGCTCGCAGCGGCGGATCTTCAGCCGCACCGGGCCGGACAGCGTCACCAGCGTCCTGCGGTTCTCATAGCAGAGCCGCGCCACGCCACCGCACGACGGGCACAACCGACGCGCCGGGACCAACACTCGCTCCCGAACCGGCCTCGGCCGGGCCACTGTCCTGCCCATCCTCACCTCACGCGATGCACAAGACGCACATCGCAGAGCCAATGAAAGCAGTCAACTTTGCCGGCCTAGATTTTTTTATGCGCCTCTGGGGCGACGGTATCGTGCTTCGGATGGCGGGGCCGCACCGAGATGCGGCTGAAGCCTAGGCGGCGCAGCAGCTTGCCTACGGCCCGCTCGCTCATTGTCGTGCCGAACTCGGTCTCGATGCGCCGTTTCACCTCACTCCGACGTCAGCGGATCACCCCGTCACGGCCAAGGTTGGCACCGGTCTCGATCCACTCGGCGACGAGGCCCTGCTGCGCCTACGTCAGCCGCGCCGGACGGCCAGGCAGCGGCCGATCGAAGGCCGCCCAAGCCCTCGTCGTTGTAGCGATGCACCCAATCGCGCAGCGTCTGACGATCCATGCCACACAGCCGTGCCGCTTCGGTCCGGTCCGAGCCTTCCAGCACGAGCGCCAAGGCCAACAGCCGACGCGCCACGCAGGCATCTCGCCACCGCCAGAGTCATCCCCGCCTCCGCGTCGAGGATCACGCCTGGAGACCGCGTCATGACATGCGCAGCGGCATAGGCATCTATCGTGCGGTCTTGAACTCCGAGCGATCCTTGTTGCTCAAGGGTTGATCAGGATGCTGGCCGGCAAGCATCAATCGCCTCCAGATCGACCACAGAGAGCGATATGTAAATAGATCAGCTCATAAAATGTGCGTATATCCTGCTACGTCTGCGTCCGCACATGAGTATTGTCTTCTTTCATGGCACATGCCTTGCGAACCGTGCAGTCGGCCTGCGACAGGAGCGCAACGATGGACATCGGCGTCTTCATCCCGATCGGCAACAACGGCTGGCTGATCTCGACCGCCTCGCCGCAGTACAAGCCGACCTTCG
>CAXUHK010000068.1:2096-20720 GCA_964250775.1 uncultured Acetobacteraceae bacterium | reverse complement strand
CGTCCAGCGCGGGCCGGACCACAAGGGATTGCAGCAGCCCGTGCGCCTGGATGGAGGCGGCCAGGGCCTCGATGCCGGCCCCGGCCCCGGTGCGCCGGGCGTTGGCGGGGGAGAGGACCAGCTTGGCCAGGCTGATCGCGGTGATGATGGTGTGGGCAACAGTGGTGTTGGTCATGGTGTAGTCTCCCTTTTGGCAGCGGAAGCAGCCCCGCTGCTTCCTTGCCCGTCGGCGAGACCGGGTAGGCGGCGTGCAGAAGGGGAACCGTAGGGCGGCGCCCTTTGGTTCCCCTCGTTGGGCGCCGTCCGGGGCCGGAACGCCGCGTCAGCGGGCGTCACCCGAAGGGCCGAGACGCCCTTGGGGCGGCTCGGGGAGCGAAGCGAGTAGCACGCGGCCCCGACAGGGGAGACGCCCAGCCCGCCTTTTAGAACAGAAAAGGAACTTTACTGGACGGTTTGGGGGATTCAGTGCAGCATCAAATCGTGGCGCGAATCGGATAGGAGAGCGCGACGTGGGCAGGATCAGGAGTACACTGCCCGTCCTTGACCAGGCTGGATTACCAGGTCTTCCAAGCCCCGGGCTCGCCGTCGATCGCCGGTTTGCCCGGCTATTGTCCACACAGCTCTTCGCAGACGCCCGGCTTGGCTTCGCACGCGCGTTCACGGCGGCGGTCGTCCACGGCATCATGGTGAGCGAACGCCTGCAGCCCCGCCCACTGCCGGCCGACATACCGGCCTCGCCACTTGGCGTCACCGCCGCCGCGGCAGCCGCACGATTGGCTCAGGGGGTCATCGCGGCTCCGGCGGCGGAGATCATCAGCCTGATAGGAGCCGTGTACACCTCAGCGTTGCCGGACGAGTACCGGGCCGAGCACGGGATTTTCTACACCCCTCCGGCGCTGATCGAGCACCTGCTGGACATGGCGACGGCGGCCGGCACGGATTTGCTTACCGCGCGGGTGCTGGACCCGGCGTGCGGGGGAGGGGGCTTCCTGGCCGCCGCCGCCGCGCGGATGGTCATGGCGCTGGGCGACACCGAACCGGCACTGGTGCTGAAGCAGCTCGCACACCGGCTACATGGCTTTGAGCAGGACCCGTTCGGCGCTTGGCTGGCGCAAACCGCCCTCGACATCCAACTGGCACCTCTGGGGCGGGCTGCGATGCGCGAAATCCCGCTTATGGTCAGCATGCGGGACAGCCTCGACCTCCGGCGCGAGGAGGAAAGCAGCTTCGACCTGGTGGTGGGCAACCCGCCTTATGGCCGGGTCACGCCGCCGCCGGCCCGACGCGCCGTGTTCGCCCGCAGCACCTATGGCCACGCGAACCTCTATGGCCTGTTCACCGATGCGGCATTGCGCTGGGCGGCTGAAGGCGGATTGGTTGCGTATGTCACCCCCACCTCCATGCTGTCCGGCCTGTATCACAAGGCGCTGCGGGCCTTACTCGCGCGCGAAGGGCCGCCGGTCGCGGTCCACCTGGTTGCGGAGCGGTCGGGTGTGTTTGAGGACGTGCTGCAGGAGACGATGCTGGCGGTGTACGGCCGTGGCGACCGTCAAGGCAGCGCACGGGTCGGTAGTGTCTCAGTTTGAAATCGGTCCTCTTTCTTCAGGGTGGGAGGAAATAGGCGGCAGCCAAAAGCTCGACCGCTTCGGTAATCCTGTCGGCCATGTTCCGAAGGACCGTCACGGCCTCCTGACCGACGAAGGGTTCACCATTTCCGAAGCTTATGAAAAAGGCCGGCTGGACCTCTGCCTGCTCTTCAACCCAGCCCTTGGGCGTCTTATTCGATGTCGGCCTGATCCACTGAGCGTTCATCCAGTCCACGCTAAAAGCGGGGTTGCTTGGGTAGGTGAGTCTACGCACAAGGGTAGCGGATTCCGCCGTGGTGACGACGAGTTTGTGCTTGTCGGTAATATCCAGGGTATGGACGCCATAGATCAGCTCGTCCCCACCCGGCTGCGCGTTGAGGGTTACGATAGCTTCGACGACGTGTTTGCCGGCCCGCTGTATCTCTCTGCCAAGAATAGCGTCGCGAAAGCCCTGTTCGCTTACTGGCTTGACAGGGAAAGGAAACTGGACGTTTTTGGGCTGAACTGCCAAGTGTCCGGCCATCTGCCAGACCAAGTGGTCCAGTGCCGCTCGAAGATTGTGAACGGCGTCTCCTATGATGAGGGACAACTCTGGTGGAATGGGTATCTCGGACTTCAATATGGGAATTACCCGGTCGCTGCTTTCTTTCCGAACGAACACAAGCTGGAATGGCTTCTGGCCCAAGTAGGCGGCAGTTTTCCTGTTGAGGTCGTCGATGTGATGTTTGGCCCGCTCGATCTTCAGTCTCGGCGTGCGCGTGATCTCGTCGAGATTCGCCATCCTTAGTCTTGTACTGTTCCTGAGCTGCCTGTGGCGGGCGCCGTCAAGCCGCCTTGCGCGGTTTGTAGGGGCCGCGAGACTTCGGCGCATCGGCTGCCGCGTCGATCAATGCCACGACATCAGCCATGTCCCACAGCTTCGATGACAATCCCGCCGCCATAGCTGGGGCTACCCGCAGCGTCTTATGCTGGCGCACGAAGTTACACCAAGTCGTGTAGAGCGCGACCATGTGCGCGTGGTTCTCAGCCTTCTTGCTGAAGGCATTTGTCAGCCGCGTAAACCGGCGCATGGACATCCGCATCGTGAGGTTCTGCCGCTCGGCGTAACTGGTGCTGACATGCCCCCTGTCAGGACGGCCCTCAATGCGCGCAACGGTGGTTCCGGTGCATTCGCCGGGGCTGTAACGCCCCAACGCGCCGACCGGCTCGCCGTAGTGCTTCATCAGCATGGCATAGTCGATGTCTGACCCGAATGCGCCTTCTACCGCGTCCAGATAGGCGCGGTGGCCGTCAGTGGTGAGCTGCACCCGGTTAGCCAGCCGACCCGCCACATCCTGCATGAACTCGTTGGCGTAGCCCGCGTCGCGTCCGCCGATCAGGTAGGAGACGATCAGCTTGCTGTCGGCGTCCAGCGCCGTCCAAGTCCACACGTCGCCAGCCTCTTCCGGCGCGGCCTTGGCCGTCGCGACATTCTCCTCCTTCGCGTAGCAGAACGACCAGATTTCGTCGGCTTGGATGCGCTTGCTGCGGACGTTCCGCACCGTCTCGTCGTGATGCTTAGCGCACGCCTTGCCTGCATCAACCAGCAGCCCCGACACCGTGTTGATCGACACGTCCACTACGCGGGAGATCGACCGCATAGACGATCCCTCGCACAACATGGAGAGGACTTGGACGCGCTTGGCGAGCGGAAGCTTGTTCATACCCCAACAATATGAACTTTCATGCTTACGGTCAAGCATAAGCGTCAGTTGACGAGATGAAGACGATGTTTTCCGAGGTGCGAGCCATACAGCCGCCGCACCTCACCCGCGTCCACATTCAACAACCTTTGAAGGTCCCCTACATCATAGTGCAGGCTCTCCGAATGGAAGCGCACCAACCCTGGAAACACTGTGGGCACTTCCGCCGGGAAATCCGTGTCTTGTGGCTCTCGCATCCTCCATCCAAGTGCTGTTATCTTCTTCCACAGGTACTCGCTTTGATGCCGAGTTATGAGGCCCAGGGAACCGGCCTTGAACAGGATAAAAGCCATTGACACACGCCAAAAGGCTTTTTGACGAGCAAGCCAATCCAGCGTGATCTTTTGCCCTACCACGGAACGCCTGAATCCACGTTCAGGTATTAACAGTTCAGACGCGAAGGCATTTGCCTCATCTTCTATGTCTTCGGTCGGAACGCGGTGCATGATGACGTGGCCCAATTCATGGGCCAAGGAGAACCGCATCCGATCCGCTGTAACATTGCTGTTAAGAAATATGCACGGCGGCAGATCGCGCACGGTCAAAGCCACGCCATCTATAAGCGCGTCAAAGTCACACCATGCGACTATGATACCGGCGCGTTCACAGTAGTCCGTTAAATCGTCAATTGGACCATCCGGCATTTTCCACGCTTTCCGTATTGTCCTAGCAACCTCCTGCGGGCCACCGCCTTCGTCAGGATCAATGACAGGCCGCGGTAGCTCAGGCTCTAAGTCCACTGCTCGGAGATAACGCCGCAGGTGCATCAGCCGGATATTCAGCTCTGCATGGACCTGCCGAAGCGTGATTTCCCCTACACTGGCCCGACGACGGTTCATCGGGTGAACGCTCAGAGGCAGGCCAGCAAGCCCATCCTCCTGATAGAAAAAATCGGGGGGGAACTCTAGCGCCGCTGCTATTCGCGAGACGTTTTCTGGCGAGGGCCCCTCAGCGACCAGCCCATTTTCGATGCGCGAATAGTGTCCCTGCGTGAGCGCGGCAATGCGCGCTACATCAGACTGACTTTTACGCCTATATTGCCTGGCAAGAAGCAAGAGTTGCGGATTGAAAGCCCTCGTCATTACTCACTCTCGTCAGCACGCCCTGCATCCGGCAGATCCTTCGGACGCAGAACTTTCTGTGCGGCAGTCTCAGTGCGTTCTGGCAGTGGTAGTTGCACTACTGGCGTTTGGGTTTCTAGGTCAAAGTGCCAAAGAACCCGCTTCTCCTGGCGGGCGACAATCCCGATCCACTCAAGACCGGTCTGATACTGATTCAAGACGTAGGCAGCCTCAACTCGATGCAAGTCCTCAAAACCTGGCAATTGCGCTTCGTGGTTGTGGAAGAGTGTGGCCAGTAACGTCAGATAGTTACGGGACATTAGCTCTATATCAGCCTTCTTGAAACGCACAAGAACAGACTGTTCAAAAACAAAAGAATAGGTATCGTCGTGAGCGATCACCCTGCATCCGCGGTCGCTATCAAGCATCGAAATTGCATTTTGAACTGAATGCTCCCACACCACGCCAGCATGGGTACTCTTCCGGCGCCACCAAGCACGTTGAGGGTACTGCTTCATAGTAGCCGACCAAGACTCAGCAACGGCTGTCCGGATCAAGCTCCCGCGCCCGTTCGTGGTCAGCACGCGCCGCACGACCGTTTCGTCAGGCTTAGCTATTTTCCGTCAGCCTCCATGCTCAGGAGGCCAACTTGCCTGACAATTTTCCGGAAATCAACGCCTTGTTATGCGTGTGCTTATGCTTCGGACTTGCTGCCCCACCGTTTAGCCGCCGCCTTTTTCGCAATCTCCGCCCGCCGCTCCGGCGTCATCGCCGCAGCGCGTGCAGCTCCACCCCGCCGGCCCATCGACACCGCAGCAGCATCCTTACCGTCCTCCAGCGGCGGCGCGTCCTCTTCCTCACCAGTCGCAATCCGCATCACCTTCACAGCCGCGCCGATCACGTCGGCGGGGCGGTGCTCGCCTTTGGGGCCACGGGGCATCACTCGTCTCTGTGCTTAGCGCACAAGTAGCATCCGTCCCCGGCTGACCCTATGGCCTCCTTCACGGCCTCCATCATCTCTTCCCGTGTTCCGTCCACCTCACCAGCCTTCACCTTGTTCGTAGCCAAGGCGTAGGCGTGGGAGACAGCTTCGTCATCTTCCTGGTCGATGTAGATACCATCGTGGAATTCGCACTCAGCGATGGCTCCAGTTTTCAGAGCGATGCTGGTAGCTGCATCAGTCAGCCCTTCCAGTCGTTCCATCTCACGCTTTGCACGAGACATATCAGCCCTCCAGCTCCATGCTTTCCGCTAAGCATATCGGAGGCGCGAGCCGGATGCGAGTGGGGCAGTTACGGGCGGCCAATTTCAAACTGAGACACTGCCGGACATTGCGGCAGGGACAAGTCGGTTGGAGTCGCTCCAGGAGCTGCCGGAGCCCCCTGGGCGGGCGGTCCGAGGTCAGCCGGGCCTCGCACCCCCGCTTCAGTGAGTTCTACCCGACCGCGAGGACGATCTTCCCCCGCGCCCGGCCCGAGGCCTGGAAGGCGAACGCGTTGTCGAACGCTTGGAGCGGGACCGTGCGGTCCACCAGGACCTGCAGCTTGCCGGCGTCGAGCTGGGCCACGATCTTGCCCAGGCGCGCGGCGTCGGATTGGTGGAACACGAAGCTCGCGGTGACGTTGTGCGCACGCGCCAGCGCCTCGTCCGGGGGCGCTGTGGTCGAGACCAGCGTACCGCCAGAGCGCAGCACGCCGAAAGAGCGCTGCTGCGTGTCGTCCCTGACCGTGTCCAGCACCATATCCAAGTCTGACACCCGGTCCTCGAACCGCTCCGAGCGGTAGTCGACCACCTGGTCGGCGCCGAGCCGGCGGGCGACCTCGATGCCGCTGCCCGACGCCGTGGCGATCACCCGGGCACCGGCGTTGCGGGCCATCTGGATTGCGAAGCTGCCGACGCCGCCGGCCCCGGCATGGACCAGGATCGTCTGCCCGGCCTGGAGGCCCGCCACCTCGAACAGCGCCTGCCAGGCGGTGCCTGCCGCGGTCGGCAGGCCGGCCGCCTCCGCCAGAGACGCCTTCGCGGGGGCCGCAGCCAAGCCGGCTGCGGGGATCACCGCGAACTCGGCCATGGCGCCACCCTGGGTCGGATCGAACCGAGCCACTACCGCGTCGCCCACTTTCCAGCGCCCAGCGGAAGACCCGCCGCTCTCGACGGTGCCGGCGAAGTCGGTGCCCATCGTGTACGGGAAGCCGAGCGGGAAGAAGCCGTGCATCCGCCCACTCTGCAACTGCACGTCGAGCGGGTTGAGGCTGGCCGCGCGCACGCGTACCAGGACGTCGTCGGGGCCGGGCTGCGGGACCGCCACGTCCTCGCGCGCGGGTGCCCCCTCGTATTGGTGGATACGGACCGCCTGCATCACGCGCCCTCCTTCATCGGCCAGGCGCCGATCTGGGCCAGCCAGCCGAACCAGTCTTCCATGTGCCAGGTCTGCTTGATGCGGTCGCCCTCGAAGGCGTGGAACTCGTGCAGCCGCATGCTGAACGCGCGCCCGGTCGGCGGCACGCCGAACCATTCGCCCTTGTGCGTGCCGGTGATCTCGGCGCGCACCGCGGCGCGGCCGGGGACGCCGATGATCTCGTGGACGGTGATCCGGCAGTCCGGGAACGCCGCCAGGAAACCACGAATCATCGGCTTCATGACCTCCCGGCCCGGCGGCTGGCCGGGTGCCAGCGGGATGTCCTCCCAATCCGGCGTCACCGCCTGGTCGAGCAGGTCGGGCTCGCCGAACGCGCGGTAGAGCAGCTCGAGCGCCCGGCGCTCGCCTTCGGTCACGCCAGTAACAATCGGGTGGTCCGTAGCACCGCTCATCGCGACACCCTCCCTTCGGTCGGTCTTGCTGGGCGAACAATGGCGGCCTAGGCTGCATCGTTGAAATAGATAGATGATATGTGTGAGTATCCGCGCCATGGATTTGCATGGCATCGACCTCAACCTGCTGGTCGCCTTCGACGCGCTGATGGCCGAGCGCGGCGTCACCCGCGCGGGCGCCCGCATCGGCCGCACCCAGCCGGCGATGAGCGCCGCGCTGTCGCGGCTGCGCGCGTTGCTGGGCGACGAGCTGTTCGTGCGCGGCCCCTCTGGCCTGCAACCAACGCCGCGGGCACTCGACCTAGCCGAGCCGCTCGGTTACGCGCTGGCGCAGATCCAGCGCACGCTGGCATTCACCCAGGCGTTCGATCCCGCCGTCTCGGCCGCGAGCTTCACGTTGGGCCTGTCCGACCACCCTTGCTTCGTGCTGCTGCCGCGCTTGGTCGAGCGGCTGCGGCAGGTGGCGCCGGCGGTGACGTTGCGGGTGCGCAGCTTCATCGCGCGCGACGAGGCGGTGGCGATGCTGGACGCGGGCGGGGTCGACCTCACCGTGAGCGTGCCGCCCAGCACCGAGGCGGGACGCATCCTGACCCGGCCGCTGTTCGAGGAACGCTTCGTCTGCATCGTCCGCCGCGATCACCCGGCCCTGGCGGCGCCGTTCGACCTCGACGCCTTCCTCGGCCTCTCGCACGTGCTGGTCTCGCCCGAGGGCGACCGCTTCGGCTATGTCGACGCGGCGCTGGCCAGGCGCGGGCTGAAGCGGCGGCTCGCGGTGACGCTGCCGCACATGTACGCGGTGCCGATGCTGGTCGCGCGCTCGGACATGGTCTCGACCGTGATGGGCGGCATGGTGGCGGCCTCGGGCCACGCCGAGGCGGTGCGCGTCATCGCACCGCCGCTGGAGCTGGACCCCGTGCCGTTCGCGATGTCCTGGCCCCCGCGCCACGCCCCGCCGCCCGCGCAACGCTGGGTCCGCGACTGCGTGGCGGCGCTGCCCGGACGCGGTGACACGGCCTCGTTCAGATGACGCCGCCGTTGGCGCGTAGCACCTGGCCGTTGACCCAGCCGCCGTCCGGTCCCACCAGGAAGGCGACCGCGCGGGCGACGTCCTCCACCGCGCCGAGCCTGCCCAGCGGGTTCATGGCGACGATCCGCTCGATCAGCTCGGGCGACTTGCCGTCCAGGAACAGCTCGGTCGCGACCGGCCCCGGGGCTACGGCGTTCACGGTGATGCGGCGCTGGCCCAGCTCCTTGGCGAGGATGTGCGTCATCGCCTCCACCGCCGCCTTGGTTGCGGCGTAGAGCCCGTAGCTCGGCTGGTACAGCCCGACCACGCTCGAGGAGAAGCTGACGATCCGCCCACCGTCGCGCAGCCGCTTGGCCGCCTCGCGCATCCCGTTGAACACGCCTTTCAGGTTGACCGCGACGGTCCGCTCGAACAGCTCGTCGCTGGCGGCCGCGATCGGGCTCAGCCCCATGATGCCGGCGTTGTTGACCAGCACGTCGACACCGCCGAACCGCGCCTCGACCGCGTCGAACAGGCCGGCGACCGCCGCCGGGTCGGCGACGTCGGCCTGGGCGGCGCAGGCGCGGCCCCCCGAAGCCGCGCTCCGCCCGACCACGCGCGCGGCCGGCTCCCGCGAGGCGGCGGAGTTCACCCCTACAGCGCAGCCCTCCGCCGCCCGCCCACCCGGCGGCCCCCCGCGGCGGGGGCGGCGCGGGGGGGGGGGGGGGGCCCCCCCCCCCCGCCCGCCGCCGCGATCCGTTCGACCAGGCGCGCGGCCGGCTCCGGCGAGGCGGCGTAGTTCACCGCCACGGCAAACCCATCGGCGGCCAGCCGCTCGGCCACCGCGGCGCCGATCCCGCGCGACGCCCCGGTCACGATCGCAACCCTTCCCGTGTCCGCCATAGCGCTCTCCTTCGCTTCCCCGCCGCAGGTGGTGGCGAGATCCCGGTCGCGGAAATCGATAACGGATATGCCCGCACATCCACGCCGGCGCGGCGTCACGCTATAACGGGCGGCTATGGCGCTGACCGAAAAGGCAATGCCGCCCGCCGCAGGCGCCGCGCTACCGTACAGCCCAACAGGACCGGAACGGCGGGACAGGGCGGCCATGGAGCAGGACAGGACGGTCGGCGCGGCCGAGGGCGGCATCACCCGGCGCCAGGCGGTGCGCGGCCTGGCGGTATTGGGTCTGGGACGGTCGCGGCGCCGGCAGTGATCGGCCGGGCGGCGGCGGCTTGCCCCGTCAAGATCGGCCTGGTCGGCCCGCGCACCGGCGCGCTGGCCGCGTTCGACGCCGGCAGCGAGTTCGTCCTCGCCGGTGTGCGCGAGGCGATCCGCGACGGCGTCGCGATCGTCGGCGTCACGCACCCGGTCGAGATCGTCGTCCGCGACAGCCAGTCCAACCCCAGCCGCGCCGCCGAGGTGGCGGCCGAGCTGATCACCGGCCAAGGCGTGTCGCTGATGCTGGTCTCCAGCGCCACCGAGACGGTCGGCCCGGTCAGCGACCAGTGCGAGGTGAACGGCGTTCCCTACATCTCCACCGACGTACCATGGGAGGCATACTTCTTCGGCCGCGGCGGCAACCCGGCCATTGGCTTCGACTACACGTACCACTTCTTCTGGGGCCTCAGCCAAATCGTGAAAACGTTCACCTCGCTGTGGGCGTCGGTCGACACCAACCGGCGGGTCGGTGCCGCCTGGTCGAACGATTCCGATGGGGTGGCGCTGTCCAACCCCGCGCACGGCTTCCCCGCGGGCTTCAAGGCGGCCGGCTACGAGGTCCTGGACGCGGGGCTGTTCACGCCGCTGTCGAGCGACTTCTCGGCGCAGATCGCCAAGCTCAAGGCGGCGCGCTGCGACATCCTCACCGGCGCGTTCCTGCCGGCCGACTTCGCGACGTTCTGGGCGCAGTGCGGGCAGCAGGGTTTCCGGCCGAAGGTCGCGACCATCGCCAAGGCGCTGCTGTTCCCGAGCTCGATCGAGGCGCTCGGCGAGCGTGGCGTGGGTCTTTCCTCGGAGATTTGGTGGTCGCCCCACCATCCGTACAAGTCCGGCCTGACCGGCCAGTCGGCCGGCGAGCTGTGCGCCGCGTTCAGCCACGCGACCGGCCGGCAATGGGTGCAGCCGATCGGCTTCAAGCACGCGCTGCTCGAGGTCGCGATCGACGTGCTGCGCCGCACCCGCGACATCGACGATCCGAAGTCGATCGTGGCGGCGATCGCCGCCACCCGCTACCACTCGATCGTGGGGCCGATCGCGTGGCAGGGCGGCCCGGTGCGCAACGTCTCGCCGACGCCGCTGGTGGGCGGCCAATGGGCGCGCGGGCGCGACTTCAAATACGACGTCGAGATCGTCAACAACGCCGCCTGCCCGGAGATCGCCACCGCGCGGAATTTCGAGCCGATCGCCTATTGAGGGCCGCCCATGGCCATCGCACTGGCGTTGCGCAACGTCTCCAAGAGCTACGGTGCGGTCACGATCGCCCGTGACCTGACGCTCGCGGTCGAGCGGGGCGACGCGGTCGGCATTCTGGGGCCGAACGGCGCCGGCAAGACCACGCTGCTGCGGCTGATCGCCGGCACCGCCCGGCCGGACCGCGGCCGCATCGAGCTGCACGGCCGCGACATCGCCCATCTGTCGCCGGAGCACCGTTGCCGGATGGGCCTCGCCAGCGCGTCCCAGGTGCCGCAGCCGTTCGGCGACATGACGGTGTTCGAGAACCTCGTCGTCGCCGCCTGCCACGGCGCCGGCGTCTCGCAGCGCGAGGCGCAGCGCCGCTCGCTCGGGATCATGGAACGATGCGGGCTGGGCTCGCTCGCCAACACCGTTGCGGGCCGGCTGACGCTGCTGAGCCGCAAGCGGCTCGAACTGGCGCGCGCGCTCGCGACCGATCCGCACGTCCTGCTGCTCGACGAGATCGCCGGCGGCCTCAACCAGCACGAGTGCCAGGAGCTGGTGGCGATGGTCCGCGCCGTCCACGCGGACGGCGTCACCATCGTCTGGACCGAGCACGTGCTGGACGCCGTGCTCGCGGTGGCACGGCGCGCGCTCGTGCTCTACCAGGGCGGCTTCATCGCCGACGGCGACCCGCACCAAGTCGTCCGCGACCCTAGGGTCGCGGAAATCTACCTGGGCACCGAGAGCGATGCCTGACGCGCTGCTGCGGGTGCGCCGCCTGGCCGCCGGCTACGGCGACTTCCAGGCGCTGCACGGGATCGACCTCGACGTCGGTGCGGGGCAGGTGGTCGCCGTGATCGGCGCCAACGGCGCTGGCAAGAGCACGCTGCTGAACGCCATCGCCGGGCTGGTGGCGGCGCGGCCGGAGGCGATCAGCTTCGAGGGCGCGCCGATCGGCGGCGCGGCGCCGCACGCGATCGTGGCGCGCGGGTCGGACGGCCCGGCGAGTGGGACCTGGAGCGCGCCTACGCGCTGCTGCCTGGCTTGCGCGAGCGCCGTCGCGCGGCGCCGGCCACGCTGTCCGGCGGCCAGCAGCAGATGGTGGCGATCGGGCGGGCGCTCATGTCGAACCCCAAGCTGCTGCTGGTCGACGAGCTCAGCCTCGGCCTGGCGCCGATCGCGGTGCGCGAGATCTATGCCCGGCTGCGCGCCGTCGTGGCCGCAGGGGTCGCGGCGGTCGTCGTCGAACAGGACATCGGGCAGGCGCTGAAGATCGCCCATCACGTCTACTGCCTGCTGGAGGACCGGGTCGTGCTCGAAGGCCCAGCCGCGGCGCTGTCGCGCCAAGCGATTTTGGACGCGTATTTCGGGGTGTAGCGTGGCAGGCTGGATCGACACCCTGGTTCAGGGATGCATGACGGGCGGGCTCTACGCGATGTTCGCGATCGGCCTCACACTGACCTTCGGCGTCATGGGGATGGTCAACATCGCCCATGGCGACCTAGTGGTGCTCGCCGCCTACCTGGCCCTGGTGCTGACCCGGGCGCTCGGGGTGAACCCGCTGGCGGCGCTGGTCTTGGTGGTCCCGGCGATGGCGGCACTCGGCTACCTGCTGCAACGCGGCCTATTCAACCGCGCGCTGGGCCGCGACCTGATGCCGCCGCTGCTGGTGTCGTTCGGGCTGTCGATCATCATCCAGAACGGGTTGCTGGCGCTGTTCTCGGCCGACGACCGCCGGCTGCGAGCCGGCGCCATCGAGACCGCCGGCATCCGGCTCGGCGACGCGCTCACCGTGGGAGCGCTGCCGCTGCTGCAACTCGGCTTGGCGGTGCTGGTCATTGCTGGGTTGCAGCTCGTGATCTACCGCACCGCGATCGGCCGCAGCTTCCGCGCCACCGCCGACGACCCGCAGGTCGCGCAGTTGATGGGGCTCGACAACCGGCACGTGTTTGGCCTGGCGATGGCGCTCTCCCTGGCGGTCGCGGGGCTGGCCGGCGTGCTGTTGGCGATCCGCGCCAACTTCGATCCGGCGACCGGGCCCACGCGGCTGATCTTCGGCTTCGAGGCGGTGATCATCGGCGGCCTCGGCAGCATCTGGGGCACGCTCGCCGGCGGCATCGTGCTGGGCGAGGTGCAGGCGGTGGCGGTGGCGGCGGCGATCGACCCGCGGCTGCAAATCCTGGCCGGGCACCTGGCGTTCCTGGCGGTTCTGGCGCTGCGTCCCGACGGCCTGTTCGGGCGCCGGTCGTGAGCGCGGCCGCCCGCACGGTCACGCGCGCGACGCGCTGCAGCGCGGCGGCGCTGCTGGTCGTGGCGATGCTCGCGGCGGCCCTGCTATCGGCGCCGGTCTGGGCGTCGAGCAACACGCTGCAGCTGGCCACCGACATCCTCCTCACCGTGGCGCTGGCCTGCCTGTGGAACTTCCTCGCCGGCTACGGCGGGCTGGTCTCGGTCGGCCAGCAGGCGTTCGTGGGCCTGGGCGGCTACGCCCTGTTCGCGCTGGCCGCCGACGCCGGGGTGCCGCCGCTGCTCTGCGTCCCGTTGGCGGGGCTGCTCGCGGGGCTGGCGGCACTGCCGATCGCGGGCCTGCTGTTCCGCCTGCAGGGCGCCTATTTCGCGATCAGCTCGTGGGTGATCGCCGAGGCGCTGCGCCTCGGCGTGAGCCTGGTGACGCCACTCGGCGGCGGCTCGGGCATGAGCCTGCCGGCGCGCGTCGCGCGCTCGCTGGGCGCCCCGCACGCGCGCTACGCCACGGTCTATCTCGCGGCGTTGTCGCTGCTGCTCGCGATCCTGCTGCTGGTGTTCCTGGTGCTGCGCTCGCGCGCCGGCCTGGCGCTCACCGCGATCCGCGACAATCCGGTTGCGGCGCGCACCCATGGCGTCGATGTCGGCCGGGTGAAGCTCGCCGTCTACGTTGCGACCGCCTGCGCCACCGCCATGGTGGGAGCGCTGGTGTTCCTGCAACGCCTGCGCATCTCCCCCGACGCGGCGTTCAGCGTCAACGACTGGACGGCGCTGGTCGTATTCATGGTGGTGATCGGTGGCATCGGCAGCTTCGAGGGACCGATCGTGGGCGCCGCGGTGTATTTCCTGGCCCGCGGAGCGCTGGCCGATCTCGGGCCGTTCTACCTGATGGCGCTGGGCGCCATCGCTATCGCCGTGATGCTGTTCGAGCCCAGGGGGATTTGGGGCTATGTGCGCGGACGCTGGCAGGTCCAGCTCCTGCCGTTGAACCTCCGGGTCGGTCCCCCGGCCGACTCCTATAGACGAGACGCATAGTCCCGCGCCGATTTGTTATGCCGCGGCGCGGTAGACTTGAACTAGCTTTGCTTGAACTAGCCTGTCGGCGCCGATGGGTTTGACGAACCAGCCGTGCGATCGCTGAACAACAATAATCGGGGAAACGTACAATGAGATTGTTTCAATCCGCACTCGCCGCCGTTCTCGCCTGCTCCGCCGCTGGAGCAGCGCACGGGCAGGGCCTGCTGACCACGAAAGCGATCCCGAGCCGCCTCGCGTTCGAGGCGGCGCAGGCCGCGATCGACGCCTGCGCCGGACGCGGCTTCCGGGTCAGCGCCAGCGTCGTCACCCATGACGGCGCCATCAAGCTGATGCTGACCGGCGACGGCGCCGGGCCGGTCGCCACCATCACCAGCCGCATGAAGGCCTACACCGCCGGCACCATCGGCATGACCACCGGGCAGCTCGGCGCCAGTGTGGCGAAGCTGCCGGGAGGCGCCTTCCCGCCGATCGACGCCCAATACAACATAATGACCTACGCCGGCGGTGTGCCGATCGTGGTGGCCGGCAAGGTGCTGGGCGGCCTGGGCGTCGGCGGCTCCGACAAGCCGGACGTCGACGAGGCTTGCGCCAACGCCGGGCTGGCGAAGATCTCCAGTCGGCTGCTGGCCGACGCCGGAGCGCCGTAGCGACCGCTCAGCCATGCACGTCGTGCGTGGCGACCGCGCCGCGGCGCCAGTAGCCCGACGCCTTGAGCGCCGCCGGGTCGGCGCCGCGCTCCAGCAGCGCCTGCCGCAGCGCCCGGGCGTCGGAGGATTCGCAGGCGACTCAAGCGTGATAGGCACCTTCGGGGAACGAGGCGGCCGCGAGTGCGTCCGCCAGGCGGGACCCGGCCTGGCGGATGACCCAGTGCGCCTTGACCTCGGCCGCGCTTTGGAACAGCTCCGCGTCCTCGGCGCCCGCCACCTCCGCGAACACCACCGCCCGCGCGCCGCTCGGCAGCTCGGCGAGCCGGCGGCGGATCGCCGGCAGTGCCGTGTCGTCGCCGACCAGCAGGTGCCAGTCGAACTTGGTGCCGACTAGGAACGAGGAGCGCGGGCCGCCGATCACCAGCCGCTCGCCGACACGCGCGCGTAGCGCCCAGGCCGTCGCCGGCCCCGCCTCGCACTGCGTGCCGTGCAGGGCGAAGTCGAGCTGCAGCGTGCCGGCGTCGGGGTCGAAATGGTGCGGCGTGTAGTCGCGCATCGCAGGCTGCACCGGCAGGTCGAACACTGGCCCACTTGGGCCCGCGACCGGCAGCGTGTCCAACGCCTTGCACTCGGGCGGGACGAACACCTTGATGTGGTCGTCGAAGCCCAGGCTGGTGAAGCCGTGGAGCTGCTCGCCGCCGACCGTGACCCGGACCAGATGCGGGGTGACGCGCCGTGTCGTGACCAGTTCGACCAGCCGGAACCGCGTCTCGTGCCGGACCCGCGTGGTCGCGCGGTCGCTCAAGAGCGCGCTGCCGGCAGCGTCATGAGGTCGGCGATGCCGAGCTGGGCGAAGAAGTCCGCCTGCTTGGCGCGGTGCAGCGCCACCAGCTCCTCGACGCCCTTGTGCTGCGAGTCGACCACGATCCGGGCCGGGCGCTGGCCGTGCGGCAGCGCCAGCACGTCGCGCACGGCGTCGCCCACCACTGACACGTCGGGCGTGCCGCCATGCGCGGCGTCGATCGCCTGCAGGCGCGAGCCCAGCGTGTCGAACACCTGCGGCAGGTCGCCGTACTGTGCCACCACGGCGCCGAAGTCCGGCGTGTTGGCGTGCGCGAAGTGCTCGGTGCCGCTGGTGAAGGCGCCCGGCACCACGATCACGCTCTCGATCCCGAACCGGCTGACCTCGAAGCCCATCACCTCGGCCAGCGCCTCGCCGGCCACCTTGCTCGCGACATAGGGACCCATGAACGGCTCGAAGATGTGCGCTGTCGTGCTGCTGATGTAGACCAGCACGCCACGCCCCTGGCGGCGCATCGCCGGCAGCGCCGCGCGGTTCACCCGCAGCCAGGAGATCGCGTTGGTGTCGAGGATGCGGGCGACCTGCTCGGGCGCGAACGCCTCGGTCATGCCGACCATCAGCATCCCGGCGTTGTTCACCACGACGTCGAGGCGGCCCTGTTCGGCCAGCACCACGTCCACGGCCGCGCGACAGCTCGGCTCGCTCAGCACGTCGAGCTCAACCACTCGCAAGTCGACGCCCTCGCGCGCCGCGAACTGCCTGGCCTCCTCGCCGCGCGCGGCACCCTGCTCGCCGGCCAGCCGCATGGTCGCGTAGACACAATGCCCGGCGCGGGCCAACACCTGCGCCACGGCGCGGCCGATGCCGGACCCTGCGCCCGTGACCAGGATCACCTGGCGCTCGGTGCCGTTGTGCTCGCTCATCTCGGTTCTCTCCGCAACCGGCCGATCGCCTTGTCGCCGAATTACGCCGAAAGCCGCTTCAATATAAATCGATAACAGATATGCGGGTGTATCCACGGACCCGATGCGCCGCCCGGACACGGTCGGGACAGCGGTATAGATTTCGCGAATACCGGGAAATATCAAACTTCGATTTGACCGCGCCCGCCGACCGCGCAGGCTGATCGCCAAACGCGGGAGGAACAAGTTCGGTGGCCGGCACCACGCGACGATACCTTGATCGGCGGCTGAAGCTGCAGATGCTGCGGGTGACGGACGCGGTCAGCACGCAGGGCAGCATCCTGAAGGCCGCCGCCGCCCTGGGCATGAGCCAGCCGGCGCTCACCAAGAGCCTGCAGGAACTCGAGGACATCGTGCAGGTCCGCCTGTTCGACCGCCACACCAGGGGTGCCCGCCCGACCAAGGCCGGCCTGCTGCTGATCACCACCGGCCGGCGCATCCTGGCCGAAGTGCTGCGCCTCGACGACGATTTCGACCATCTCTCGCGGCCGGATGGCGGACTGGTCGCGGTGGGCGCGCTGCCGGTCGCGGCGTCCGGCATCCTGCCCGGCGTACTGATCGGCCTGCGCTGCCGCTATCCCAAGATCCAGCTCCGCCTGCAGCAGGGCCGCACCGAGGATTTGCTGCCGATGCTGGCCTCGGGCGAGCTGGACCTGATCGTGGGCCGCCTGTACGAGCCGGTCCGGCCGGACGGCCTGCTCAGGGAGCCGCTCTGGGCCGAGCCGATCTCGCTGCTGGCCCGGAGCGACCATCCGATCTTTGACAAAGCCTCGCCCGAAGCCTGCGACATCCGGCAATACGAACTGGTGCTGCCGACCGTGAGCCAGCGCGTCGGCCAGGAGATCGAGCACGTGCTGGCGCAATTAGGGCTGGAGCCCGACGCCTCGCTGCGGTCCAACTCGCACGGCTTCATCCGCGAGATGCTGCACGGCACCGACGTCATCGCGGCGACGCCCAGGGTCATGATGGTGGGCGACCTGGTGCGTGGCACGTTGCGCGTGGTGCCGCTGCCGATGCCGACGCCGGAACGTCCGGCCGGACTGATCATGCGGACCGGGGCGGCGCCTTCGGGCGCCGCGCACGCTTTCGTCGCGTGCCTGCGCGAGTACGTGGAGCGGATCGCGGGGCGGGGCCTGGTCGCCAGGATGGGTCTCGAATGATCGCGCCAGGCTATAGCGCACCGCTATAGGGCGCGCCGCATTACTGATGATCGCACCGCAAGGCGCGCTGCTAACATTCCTCCATACCGCCGTGAACGGAAGTGCGCGTTGCAAGCCGAGCCGAACCTCGATGTCGCCCATCTCGGCCACCTGGAGATGCGGACCCCGAAGATGGAAGAGTCGCTCGCATTCTTCCTCGACGTGATGGGGATGACGGTGAGCGGCCGCGACCGGCAATCGGTGTTCCTGCGCGGCTGGGACGACTACGAGCGCGCCTCGCTAAAGCTCACCGAATCGCCTCTTTCCGGCACGGGACATGTGGCGTTCCGCGCCCGGAGCGCTCAGGCGCTGGCGCGGCGGGTCGCGGCGTTGGAGGAGTCCGGGCACGGTATCGGCTGGACCGACGGCGATGTCGGCCACGGGCCGTCGTACCGCTTCCACGACCCTGACGGCCACGTGGTCGAACTCTACTGGGAGACCGAGCGCTACGCGCCGCCCCCGGGCCAGCGCTCGTACCTCAAGAACCAGGCGCAACGCTTCCCGGCGCGCGGCATCAACGTCCGCCGGCTCGACCATTTCAACTGCTTCGCCGTCGATATCCGGGCCAACCGGGTGTTCTTCGAGGATGTCCTCGGCTTCCGCCTGACCGAGCAGATCGTGCTCGACAGCGGCGAGGAGGCCGGCATGTGGATGACCTGCACCAACAAGAGCTACGACTTCGCCTACACGCGCGAGGCGCACGGCGTCCCCGGCCGCTTCCACCACGTCACCTACGCGGTCGACAGCCGAGAGGACGTGCTGCGCGCGGCCGACATCTTCATGGAGCACGGCGTCTTCATCGAGACCGGGCCGCACAAGCACGGCATCCAGCAGACCTTCTTCCTCTACGTCTATGAGCCCGGCGGCAACCGGGTCGAGGTCGCCAACGCCGGCGCGCGTCTGATCCTGGCACCCGACTGGCAGCCGGTGGTGTGGACCGAGCGGGAGCGCCGGCGCGGCCAGGCCTGGGGCCTGCCGACCATCGAGAGTTTCCACACCCACGGCACCCCGCCGTTGCCCTCCGACGTCCCCGAGACACCGCGCCGAGGCCAACCATCATGAATGTGTCAGGTAACACCGCGCTGGTGGTCAGCGCGCATTCCGCGGATTTCGTCTGGCGCGCCGGCGG
>CAXUHK010000068.1:0-2086 GCA_964250775.1 uncultured Acetobacteraceae bacterium | reverse complement strand
CGACGCCCCGCCCAGGGCCACCCTGGCACCGCGCGGCGCGGCGTCGCCGTGACCGTCGTTTGCCTGTCTTGCGGCGAGCGCGGCGAATCGGCGAAGCTGTGGCGGCAAGACGGCATGACGCTCGAGCGGGTCAAGGCCGAACGTCGTCGCGAGGCGGAGGCCGCGGCCAGCGCGCTGGGCGTCGCCGACATCCAGTTCTGGAATCTCGGCGACTATCCCATCACGCTCAGCGACGAGAGCCTGCACCGGCTGGTCGACGTATTCCGCGACGTCCGTCCGGCCTTCGTGCTGACCCATTCGCGGCTTGATCCGTACAACCACGACCACCCCGCCGTCAGCGACTTCGCACAGCACGCGCGCATCACCGCACAGGCACACGGGCACCGGCCCGGGCAGCGGGTGATCGGGGCGCCCCCGGTGTTCCTGTTCGAACCGCACCAGCCGGAGCAGAGCCGCTGGATGCCGAACGTCCTACTTGATATCACCGAGGTTTGGGAGCGCAAGCGCGCCGCCATCGAGTGCATGGCGGGCCAGGAGCACCTCTGGGAGTACTACACCCGCGTCGCCTTGCAGCGCGGCGTGCAGGCGGCGCGCAACTCCGACCGCGGCGTCACCTACGGCGAGGCGTACGAGGCCGTGTTCCCGCACGTGGTCGCGAGCCTGGTTCCGGATAGCCCGGCAGCGGGGGGCGTTACGGCATGAGCGTCGTCGTCACCGACCCGCCGCGGGTCGCGGCCGAGACCGTGCGTGGCTTCGCGGAGCATGGCGTCGCCACCGTGCACGAGGCGCAGGGGCGGACCGGGCTGCTGCAATCCCACATGCGGCCGATCTATGCCGGGGCGCGGCTGTCCGGGACGGCGGTCACGGTATCGATACCTCCGGCCGACAACTGGACCTTGCACGTGGCGGTCGAGCAGTGCCGCGAGGGCGACGTGCTGGTCGTGGCGCCGACCTCGCCCAGCGACCAGGGCTATTTCGGCGAGCTGCTGGCCTCGTCGCTGGTGGCGCGCGGCGTGGTCGGGCTGGTCATCGAGGCCGGCTGCCGCGACGTCGCGGAGCTGACCGCGATGCGCTTCCCGGTCTGGTCGCGGGCGGTGTCGGCGCAGGGCACGGTCAAGGAGACGCTCGGCTCGGTCAACGTGCCGATCGTCTGCGCGGGCCAGCTCGTGCTGCCGGGCGACGTGATCGTCGCCGACGACGACGGCGTCGTCGTGGTGCCCCGCCGCGAGGCCGAGGGCGTGTTGCGCCAAGCCCAGGAGCGCGAGCGCAAGGAGGCGCGCACCCGCGAGCGCCTGCGCGGCGGCGAGCTCGGACTCGACCTCTACCAGATGCGCCCGGCGCTGCTGGCGAAGGGGCTCGTCTATCGCCGCTGGGACGACCCGGCGTCATGAGCGGGTCGGCCGCCGCCGTGCCGGCCATTGCGGAGCTTGCCAGCATCGCGATCGGGTCCACCCCGCATACCCGGGCGTTGAAGGCCGCCACCAATTCGCTCGCCGGCGTCGACGTCGCGTTCGCCGACGTCGAGCCGATCAGCCGGGTGTTCGCGCCGATGGTGCGCGAGTTGCGGTTCGAAATCTGTGAACTCGCGGTCGTGACCTTCCTACAGGCCAAGGCGCATGGCTGCCCGATCGCGCTGCTACCCGCGGCCACCGCCTGCCGGTTCCAGGAAGGCGCGCTGCTGTGCCGCGCCGACGACCATGGTCTGCACTCGCCGCGTGACCTGCGTGGCAAGCGGGTCGGCGTGCGCGCCTACGGCCAGACCACGGCGGTCTGGCTGCGCGGCATTCTCGCCGACGATTACGGTCTGGCGCCCGAGGACATGCGCTGGACCGTGTTCGAGGGCGCGCATGTCGCCGAGATGCGCGACCCGCCGTTCGTGACGCGCGCCAAGGCCGGTGCCGGGTTGCTCGACATGCTGCGCGGCGGCCGGCTCGACGCGGTCGTCGTGGGCAACGACAAGCCCAATGACCCCGACCTGCGGCCGGTGTTCCCGGATCCGCGCGCGGCGGCCGAGCGGTTCCGCCGCGCGCACGGATTCGAGCCGGTCAACCATGTCGTCGTGGCGAGGCAGAGCCTGATCGAGCGG
>CAXUHK010000067.1:10790-20753 GCA_964250775.1 uncultured Acetobacteraceae bacterium | reverse complement strand
GGGCCGGCCCGGCGCGGGCGCGCCACGCCGCCTGGATGGGGGGGTGGGGGCGCTCGACCGCGACCGCCAGCGGCGCCTCCGCGCCGGCCACGTCGGTGCCGCCCGCGGGAGCGGCGCGGCCGTTGGCCACAGACGGCCCGGTGTCCGGGTCGGCCAGCTCGGCGGCGATGCTCCCGGCGGTGATGACCTCGTCGGCGCACAGCGCCGCCATGCGGCGCATGACGTTCTCCAGCTCGCGCACGTTGCCCGGCCAGCGATGCCCGCGCAGGGCGTCGATGGCGCCCTGGTCGAGCGACTTGGCGGGCAGCCCGTCGAGCCGTGCCCGCTCCAGGAAGTGCCGCGCCAGGTCGGCGATGTCGTCGGTGCGCTCGCGCAGCGGCGGCAGGCGGATTGGCACCACGTTGAGGCGGTAGAACAGGTCCTCGCGGAACTGGCCTTGGCGGATCGCCTGGCGCAGGTCGCGGTGGGTCGCGGCCACGATGCGCACGTTGGCGCGGATCGGCTGGCGGCCGCCCACGGTGGTGAACTCGCCCTCCTGCAGCACCCGCAGCAGCCGGGTCTGCGCCTCGGGCGGCATGTCGCCGATCTCGTCGAGGAACAGCGTGCCGCCATGCGCCTGCTCGAAGCGGCCTTGGTTGCGGTTGGTGGCGCCGGTGAAGGCGCCGCGCTCGTGGCCGAACAGCTCGCTCTCGATCAGCTCGCGCGGGATCGCCGCCATGTTGATGGCGACGAAGGCGCCGCCGCGCCGGCGGCCGTAATCGTGCAGCGCGCGGGCCACCAGCTCCTTGCCGGTGCCGCTCTCGCCGTTCACCATCACCGTGAGGTCGGTCGTGGTAAGCCTTGCGATCGTGCGGTAAATCTCCTGCATGGCCGTGCTGCGGCCGATCAGCGGCAGCTTCTCGTCGGCATCGCGCGGCTCGGCCGGCAGGGCGGGCACGGCGTTCGGCACCGCGAGTGCCCGCGCCACCACGGCCAGCAATTCGCGCAAGTCGAACGGCTTGGGCAGGTACTCGAAGGCGCCGCGCTGGGTCGCCTTCACCGCGGTCATCAGCGTCGACTGCGCGCTCATGACGATGACCCGCAGCTCCGGCCGCACCCGCTTGATGCGCGGGATCAGGTCGAGCCCGTTCTCGTCCGGCATCACCACGTCGGTGATGACCAGGTCGCCCTCGCCGTCCTCGACCCAGCGCCACAGCGTCGCGGCGTTCGAGGTGGTGCGGACCTGGTAGCCGGAGCGGCCCAGCGCCTGCGTCAACACCGTCCGGATGGAGCGGTCGTCGTCGGCGATCAACACGGTGGGCAGCGTCATAGGGGGAATGTCCGTTCGGCGCGCGGCAGGTCAGCCATCCTCGTCCTCGGCCAGCATCGGCAGGTGCAGCCGGAACTCGGTGCGCCCCGGGCGGCTCTCGACCTCGATCATGCCGGCATGGTCGCTTACGATCTTGGCCACCAGTGCAAGGCCCAGGCCGCTGCCGGTCGGCTTGCTGGTGACGAAGGCGTCGAACAGGTTGGGCCGGATGTCGTCGGCGATGCCGGGGCCGTTGTCGCGCACGCTCACCACCAGCGGCAAATGCAGCCGCCGGTCGCTGCCCGGCACCGACAGCCACATGCCGTGCTGGAAGCCGGTCGACAGCGCGACCTCGGGCGCCATGTGGTCGGCCGTGGTCAGCGCCTCGGCGGCGTTCTTGACCAGGTTGAGCAGCACCTGCACCAACTGGTCGCGGTTGCCGTAGACCGCCGGCAGCGACGGGTCGTAGGCCTCGGTGAAGCGGACATGGGCGGCGAACCCGCTCTGCGCCAGCCGCCGCACGTGCTCCAGCACGCGATGGATGTTGACCGGGCCGCGCTCGATGGCGCGCTCGCCGAACACCTCCATGCGGTCGACCAGGGCGCGGATGCGGTCGGCCTCGTCGCGGATCAGCACCGTCAGCTCGCGGTCGGCTTCGGCCACGCTGCCCTCCAGCAACTGTGCCGCGCCGCGGATGCCGGACAGCGGGTTCTTGACCTCATGCGCCAGGATCGCCGCCATGCCGGTGACGCTGCGCGCGGCGGAGCGGAACGTGAGCTGCCGGTCGAGCGCCTTGGCCGCCGAGGCGTCCTGCATGGTCAGCAGCACCGAGCCGGGCTCCTCCGGGTACGGCGTGCCCTGCACGCTGACCGCCGCCTTGTGCAGCCGCGGGCCGTCGAGCGTCAGCTCGTGGTCGCTGACCGTCGCCTCGCCCTGGCGCACCTGGGCGATCAGCAGGAACACCGGGCTGTCCGACGAGAGCAGGTCGCACAGGCGCAGCGCCACGAGTTGCGCCATCGAGATGCCGAGGAACTGCTCAGCGGCCGGGTTGGCGAAGCGGAAGCGGTCGTCGGCGTCGATCAACACGACCGGGCTCGGCAGCGCCGAGAGCAGCGCCGCATGGTCGGGCGGCCGCGCCGGCCCCGGCCGCAGGAAGCCGCTCGCCACCGCCTTGAGCCTGTGGCGGGCGCCGCTCAAGCGGCCTCGGCCAGCGGCGGCTCGCGCCCCAGCCTTTCGGGGACCGGCGGGCGCTCGACGCCGCGCTCGACCAGCGGATCGTAGAAGGCGTGGATCAGCCGCACCACGTCGGCGGCGTCGGCCAGGCGGTTCACAGCGGCGCGGAATTCCGCCGAGCCCGGGAGGCCACGCGAGTACCAGGCGACATGCTTGCGCGCCGCCCGGCTGCCGGGTTCGCGCCCGAAATGCCCCAGCATCGCCGCGTAATGCCGCAGCATGATGACCTTCTCATCGGTCAGCGACGGGTCGGGCAGCCGCTCGCCGGTCTGCAGGAAGTGCGCGACCTGGGCCGGGAACCACGGCCGGCCGTAGGCGCCACGGCCGATCATCACGCCATCGGCGCCGGACTGGCGCAGTGCCGTCAGCGCGTCCTCCTCGCTCACGATGTCGCCATTGACGATCACCGGGATGCGCACGGCCGCCTTGACCGTGGCCACGAACGCCCAGTCGGCGCTGCCGGTGTAGAATTGCTGCCGGGTGCGGCCATGCACCGTGACCATGCGGATGCCGCACTCCTCGGCGATGCGCGCGAGGCGCGGCGCGTTCAGCGAGGCGTGGTCCCAGCCCATCCGCATCTTGAGCGTCACCGGGCCGGGCACCGCCGTGACGGTGGCGCGCAGGATGCGCGCCGCCGCCACCTCGTCGCGCATCAGGGCGCTGCCGGCCGACTGTCCCAGCGCCACCTTCTTGACCGGGCAGCCGAAGTTGATGTCGATGATGTCGGCGCCGCAGCCGACCCCGATCCGCGCCGCCTCGGCCATCGCCGAGGGCTCGCACCCGGCCAATTGCAGCGAGGACGGCGACCCCTCCATCGTCGCCATGCGCAGCGTGGTGCGGTTCTCGCGCACCATGGCGTTGGAGGCGATCATCTCGGACACCACCAGGCCGGCGCCCAACTCCCGGGCCAGGCGGCGGAACGGCAGGTCGGTGACGCCCGACATCGGCGCCAGGACGACCGGCAGCTCCACGCGGACGCCGCCGCCAAGGTCGATCGGCCGCAGATGGGGCTGCGCGGAGTGCGAGGGATTGCTCATAGTTTGTGCAAACTAGCCAACGATTGACCATTACGCAACGCCCAGCCTGAATTGACGCCAAGCCGGCGAGCGGCAAGGGTCCGGCCGCCGGGCAACAGGGGGAACCGATGCCGACGCTACTGCCGCGGGTTGGCCAGGGCTACGACGTGCATGTCCTGGAGGCGGGTCGCAAGCTGATGCTGTGCGGCGTCGATGTGCCGCACCATCAGGGACTTGCCGGCCATTCCGACGCCGACGTCGGACTGCACGCGCTGTGCGACGCGATCTACGGCGCGCTGGCCGAGGGCGATATCGGCCGCCACTTCCCGCCGAGCGACATGCAATGGCGCGACGCCGACTCCGCGCGGTTCCTGCGTCATGCCGTGGGGCGCGTCGCGGCGCGCGGCGGCGTGCTCGGCAACGCCGATGTCACGTTGGTCTGCGAGCGGCCGAAGATCGCCCCGCACGCGCCGGCGATGATCGCGCGGGTGGCGGACCTGCTCGGCGTCGCCGCTGGCCAGGTCTCGGTCAAGGCCACGACCACGGAGCGCCTGGGCTTCACCGGCAGGATGGAAGGGATCGCGGCGCAGGCGGTGGTCCTGGTGATGCTGCCCGCCTAATCCTCGTTCAATGGTCGGAGCGGCGGGATTCGAACCCACGACCCCCAGTCCCCCAGACTGATGCGCTACCAGGCTGCGCTACGCTCCGGCCGATCCACGCCATACCAGCACCGGCGGCGTGCCGCAATCGCCACTCAGTCCAGCAGCCCGCGCAACGCCTCCAACTCGGCCAAGGTGGTCTCCAGCACCGCAAGCAGGGCCTGGGTGCGCCGCTCGGCAGCCAGCGCGTCCGGCGCCTGGTCGTAACCCGGCAGCGAAACGGCGGCTGCGGGAAGCTCGGCGGTGTCGGTATCGCCCGTCATGGCACTCAATTCACGTTCCTCCGGCGCTGGCGGCGGGATGTGGTCGGACAGCCGACCGCCGCCCTCGCGTAGCAGCCGTTGCACGCCCTTGATGGTATATCCTTGGTTGTAGAGCAGGTCGGAAATGCGGCGCAGCAGGGCGATGTCGTCGGGCCGGTAGTAGCGCCGGCCGCCGCCGCGCTTCAGCGGCTTCACCTGCGGGAACTTGGTTTCCCAGAACCGCAGCACATGCTGCGGGATATGCAGGTCGTCGGCCACCTCGCTGATCGTGCGGAAGGCGTTGGGCGCCTTCTTCGGCCGGGCGCGGTCGGCTTCCTCCTGTCTCGCCTGGGCCGCGCCGGCCACCCCGCCCGGCGCGGGATCGCTCATTCATCCTCTCCATCCGAGGTCGGAACCGGGACATGGTTGACATGCGCCTTGAGCACCTGGCTCGGGCGGAACACCAAAACCCGGCGCGGCAGGATCGGCACCTCGATCCCGGTCTTAGGGTTGCGGCCGATTCGGCGGCCCTTCTGGCGGATCGAGAAGGTGCCGAAACCGCTGATCTTGACCGATTCGCCAGCCTCCAGCGCGGTCGAGATGCGGGACAGCACGGTCTCCAGCAGGTCGGCCGATTCGTTGCGTGACAAACCGACCTCGGTGTAGATGGTCTCGGCCAAATGGGCGCGTGTCACGGTGTTCATGCGCCAACCCTATGAACACGCCCGCGTGACGTCAACAAATGACTGAAAACAAGCTGTTGGACGTCGCGTAGCCGACATGGCGCGAGCCGGTCAGAAGCGGATCAGCGCCGATCCCCAGGTCAATCCGCCGCCCAGCGCCTCCATCAGCAGCAATTGCCCGCGCCGTATCTGCCCGCCGCGGTAGCCGTCGGCCAGCGCCAGCGGGATCGACGCCGCCGAGGTGTTGGCGTGCCGGTCCATCGTCAGCATGACGCGCTCGCTGTCGAGGCCGAGCCGCTTGCGCACGCCCTCGATGATGCGTCGGTTGGCCTGGTGCGGCACCAGCCAGTCGACATCGCTCGCGTGCAGTCCGTTCGCCGCCAGCGCCTCCTCGACCGCCTCGGCGAGATGCGCCACGGCGTGCCGGAACACCTCCCTGCCGTTCATCACCAGATGCCCGGAGCGCTCCGGCTGTCCCACCGCGCCGTCGATGTACAGCAGGTCGCCGAGCGCGCCCTGGGCGTGCAGATGCGTCGACAGGATGCCGGCGCCGTCACCCTCGGCGGCGCGCAGGAACACGGCGCCGGCGCCGTCGCCGAACAGCACGCAAGTGGCGCGGTCCTGCCAGTTCAGGATGCGCGAGTAGACCTCGCTGCCGATCACCAGCGCGCTACGGATCTGGCCGCTGCGGATCATCGCGTCGGCTACCGACAAGCCGTAGACGAAGCCGCTGCACGCCGCCGAGAGGTCGAAGCCGAAGCCGCCGGCGCCCAGCGCCGCCTGCACCCGCAGCGCGCTGGCCGGGAATTGCTGGTCGGGCGTCGCGGTCGCCAGGATGATGGCGTCGACCTCGGAGACAGCGGCGCCGGCGTCGCGCAGCGCCTCTCGCGCCGCCTTGGTCGCCATATGGGCGCAGGTCTCGTGCGGCTGCGCGATGTGGCGCTGGCGGATCCCGGTGCGCTCGAAGATCCAGGCGTCCGAGGTCGCGACGGTGCGCGCCAGCTCGTCGTTAGTGACCACGGTCTCCGGCAGGTAGCCGCCGACGCCGGCCAGCACGGCTCGCATCAGGCGGCGTCGGGCAGCGCCGCGATGCGGCCCAGGCCTTCGCGAATGCGCTCGTTGAAGCGATGCACCACCATGTCCATGGCGACGTCGACCGCGTGCGCGAAGCCCTGCGCGTCGGTGCCGCCGTGCGACTTCACCACGACCCCGTTCAGGCCCAGCATCACGGCGCCGTTGTAGCGGCGCGGGTCGAGCCACTCGCGCAGCCGGTCGAGCCCCGGCCGCGCCAGCAGGTAGCCGAGCCGCGCCGACAGCGAGGCCGAGAACACCTGGCGCAGCAGGCCGCCCATCAGCCGCAGCGCGCCCTCCCCTGTCTTCAGGGCGACGTTGCCGGTGAAGCCGTCGGTCACGATCACGTCGGTTGTGCCGGCGGCGATGTCGTGGCCCTCGACGAAGCCGTGGAACTGCGCCGCGACGTGGCTGTTGCGCAACGTCCCGGCGGCCTCGCGCAGCCGGTCGTCGCCCTTCAGCTCCTCGGAGCCGACGTTGAGCAGGCCGATCGTGGGCGCGGGCAGACCCAGCACGGTGCGGGCGAACATGTCGCCCATGATCGCGAACTCGACCAGGTTGCGCGCGTCGCACAGCACGTTGGCGCCGAGGTCGAGCATCACCACGTCGCCGCGCGCCGAGGGGCCGATCGCTGCCATCGCGGGCCGGTCGATGCCGGGCAGCGTCTTGAGCACGATCTTGGCCAGTGCCAGCAGCGCCCCGGTGTTGCCGGCGCTGACCACGCCGGCCGCCTCGCCCTGCGCCACCGCGTCGATCGCCACCCGCATCGAGGCGCCGCGCAGACGCAGCGCCGCGGTCGGCTTCATGTCGCTGGCGACCGCGTCCGGGGCGTGGCGAACGGTGCAGGCGCCGGCGGCTCGGCGATGCCGCGCCAGCAACGGCGTGAGCCGGGCTTCGTCGCCGACCAGCAGGAACTTCGCGGCGGGATGCCGCTCGGCCGAGATGGACAGGCCAGCCACCACCATGTCCGGCGCGTTGTCGCCGCCCATCGCGTCTACGGCGAGGGTGAACTCCTCACTCATCAAGGCCAGCTCGCGCGGCGACGCCCAGCCCGTACGAACCCGGTGCCGGCGCGAGGCATCCGGATATATTGCCCTGAGCGTAGGCCCGGAGCCGCTCAGGCGCGAACGGCACCCTTGAGCGCCTTGCCGGCGGCCACGACCTCGCGCCCGTCGTAATGGCCGCAATGCGAGCAGATGTGATGCGGCCGCTTGAGTTCACCGCAATTCGAGCACTCGGCATGAGCCTCGACCGTGAGTGCCTGGTGGCTGCGCCGCATACCGGCCCGCGACGGCGAGGTTTTTCTCTTCGGAACAGCCATGGGACCAAGCCCCTCCACCAACGGGCGCGCCGAGGGCGGCGCCAATGCCTACGAACAAGCCGCGCCGTCTAGCAGACGCGTCCTGCCCCCGCAAGCGACGAACCCTGAAGTCAAATGCGTCGAAATGACTTCGAACCTAACTATTTCGGCAGAGCAATGCCGGCTCCGAACAATGTCGCGCTGACACCGGCGGTTGCCCGCGCACTACAGGCTTAATCCCGTGGCCGCCGCGCCGCCAGCGCCGCGAACGGATGCACCGTCGCCACCGCCGGCTGCTCGTCCGGCAACGTGGCGCCCGGCTTGCGCGGGTAGGGATCGAGCGCCAGGGCCAATTGCTCCGCCGCCGCCTCGCCAAGGTCGATGCTGGCGCCGGAATACGGCAGCTCGTCATCCGCCTCCGGGTCGATGTCATCGTCTTCCGTGCCTTCCGGCACGAAGCGGACGTGGAATGCCTCGTCGATCACCGCCTCGAACGGGTCCAGGCTGACGACGCATTCCCGCTCGACGCGCGCCCGCAGCCAGCCAGCTGCCGCCACGACATCGCCGTCGCGGCCCTCCCGCGAGAGCTGGAACCGGCACGACACCGCCGCCACCGACGGCAGGAGCAGGCGTGCCGCCAAGGCCGCGCACTCGGCGGCATCGGCGACCACCTCGCGCGCCAGGCCACCGGCGCCAATCGCCTCGACCGCCAGCGGACGGTGGAACTCCGGCGTCATGCCGCCCTCGTCTCCGCAAGCGCCTGAGCCGGGAGCGCCTGGAACGTCGCGCGCCCGGCCGCCAGCTCCGTGAGCGGCTGCCGCGCCAGCGCCGCATCGCGGGCCAGCACGATGTCGGCAAGCCGGCGCGAGGCATCCTCCGCCCCCGCGTCGCGCCAGATGTTGCGCCGCAGCGCCACCGCCAGCGCCGCCGCGTCGGCCGCCGCCATCGCCGCCTCGTAGGCGACCGAGCGGCCGTGGAAGGCTTCCCACATCGCGCGCACCTTCTTGCCGACGCTGAGGTCGCCCACGCCCATCTCGCGCAGGTTCACGTCCATGTCGTGGAACATCGCGTCGAACACCGACTGCGCCAGCGCCGGCCCCGGCTCCGGCAACACGCGCAGCCGGCGGATCAGCAGGAACACATGCATGCCCACTAGGTCGAAGCGCCCGTCCAGCGTGTCCGGGACGCCGAGTTCGGTGTAGAACCAAGCCTCGCGCGCGGCGCGCACGGCGGCGCCATACAGTTCGAAGCCGGTGCGCTCGTGCCGGTTGCCAAACAGTCCGAACAATGCCATGCCGCCGCCTCCCGCCAGTCCCGTCCCTCATTTGACATGGCAGCCTCGCCGTGACACCCCCTCGACGTTGCGCGGATGGTGCAATTTTCCGTACCGTGAGGATGCTTCGCTTGCGCCCGACTCACTTGCTGCCCCTGCTGCTCGTCTGCGCCTGGCTGTGTGGCTGCGGCTACGCGCCCGCGTTCATGTCGTTCCCGCCGCAGGTTCGCGGCAACAAGGTCGATAGCGACGCGCTGGCGCAGTTGGTCCCCGGCACCTCGACCCGCGCCGACGTCACCGCCGCGATCGGCTCGCCCACCGCGCACGCCTCGTTCGACGACAACACCTGGATCTACATCGGCGAAGTGACCACGCCGGTGATCGGCGGCACCACCTCAGTGGATGACCAGCAGGTCTACGTGCTGAACTTCGATCAAGCGGGCGTGCTGAAGGGCGTGCAGCACAAGACGCGGAAGGACAGCGAGGATGTCGACGTGGTGGCCCGGACCACGCCCTCGCCGGGCAACAGCGCCACCTTCCTGCAGCAGCTGCTCGGCAACGTGGGCAAGTTCAGCCCGGGCGGCGCGCCCGGAGAAGGCGGCCAGGGCACCGCCACCAACCCGGGCAACTTCTAGCGATCAGGCGAAGTGGTCCCAGCCGGCGGTGGCCAGCGTCAGCGCGACGCCGTCCGGCCCCAGCACAGTGACGCGGGGATCGCCCACGGCGAAGCGGCCGATCAGGGTCACGGGCGTCGCGGTGTCACGTGCCGCCGCCAGCACCGAGTGGGCGGCACTCGGGGGCGCCGCGAAGGCCAGTTCGTAATCGTCGCCGCCGGTCAGGCAGCGCGCGAGGTGCCCCGTTTCGGCGGGAGTCGAGAGCGGCACGAGCGACGCCTCGATCACCGCGGCCAGCCCGGCGGCCTCGCAGAGATGACCGACGTCCTGCACCAGCCCGTCCGAGACGTCGAGGCCGGCGGTGGCGACGCCGCGCAGCGCCCGGCCGAGCGCCAGGCGCGGGCGTGGCAGCCGGTAGCGGTCCGCCAGGAAACCATCGGGGTCGGCCAACAAACCCTGTGCCGCGAGCAAGCCCAGCGCGCCGTCGCCGATCGTGCCGCTGACCCAGAGGTCGTGGCCCGCCCCGGGCCCCGGGCGGCGCCACGCCCGGGCCCCCGGCCCCGGGGCGCCCAAAGGGGGCGGCC
>CAXUHK010000067.1:1462-10780 GCA_964250775.1 uncultured Acetobacteraceae bacterium | reverse complement strand
GGCCAGCCCGTGCGCCGTGCCGGCGCAACGCCTGGCCACGCGGCACGGTGCCGACAATGGTCAGCGACAGGCTGACCGGCCCTGCGGTCGCGGTGGTGTCGCCGCCCAGCAGCGTCACGCCATACTCGGCTTGGTCCGCCGCCAGGCCGGCGGAGAACGCCGCGAACCACGCCTCGCTCGTGTCGCGGGGCACGGAGACCGCGAGCAGGTAGCCGAGCGGATCGGCGCCCATCGCCGCCAGGTCGGACAGGTTGACGCGCAGCAGCTTGCGCGCCACCAGCTCGGGCGGGTCGTCCGGCAGGAAATGCACCCCCGCCACGATGGCGTCGGCGGACATCACGAGCTGCAGGCCGGGCGGCGGGTCGAGCAGCGCCGCGTCGTCGCCTAGCTCGAGCGCGGAAGGTCCCGCCAGCGGCCGGAAGTGGCGCGCGATGCGGCCGAACTCGCTCACACCGCGCCCGCGAAATCCTGCGGCCGCAATTGCCGGGCGAGGCGGTCGAGCACGCCATTGACCATGCGCGGCTCGTCGCCGTCGAAGAAGCCGTGCGCCACGTCGAGGTACTCGTTGATGACCACCCGCGCCGGCGGCCCGTCGGCCATGGTCAGCTCCGCCGCCCCGGCCCGCATCGCGGCGCGCAGCACCGGATCGAGCCGGGCGAGCGGCCAGTCGCCGGACAACGCCTCGGTCAACATGCGGTCGATCGTGTCCTGCTGTTGGGTCGCCGTGCGCACGATGCGGGCGAACAACGGCGCGTGCGCGTCAGGCGCGCGGCCTTCCTCGTAGCCGCCGCTGCCGGGCAGTTCGCCGAGGCGGTGGCGGACGAACTCGTCGATCACCGTCTCGATGCCGACCTGCGCCTGCTCGGCCTGGAACAGCGCCTGCACGGCGGCGACCCGGGCGGCGGTGCGCGGGCGCGGCTTGCCGCCCGACATCACGCCCCGGCCAGCCAGCGCGCGGCGTTGATCTGCACGAGCGCCGCGGCGGCGGCCTCGGCACCCTTGTTGTGCCCGTCCGGCCCGGAGCGCTCGACCGCCTGCGACAGCGCGCCCACGGTCAGCAGCCCGTTGCCGAGGCACAACGCGTGCGCCTGCACCACCATGGTGAGGCCGGCCATCGCCTCGCGGCAGACGAACTCGTAATGGTCGGTGTCGCCCTTGACCACGCAGCCGAGCGCCACGTAGCCGTCGAACGCGCCGGAGCGCGCGCCCGCCACGGCGAGGCGCACGGCCCCGGCCAGCTCCAGCGCGCCCGCCACGTCGAGCACGTCGAACGTCGCCCCCGCCTCGGCCAGGATGCGGGCGGCGCCGTCGCGCAGGCCGTCCACCACCTCGACATAGTACGGCGCCCGCACCACCAGCAGATGCGGCGATGCCCCGCTCACCGTGGGCGCCGCCGGCAGTTTAGCGTCGATGGTGCTCATGCCGCCGGCACGATCGGCCGCTGTTCGGCGACGGTGAGGCCGTAGCCTTCCAGCCCGACAATGGTGCGGCGCGTGTTGGACAGCAGCACCATGTCGCGCACCCCGAGGTCGAGCAGGATCTGCGCGCCGAGGCCGTAGTCGCGCAGCTCGCCCATCGGCCCGGCGGCGTCGGCCAGCCGGCGGACCCGCTCGGAGAGCTTGGTCGCCCGCGCCTCGCGCACCAGCACCACGACGCCGCGGCCCTCGGCCACGATCATCGCCATGGCGTCCTGTAAGCCGTGGCCACCCAAAGCGCCGCCCACGATGTCGTCGATCAAGTCGACCGCGTGCATCCGCACCGGCACCGGCCCCGGCGCCGCCACGTCGCCGCGCACCAGCACCAGGTGCTCGGCGTACTCGACGGTGTTGGCGTAGACCAACAGCCGCCACTCGCCGCCGATCGCGTGCCGTAGCACCCCCTCCTCGACCCGTTTGACCAGCATCTCGGTGCGGCGGCGGTGGGCGATCAGGTCGGCGATGGTGCCGAGCTTGAGGTTGTGGTGCTGCGCGAACGCCACCAGGTCGGGCAGCCGCGCCATGGTGCCGTCGTCGTTCATGACCTCGCAGATCACGCCCGACGGGTTCAATCCGGCTAGGCGGGCGATGTCGACCGCGGCCTCGGTGTGGCCGGCGCGAATCAGCGTGCCGCCTTCGCGCGCCATCAGCGGGAACACGTGGCCCGGCGTCACGATCTCGTCGCGCCCGATGTCGGGGTTGATCGCGACCGCCACGGTGTGCGCCCGGTCGTGCGCCGAGATGCCGGTCGAGACGCCGGTGCGGGCCTCGATCGAGACGGTGAACGCGGTCTGGTGCCGGGTGCCGTTGGCGCGCGCCATCAGCGGCAGGCCCAACTGCTCGATGCGGTGCTGGGTCATCGCCAGGCAGACCAGGCCGCGCGCGTGGCGGACCATGAAGTTGACCGCGTCCGGGGTCGCGAACTGCGCCGGGATCACCAGGTCGCCCTCGTTCTCGCGGTCCTCGTCGTCGACCAGGATGAACATGCGGCCGTTGCGCGCCTCCTCGATCAGCTCCTCGGCCGAGCAGAGGTATTCGGACAGGCTGCGGGTCACGAACTCGTCCATCAGCGGTACTCCTGCAGGCGGGCGACGTAGCGGGCCACGGTGTCGATCTCGATGTTGACGGCGTCGCCCGGCCGCAGCCGGCCGAAGGTCGTGACCTCATGGGTGTGCGGGATGACGTTGACGCCGAACACGCTGCCCTCGACCTCGTTCACGGTGAGCGACACGCCCTCGACCGCGACGCTGCCCTTGGGGGCGATGTAGCGCGCCAGCGCGTCCGGCACCGCGAAGCGCCAGCGGGTCGAGCCGTGGTCGGGCGTGCTGGACACCACCTCGCCCACGCCGTCGACGTGGCCGGCTACGATGTGCCCGCCGAGTTCGTCGCCGACCCGCAGCGGGCGCTCCAGGTTGACCCGCGTGCCCACCTGCCAGCGCCCCAGCGTGGTCTTGGACAGGGTCTCGGCCGAGGCGCTGACCGCGAACCAGTCCGGCCCGACCGCGACTGCGGTGAGGCAGCAGCCGGAGCAGGCGATCGAGGCGCCGACCGGGATGGCGGCGGTGTCCGCCCAGGTTGGCTCGGCGGCAGGGGTCGCGATCACCAGGCGCATGTCCTGGCCGGCGCCCAGGGGCACGAGTTCGCGCACGGTGCCGAGGCCGGTGACGATCCCGGTGAACATCAGGCGGCGCGCTTGAACAGGGTGAGCATGTCGTCTCCGATCGGCGTCGCCGCCTGTCGCACGAAGCGGGGCATGGAGGCCAGCACTTCGACGCCGAACGCCTGCGCCGCCGGCCAGCCGTCGCCGCCCATCACCGCCGGCGCGTGGAACCAGGCCAGCCGGTCGACCAGGCCGGCGCGCAGCAGCGAGCCCGCGAGCTGCCCGCCGCCCTCGACCAGCAGCCGGGTGATGCCCCGCGCCGCCAGCGCGCGCAAGCCCGTCGCCAGGTCGACGCCGATCGCGGCCGCCGCCACGCCCAGCACTTGCGCGCCGCACTCGGCCAGTGCCTCCGCCCGCCGCGGATCGGCATCGGCGCGCGCCAGCACCCAGGTCGGCGCCACGCGGGCGGTGGCGACCACCCTGGCGGTAAGCCGGGTGCGCAACCGGCTGTCGGCGATGACGCGCACCAGCGGACGGCGACGATAGCCCTCGATGCGGCAGGTCAGGTCCGGGTTGTCGGCCAGCACGGTGCCCACCCCCACCAGCACGGCATCGCTTCGACCACGCAACGCGTGCGCGGCGCGGCGCGACGGCTCGCCGGAAATCCACTGGCTCTCGCCGGTGCGGGTGGCGATGCGGCCGTCGAGCGTGCTGGCGAGCTTGAGCGTCACCAGCGGCCGACGCTGCCGGACGCTCTGGAAGAAGCCGCTGGCAAGCTCCTCGGCCTCGTCGGCGAGCACACCCACTGCCACCTCGACGCTGGCGGCGCGGAGCCGAGCGATGCCGGCGCCGGACACTCGCGGATCGCAGTCGCGGGCACCGACCACCACCCGGGCGATGCCGGCGGCGACCAGCGCGTCGACGCAGGGCGGGGTCTGGCCGGTATGGCTGCACGGCTCCAGCGTCACGTAGGCGGTGCCGCCGCGCGCCGCCTCGCCCGCCATCGCCAGGGCTTGCGTCTCGGCGGGCGGCCGGCCGCCATCGGCGGTGACGGCGCGGCCGACGACGCGGCCGTCCCGCACGATCACGCAGCCGACCGAAGGGTTGGGCCAGGTGCTGCCGAGGCCGCGCCGGCCCAGCGCCAAGGCGGCGCGCATGTGTGAAATATCGTCCACGGAACGACTATGTGGGTTCGGCGAGGCCGCCGAGGAAGGCCTCGAAGTCCTTGGCCTCGCGGAAGTTGCGGTAGACCGAGGCGAAGCGCACGTAGGCCACCGCGTCGACCTCCTTCAGCGTCTCCATCACCAGCTCGCCGACCTGCTTGCTCGCCACCTCGGCCTCGCCCGAGGCCTCAAGCTGACGGGTGATGCCGTTGACGATGCGCTCGATCCGCTCCTCGTCGACCGGGCGCTTGCGCAGCGCGATGCGCACCGAGCGCGCCAGCTTGTCGCGGTCGAACAGCACCCGGCGGCCGTCCGACTTCACCACCGTCAGTTCGCGCAACTGCACCCGCTCGACGGTGGTGAAGCGCTGGCCGCAGCTCGGGCAGAACCGCCGCCTGCGGATCGACCCGCCGTCGTCGGCGGGTCGGCTGTCCTTCACCTGGGTGTCGTCATGGCCGCAGAACGGGCAGCGCATGACGTGGGGTCAGCGAGCCGCGCCGTAGATCGGGAAGCGGGCGCACATCGCCAGCACGCGCTCGCCCACCGCCATCTCGGCCGCGTCGTTGGTGCCGTCGTTGGAGGCGCGCAGCCCGTCCAGCAGCTCGCCGATCATGGCGCCGATTTCGGTGAACTCGGCGACCCCGAAGCCGCGCGTGGTGGCGGCCGGCGTGCCGAGGCGGATGCCCGAGGTGATCGCGGGCTTCTCCGGGTCGTACGGGATGGCGTTCTTGTTGGCGGTGATGTGGGCGCGCTCGAGGCTCGCCTCGGCCGCCTTGCCGGTGGCGCGCTTGGGGCGCAGGTCGACCAGCATCAGGTGGCTGTCGGTGCCGCCGGTCACGATGTCCACGCCCTGCGCCATCAGGCTGGCTGCCAGCGCGCGGGCGTTGTCGGCCACGGCGCGTTGGTAGAGGCGGAACTCCGGGCGCAGCGCCTCGCCGAACGCCGCCGCCTTGGCCGCGATGACGTGCATTAGCGGGCCGCCCTGCAGGCCGGGGAACACCGCCGAGTTGACCTTCTTCGCCAGCGCCTCGTCGTTGGTCAGGATCATGCCGCCGCGCGGGCCGCGCAGCGTCTTGTGCGTGGTGGTGGTCACGACATGGGCGTGCGGCAGCGGGCTCGGGTACAGCCCTGCCGCGACCAAGCCGGCGAAATGCGCCATGTCGACCAGGAACGCGGCCCCCACCTCGTCGGCCACGGCGCGGATGCGGGCGAAGTCGATGACGCGCGGGTAGGCGCTGCCGCCGGCGATGATCATGCGCGGCCGCTCGGCGCGGGCCAGCGCCTCCAGCTCCTCGTAGTCGAGCCGCCCGTCGTCGCGGCGCACGCCGTACTGCACGGCGCGGAACCACTTGCCGGACAGGTTGGGGGCTGCGCCGTGCGTCAGGTGGCCACCCGACGCGAGGCTCATGCCGAGGACGGTGTCGCCGGGGCTCAGCGTCGCCAGGAACACCGCCTGGTTGGCCTGCGCGCCGGAATGCGGCTGCACGTTGGCGAAGCCGCAGCCGAACAGTTGCTTGGCGCGCGCGATCGCCAGTCCCTCGGCGACGTCGGCGTAGAGGCAGCCGCCGTAGTAGCGCCGGCCGGGATAGCCTTCGGCGTACTTGTTGGTGAGCACGCTGCCCTGCGCCTCCAGCACCGCGGCGGAGACGATGTTCTCGCTGGCGATCAGCTCGATGCCGTCCTGCTGCCGCCCCAGCTCATGCCCGATGGCGGCGGCGAGTTCGGGGTCGGTGTCGGCCAACGGGGCCGAGAAGAAGCGGTGCAGGCTGGCGGCGGGCGTCTGCTCGTTCATGATGCGGGCCTTCCGGGGGCAAGGCTCCGATTTCGAGCAAGACGCGCCGGTTGTCCAGCGCTATGCCACGCGCACCTGACCCCTGGAGACCGTGCCCATGACCGTCGGCCGCTTCCCCGCCACCCGCCTGCGCCGCAACCGCGCCGATGCCTGGACCCGCCGGCTGGTGGCCGAGACGCGGCTCACCGTCGATGACCTGATCTGGCCGGTGTTCGTGATCGAAGGCGCGGGCACCACGACCGAGGTCGCCTCGATGCCCGGCGTGCAACGGGTGACGCTGGACCGGCTCGAAGCCCACGTGGCGCCGGCGGCACGGCTGGGCATTCCGGCGGTGGCGCTGTTCCCGGCGACGCCCGCGCACAAGAAGGACGCCGAGGGCAGCGAGAGCGCCAACCCGGACAACCTGATCTGCTCGGCGGCGCGGGTGCTGAAGCGGGCGTTCCCCGAATTGGGCCTGGTCGGCGACGTGGCGCTCGACCCGTACACCAACCACGGCCATGACGGCGTGGTCCGCGACGGCTACGTGGCCAACGACGAGTCGGTCGCGGTGCTGGCGCGGGCCGCGGTGCTGCAGGCGCAGGCCGGGATCGACGTGCTGGCGCCGTCCGACATGATGGACGGCCGCATCGGCGCGATCCGCGCGGCACTGGACGAAGCGGGCCTGATCCATGCCCGGCTGATGAGCTACGCGGCCAAGTACGCCAGCGCCTTCTACGGCCCGTTCCGCGAGGCGGTCGGCTCGGGCGGCGCGCTCAAGGGCGACAAGAAGACCTACCAAATGGACCCGGCCAACACCGACGAGGCGCTGCGCGAGGTGGAGATGGACCTGCTCGAAGGCGCCGACATGGTGATGGTCAAGCCGGGGATGCCGTATCTCGACGTGCTGCGGCGCGTCCACGAGCGGTTCGGCGTGCCGACCTTCGCCTACCAGGTCAGCGGCGAGTATGCGATGGTCATGGCCGCCGTCGAGCGCGGCTGGCTCGACCACGACCGGGCGATGCTGGAGTCGCTGATCGCGTTCAAGCGCGCCGGGGCAGCGGGCGTGCTGACCTATTTCGCCCCCGCCGCCGCCCGCCTGCTACGCGGCTAGATGATTGTGCTCACGATTCGGGCCGACGAGAGCCACGAGCCGGGGTGAACGAGGTCTGCTCTTGATGACGGCGCGGCAAACTCGCTTGACCCATGCGGGCATGTCGGATTGCATGAGCAAGAAAAGTGGATGCCGCGTGAGGTAGGGGAGCGCATCATGATATTGCACCGGCTGCTACTCTTCATTCTTGCGTCGGCGATGACGGTCACGGGTGTCGTCGCGTCCAGCAAAGCGGACGAAGGCGGTCATTGGGCGGCGACGTGGACGACATCGATCCAGTCCGTCTACGTAGCATCGACGTTGCCGCAGCAACCTTTCGTGTCGGCTTACAGCGCGCAACCCGACCTGTCGTTCGCGCTCGGTCAGGGCACCGCAAGCGGCGCCACGGACCAGACATTCCGTCTGATCGTGAAGCCCGATCTATGGGAGGACACCTTCCGCATTCGCCTGTCGAATGCTTTTGGAACTCAGCCGGTAACCTTCTCCAGCGCCTCGATCGGCTTGCAGGACTACCAGGCCAACGTGGTGCACGGGACTAACACGCCGGTGACGTTTCACGGCGGTGCCCATGCTGCGCAAGTGCCGCCTGGCAGCGAGGTCCTCAGTGACCCTGTCGATCTGCGGTTTGTTGCGGCGATTGGACGCCAGGCCCTTGCGGGACGCAACCTGGCGGTGAGTGTCGCGGTGCGAGGCGCGAGCGGTCCAGCCAGCTATCATGACACTGCGTTTACAACGGGCTACATCAGTCCCCCAGGCTCCGGCGACGTCAGCGGTCAGGACGATGACACGGCGTTTCCGTTTAGCACGACGTCGTTCTTCTTCCTCAGCGAAGTCGACGTCTTGGCGCCGCGCGACACAATCGTCATCGTAGCCTTTGGTGACTCCATCACGGACGGCGTGTTTTCGACGTTGAATGGCAATGATCGCTGGTCGAACGTCATGTCCCGCAAGTTGCACGGCCAGCTAGGCAACCGGATCAGCGTCGTCAACGAGGGCATTACCGGCAACGCGGTTTCCGGCACCGCGGTCGGTGAGTCTGCCGTGGCCCGGTTGGGCCGGGACGTCCTGCGCGTATCGGGCGTCAACGGCGTCGTCTGGTTGGAAGGCATCAACGATCTCGGGGCATTGGGCCTCACCCCAGGTCCAGTCATCGCGGGCTATCGGGACGTGGTTGGGCGGCTTCATGCCAACGGCATTGCCGTGATCGGTGCGACAGTCACGCCCAGCTTCACGCCTGGTGGGCAGCAGCCGTCAAATAGCCCGATCGTCTTTCCGAACGGCCCTGCGGCCGTGGCGGACAGACTTGCCGGCGCGCAGGTCGACAGCTATCGCAAGCAGCTCAACACGTTCATCCTTACGAGCGGGATCTACGACGCAACCGCTGATTTCGCTGCCGCGACGACCGACCCGGCTACTGGAACGCTACTGGCCCCGTTTGTGCCCAACAGCGGAGGGTCCGCTGGCGATTACCTCCACCCGAACCGGTATGGATACCAGGCCATGGGACAAGCGGCGGCCACGGCGGTGTTGACCTTGATCCGCCACTGAGCGGAGGGCCTCCCGCCATCGACTTGATCGGTTTGGTTGCAGGCAGCCGGTCGCCAGGCACCGAAGCGTCGGCGCCTACACAGGCGACCCATGTCAGCTTCCTAACAGGAACGCGCGCACCGCGGCGATGCTCGCCGCGTCCATCAGCGCCGGGGCGTGGCCCGCGTCCGGCACCACCAGCGTCCGCGCGCCTCCCGCCGCCATGCGGTCGAACGTCTCGGGCACTAGCGTGTCGCTGTCGGCGCCGCGGATCGCCAGGCGGGGTATCGCGATCGCGTCCCACAGCGGCCACAGCGCCGGATCCGCCGGCCCGGCTGCGGCGGCGGCCTCGGCGATCGCCGGATCGTAGTGCAGCGCCAGCCCGCCGTTGGGCAGCGGCCGCGACGAGTGCTCGGCGAGATGGGTCCACTCGGCGTCTGTCAGTCGGCCGAACGGCGCGTGGACGCGGCGCAGGTGCGCCTTAAGCGCCCCGAGGTCGTCGAACCGGGGGGGGGGCGGCGGGCGGGGGGCGCCGCGCCGCGCCCGCGCCGACGCGTTCAGGCTGGAGCGCGTGCGCGACGCCTACGCGGCGCTCGCCGACGGGCTGGGCTGAGCCAGTGCGGCATGGGCGGCGAAGAGCCGGCCCATCTGCGCCTCGACCGAATAGGGCG
>CAXUHK010000067.1:0-1452 GCA_964250775.1 uncultured Acetobacteraceae bacterium | reverse complement strand
GGGCGCCGGCGCGCCTTACGCGCCCCGCGGGCGGCCACCCGCGCCGGCGCGGGCGCGAGGTAGCCGCCGATCCGCGCCAGCGCCGCCGGCGGGATCGACGGCCCGATGTCGTTCATCACCAGCCGCGTCACCGGTGCGCCCGGACAGGCGGCGAGCGCCATGCCGCACAGTCCGCCCAGCGACGTGCCGACCCAGGCGACCGGGCCGCCGACCGCCGCCAGCAAGTGCGACAGCGCCACCACGTAGGTCGCCAGCGTGTACTGGTCCGGCCGCGCCAGCCACTCGGAGCGCCCCCGCCCTGGTAGGTCGGGCGCAACTACCCGGAACTCGTCCGCCAGCCCCATCGCCAGCGCGTCGAAGTCGCGCCCGTTGCGCGTGAGACCGTGGACGCAGACCACCGGCGGGGCATTGGGCGGCCCCCACTCCACCCAGGCCAAGGTATGGAAACGATTGACCAGCAGGTATGTTGTCTCACCCGATCGCATGGCGGTTTCCTTCCGGCAACGTGATGCTGCATTGCCACACAGCGCAGGCTATTTCATTCATCACGAACACGCGGGTTGTTAAAACCCCTGCCGGCAATCAATAACCCGGATTGCCGGATGTAACGGCACGACCCAGTGGACGGAGACAATTCATGACTTTCAGGAACATGCTGCTGGCGGCCACTCTACTTGCGGTTCCCGGCATGGCCAGCGCGCAGCCAATCGATGGCCTGTATATCGGCGCTGCCGGACTGGGCAACATCCTGCAGAACGAAACGATCAAGCGGGTCACGCCGGTGCCGTTCGGGGGCGGCGTCGGAACCGGCAGCAACCCCAAGTTCGACATCGGCTATGGCGGCGTCGCCAGCATCGGCTACGGCCTCGGCAACGGCCTCCGGGTCGAGCTTGAAGGCAACTACCGCACCAACGACTTCCGCTCCGTCACCAGCGCCATGTCGGCGCCGCGGCCGTATGGCCAGGAGCAGAAATACGGCGCCATGGTGAACGCGCTGTACGATTTCAGCTTCAGCGACATCGGCCTGTCGACCTTGGGCCTCGACGCGGTGAACCCGTATGTCGGCATCGGCGCCGGCTGGGCGCAGGTTAAGTGGAAGGGCGTCAACATCCCGACCAACGGGGTCCTCGGCTACAGCTCGTACAACGTGAATACGCAAAACGACATGTTCGCCTACCAGGCGATCGCCGGCGTGGCGTTCCCGCTGTACTCCCTGGTGCCGGGCCTGTCGCTGACGGCGGAGTACCGCTTCTTCAGCACCCCCAACGACCGCAAGTTCAACTCGCAACTGATCGCGCCGGGCGTCCGCTCGGGTTCCTCGATCAAGGTTGCCGACGACTACAACCACTCGGTGCTGATCGGCCTGCGCTACGCCTTCGACGTGGCGCCGCCGCCGCCGCCGCCTCGCTGATGATCGAGCGGGCGCGGGCGGTCAGGTCGGCGCGGTCCCAG
>CAXUHK010000066.1:9742-20787 GCA_964250775.1 uncultured Acetobacteraceae bacterium | reverse complement strand
GACCGGGCTCGACGACGGAGCGCGCGCCGCGGTCTGCGCGTTCGTCGCCGCCGCGCGCGCCGAGCGGGAGTTCGCCATCCTCCATGCCAGCGCCGATGCCGGCGCCGCGTTCAGCGATTTCGGCGCGGGGCGGATGGTGGTGCTGGTGGGTGGCGCCGTGGCGCAGCAGGGCGCGCCGCGCGTGGCCTACGACGCGCCGGCGACGGCGAGCGTCGCGGCGCTGACCGGCGCCATCAACATCCTGCCGGGCATGGTGCTCGAAGCCGCGGAAGGCGAGGTCCTGGTCGGCCTAGCGCCGGGCGTCTCGGTGCCGGCCCGGTCGCGGGATGCCGAGATCGAGGTTGGCGCCGCTTGCCTGGTCGGCGTGCGGCCCGAACGGATCGCGCTGGCGACCGCCGCCGGGGCGGCGTCGGCGCTGGCCGAGCTGGGCGAGGGCACGCTCGCCGCCACGGTGGGCGAAGTGGCGTTCCGGCGCGACCGCTGGCGCTTGCGGCTGCGCCTGGCGGCGCCGGGGCAGGATTTGCTGGTGGATCGTCCGGCCGGCGTGCCGCTGGGCGGCCTGCGCGTCGGCGCCAGCGTGGCCGTCGCCTGGCAGGCGCATCACGCGACGGCGTTCCCCGTCGAGGCGGCCGCGCGTGGGGCAATGGGGGCGGCGGTTGCCCCGCCGCCGGCCCACCGTTACCCTGACGGCGCGCGAACCTCACCTGCGCCGATGCCCGATGTCCCGCCATTCAACCTTCAGGATCGGCCGCGATGAGTCTGCGTTCCGCCGTCGTCGGGGTCATGGCCGGCGTTGCACTGGGCGGCGCCGCCCACGCGGGCTCCCTGGTGGCGGCGTTGCCGGACGCGCATCTCGGCCCGGCGTTGACCGAGGCGTTCCTGTTGCCGTTCACCAAGGCCGCCGGCGTTCCGGTCAGCGTGCTGGCGTTCGATGGCACGCTGGTCGCGGCGCGCGCCGGCCATGCCGACCTTGCGGTGCTGGACGCGCCGACGCTGTTCGACGGCTGCAAGAGCGGTGTCCTGGCCAAGCTCGACTGGGCCAGGCTGGGTGGCCGCGAGCGGCAACTGCCGCAGACCGCGACCGATTGCGGCGCGGGCGCCTTGCTGCTCAGCACGGTGTTGGCGTGGAACCGCGACAAGTTCCCCGGGATGCCGACCTGGGCCGAGTTCTGGGACGTGGCCAAGGTCCCGGGCAAGCGCGGCCTGCACCGCGGCGCCCGCGACAACCTCGAGATCGCCCTGCTGGCCGACGGCGTGGCGCCCGGCGACATCTACGCGACGCTACGCACCGATGCCGGCGTCGAGCGCGCGTTCCGCAAGCTCGACCAGCTCAAGCCCTACCTCGTGTGGTGGACCGAGGCCGGCGAAGCGCCGCGCCTGCTGGCGTCGGGCGACGTGCTGATGACCAGCGCCGCGGCCGACCGCGTCGTCGCCGCCCAGCGCAGCGCGGACCCGCAGGAGCACCACAACTTCGCGCTGCAATGGGCCGGCAACGTCACCGAGGTCGAGAGCTGGGCGATCCTGGCCGGCAGCCCCGACGCCGCCGACGCGACGCGGCTGCTGGCGTTCGCCGCCGATCCCAAGGCGCAACGCGCGTTGCCGGCGCTGGGCGGCTTCGGCGGCGCCACCATCGGCGCCAACGACAAGCTGCCGCCCGACCTGCTCGCCGCCTCGCCGTCGACCCCGGCCAACCTGGCCAGCGGGCTGATGGTCGACGAGGGGTTCTGGCACGACAACGCCGCCAAGCTCGATAAGCAGTTCGAGGCGTGGATGGCGAAGTGAATTGGCCGGAGGGCGCCATGTGTTCCCCGGCGGCGTCCGCTGTAGTCAGGCTTGGCTGTGCGGCGGAGCGACGCCGAGGGCAGCCGCCGACGGTAGCTGAATGTGGATGTCGGTGCCGGCGGGCAGGCTGTTGCCGGCGGGGATGCTGTTGAACGTGAAATCGCCGGCGGCCAGGCCGGGCGCGAAGCCCAGCTGCGCCAGCGTCGTGGCTCCGTCGGAGACCGTGAGGACGTTGTTCTGGAACGACAGCGCGGTCGCGGTCTCGCCCGCCAGCAGCACCGAACTGTTGCCGGCGTATGGGCCGGGCGCCGCCACGTTGGCATCGGCGATGGTGCCGAGGAACGACATCGGCGAGTCCAGGATCAGCGTCGAATCGTTCAACGAGACGGTCTGGCCGCTGTTGACCTGTTGGTGGAACTCGAGCGTCGACTGGTTCTTGCTGGACGAGTTGAAGCCGTTGCCGTCCGTCAGGTTGAACGTTCCGGTGCCCCAGACCTGCGTCGCGATGTCGATGGCGGTGCCGTGACCCGAGACCGTGCCGTTGTTGACGAAGACGGCGGGACCGCCGCTGCCCTGGACGGTGAGGCCGTCATAGTCGCCTCCGGAGATCGTCCCGCCGCCCTGGTTGTAGAGCGCGGTGTAGTTGCCGAGGTTGATGTTCAAGGTGTTGAACGCCGTGCTCTCGCCGATCGTCCCGTAGTTCAACAGGAACCCGTTCGCGTCGATGTTCTCCGTGGTGGGCGTGACGCTCACGAACGGCGTCGCGGCCGAACGCGCGTCGATCGACGCGTCGCTGGCGATGGTCGTGTTGGCCAGCGAGAGCGCCGGGTCTTGCGCAAGCGCCGTCCCGGCCGCTCCTGGACCGCCATCGAGCACGGTCTGGAAGCCGCTGAGCGTGGCGTTTCGCGCCGTCGCGACGTTGGAGCTGGACGCGGCGGCAAGCCCGATGACCGCGGTGTCCCCGGCTCCGGGCGCCCCGGTCGGCGTCCATGACGCCGGATCGAAGAAGTCGTGTTGCCCACCGACCCAGTTGCGAACCGTCGCCATGCGCGTCCTCCCGTGATGCCTGTCATCGCCGGTGAAATGTTGTTAACTGGCGACGAGAATCGTTAGCATAGCCAGATCAGTTCGTTAACAGGACGAATGTGGCATCGCGAAGAATTCATATCGTGTGCGAGCCGATGCGGCGGACCTCACGCGACCCGCAACGCTCCCGGCCTACGCGGCGCGGCCGTCGTCAAGCCTGGCTCTGCGGTGGCGACGCGCCAAGCGCAGCCGGCGGCGATGGCAGGGAGATATCGATGCTGGCACCGAGCGGCGTGTTGGTCAGCACGAAATCGTCGGCGTTCAGGCCAGCCGCGAACGTCAGATGCGCCAACGTGTCGGCGCCGTTGGAGACAGTCAGAACATTGTTCAGGAACGACAACGCAGTCGCCTGCTCGCCGCGCAGCAATACCGAACTGTTTGAAGCGAGAACGCCAGGATTGCCTTCATAACCGACGCTATGGTCGTTTATGGTTGCCTTGAAGGCCATCGGGGCATCCAGGGCGACGATCGAATCCGTGATCGAAATGGTCTGCCCGTCGCCGACCTCTCTGTGGAACTCGACCGCAACTCCTTTGTCGTAGCCGGCATTTTCCGAGACGTCGAACACGCCTTGGCCAAGCGTTGCCGTGCCGATGTCGATATGGGCGTTCACACCGGAGATGGTGCCGTTGTTGACGAGAGCGGTGCGATTGCCGCCTTCGACGAGAAGATCGGTGGCCTGAAGCGGTGACGAGATAGTCCCTCCCTGGTTCACCAGCACCGTGTTGTCGGCCAAGTCGATGTTCAGTGTCGTGAAAGGGGTGTTCGTGACAATGCTGCCCTGGTTCAGCACAACTTCTTTGAGGTCGATGGTCTCGGCGAACCGGCCGGCGGGAAAGGAACCGTCCTTCTCCTCGATCACCGTGCTGCCCGTAATCAGGGTGTTCGTAAGCGACAAGGTCGGATTCGTGGTCGGGTCGAGGGCGCCCGAACCATCGTCCAGCACGACCGTGATGCCGTCGAGGACGGCGTTGCGCGCAGCCGCGACGTTCGGGTTCGCCAAGGTGCCGATCCCGATGATCGCGGTGTCGCCGACGATTGGCCGCCCAGCCGGCGTCCAGGAAGCTGGCGCAAAGAAATCGTGGCTACCACCAGCCCAGTTCCGGGTCGCCGCCATCTTACTCTCCCATGCGTGTTGGATGCCTTGTCGGCGCCCATACTCGCGAGTGTCTATCGGGAGAGAACTAAGAACCGGCCCAGGCAGTGAAGCAGTTCACACCTCATTGCTGGAATGAGGACGCCTGCTGACCGCAGGCGCCTCATCGCACGAAGCGGTACGCCCTCGTTCGCTTACGCGGCCCGCTTGGCGGCCGTCAGCGCCTGCCACACCCGCTCCGGCGTGGCCGGCATGTCGATGTGACTGATGCCCACGCCCGCCAGCGCGTCGATCAGCGCGTTGATCACCGCCGGTGGGCTGCCCACCGCGCCGGCCTCGCCGGCGCCCTTGACGCCCAGCGGATTGGTGCCGCACGGCACCTCGATCAGGTCGACCTCGATGTCGGGCAGGTCGTCGGCGCGGGGCAGAGCGTAGTCCATGAAGCTGCCGGCGAGCAGCTGGCCCGAGGACGGGTCGTAGGCGGTGTGCTCCAGGATCGCCTGGCCGAAGCCCTGGGCGACACCGCCATGCACCTGGCCGCGCACGATCAGCGGGTTGACCGCCTTGCCCACGTCGTCGGTGACGCTGTAGCGCAGCACGGTCAGCACGCCGGTCTCGGGATCGACCTCGACCTCGGCGATGTGGCAGCCATTGGGGAAGGTGTGCGCCTCGATCTTGGCGACCTCGGCGGCGTCGAGCGTGGTCACGTCCTCGCCGCGCGCCGCCCGCTGCCGCTGCGTCGCCGCCAGGCTCACGATGTCCATGCCGCGGTCGGTTCCGACGACGGCGAAGCGGCCGCCCGTGAACTCGATGTCGGCGGGGGAGGCTTCCAGGGCCTCGGACGCGGCTTTGCGCCCGCGCTCGATCACCGAGGCGGCGGTCAGCAGGATCGCCTGACCCTCGGAATACAGGCTGCGCGCGCCGCCGGTGCCGCCGCCGGTCGGGATGGTGTCGGTGTCGCCCTGACGGATGCGCACCCGTTCGCCGTCGACGCCGAGCTGGTCGACGGTAAGCTGCACGTAGGCGGTCTCGTGGCCCTGGCCGGTCGACTGGGTGCCTACATAGACGTCGACGAAGCCATCGTCGGCGAAGCGGATCTCGGCCCGTTCGGTGGGTGCGCCGCCGGTGGCCTCCAGGTAGTACGACATGCCGATGCCGCGCCGCTTGCCACGCGACGCCGACTGCGTCCGCCGCGCCTCGAAGCCTTGCCAGTCCATCGTCTGCATGGCGTGGTCGATCACGGTCCGGAAATCGCCGCTGTCGTAGACCTTGCCGACCGGCGTGGTGTGCGGCATGGCTTCCGGCGTCACCATGTTGTCGCGGCGGAACTGCGCCCGGTCCAGGCCCAGCTCGCGCGCCGCCGCGTCGACCAGACGTTCGACGATGTAGTTGGCCTCGGGCCGCCCGGCGCCGCGATAGGCGTCGACCGGGACGGTGTTGGTGAACACGCCGACCACGTTGGCGTAGACGCCCTTCATGTCGTAGATGCTGGCCAGCACGCCGGTGCCGGCCATGGTCGGGATGTACGGGCCGAAGTTCGACAGGTAGGCACCCATGTTGGCGACGTTGCGGGTGCGCAGCGCCAATATCTTGTTGTCGGCGTCGATCGCCAATTCGCCCAGCGTGATGTTGTCGCGGCCATGCACGTCGGACAGGAAGGCTTCCGAGCGCTCGCTGGTCCACTTCACCGGGCGGCCCAGCTTGCGCGCCGCGTAGCAGGTCAGCACATGCTCGGCGTAGAGGAACAGCTTCATGCCGAAGCCGCCGCCCACGTCCGGGGTGATGACGCGGAAGCGGTCCGGCTCCACGTGGAACACCGGCGTGGCCATGAAGTCCTTGAGCAGCCAGCCGCCCTGCGAGTTGGTGCGCAGCGTCCAGCGGCCGGTGTCGGCGTCGTACTCGGCCTGCGCCGCGCGCGCCTCCATGGAGTTGGCGACGACGCGGTTGTTGATCACCGTGAGCCGCGTCACGTGGGCCGCGCGGGCGAACAGCGCCTCGGTTTCGGCCTTGTTGCCGATCTCCCAGTCGAACACCTGGTTGCCCGGAACGTCGTCCCAGACCTGCGGCGCGTCGGCGTCCAGCGCCGCGCCGAGATCGGTGATCGACGGCAGGCTGTCGTAGTCGACCATGACCGCCTCGGCGGCGTCGCGCGCCGCCTGGTGCGTCTCGGCCACGATGAAGGCGACCGGATCGCCGACATGGCGGACGCGCCCGGTCGCCAGCACCGGATGCGGCGGCTTGGCCATGTCCGAGCCATCGCGGTTCTTCAGGCTGACGCCGCAGGGCAGGCCGCCAATGCCGTCGGCGTCGAGTTCGGCGCTGGTGTAGATCGCGGCCACGCCGGGCAGGGCGGCGGCGGCGCTGGTGTCGACCGAGACGATGCGCGCGGCGGCGTGCGGGCTGCGCAGCACCACGCCGACCAGCGTGCCGGGCTGCGTCAGGTCGTCGGTGTACGAGCCGGCGCCCTTGAGCAGGCGCGGATCCTCCACGCGGCGGACGTTCTGGGCCATGCCGAATTTTGTCATCGCGTCTGTTCCCTCGAAATCGCGGCCTATGCGGTCTGATGTACGGCGGTGGCCGGAAAAGGGAAGCCTATTCCGCCACCGCGACGTGCTCGCGGACACGTTTCTTGCGCCCGAACCGTTCCTTGACCCGCTCGCGCATGGTCTGGAACGTGACGTACAGCATCGGGATCAGGAAGATGCCGATGCTGCTGGCGCCGATCATGCCGGCGAACACCGGCGTGCCGATGGCGTGCCGGCTCAGCATCGAGGCGCCCTGGGCGATCACCAGCGGCACCAGCCCCAGCACGAAGGCGATCGAGGTCATCATCACCGCGCGGAACCGGGTGCGGGCGCCGAGTTCGGCGGCCTCGCGGATCGAGCGGCCGGACTCGCGCTGCTCCTTGGCGAACTCGATGATCAGGATGCCGTTCTTGGCCGCCAGCGCGATCAGCACCACGAGGCCGATCTGCGCGTAAAGGTCGAGCGACAGCCCGGCCACCTTGATGCCGACGAACGCGCCGAGCACGCCCACCGCCACCGAAAGCAGCACCGGGATCGGGATCACCCAGCTCTCGTACAGCCCGACCAGGAACAGGTAGGCGAACAGGATGGCCAGCGCCAGGATGGTGCCGGTCTGTCCGGTCGCCTCGCGCTCCTGGTAGGCGGTGCCGGTCCACTCGTACGAGTAGCCGGCCGGCAGCGTCGCCTTCGACACCGCCTCCATGGCGAGCAGCGCCGTGCCGGAGGACACGCCCGGCTTGGCGGACCCCTGCACGGTGATCGAGCGGTAGTTGTCGTAGCGGCTGATGGTCTGCGGACCGAGCACGATGCGCAGGTTGGCGATCGAGCGCAGCGGCACCATGGTCCCGGTCTTGTTGCGCACGAATATCCGGAAGATCGACGGGATGTCGGTGCGATCGACCGCGTCGCCCTGGATGTTGACCTGCCACGTGCGGCCGAACAGGTTGAAGTCGTTGACGTAGTACCCGCCCAGCGTGGCCTGCAGCGCGGTGAACACGTCGCTGACCGCAAGGCCCAGCGCCTGCGCCTTGTCGCGGTCGATGTCGAGGTAGATCGACGGCGTGGTGGCGGTGAAGGTCGAGTACACCTTGCCGATCGACGGGTTGGATTGGGCGGCGGCGAGCAGGCCCTGCAGCGGCGGCCCCATGTCCACCGGATCCTGGCCGTTCAGCGCCTGGAGTTGGTACTCGAAGCCGCCGCTGGTCGACAGGCCGAGGATCGGCGGCAGGTTGAACGGGAACACGAACGCCGTCTTGATGCCTTGGCTGGCGCCGAACACCTGGCCGATCGCCGCCTGCACGCCGTCCTTGGTCGCGGTCCGGTCGGCGAACGGCTTCATGCGCGCCACCAGGAACGCGGCGTTGGCCTGGTTGCCGCCGTCGAGCAGCGAGAAGCCCACGATCGACAGCACGTTCTGAATCGAGGGGATCCCCTTCAGCACCCCCTCGACCTGCTTGGCCACCGCCAGCGTGCGGTTGACCGAGGCGCCGTCGGGCAGCTGCACCGCCAGGAAGAACGCGCCCTGGTCCTCCTCCGGCAGGAAGCCGGTGGGGGTGATCGCGGACAGGCCGAAGATGCCGGCGGCACAGCCCACGACGAGCACGACCGCGATGATCGAGAACCGCAGCAGCCGGCGCACCACGTTGCCGTAGCCGTCGCGCACCCGGTCGATGCCGCGCCCGACATAGCCCATGACGCCGCGCTTCTCGCCCGTGTGGCGCAGGAACACCGCGCACAGCGCCGGAGAGAGCGTCAGCGCGTTCACCGCCGAGATCAGCATGGCGACGCTGATGGTGACAGAAAACTGTCGGAACAGGCTGCCGGACAGGCCGGGGATGAAGGCGATCGGCACGAACACCGACAGCAGCACCAGGGTGATCGCGATGATCGGCGCGGTGATCTGCTGCATCGCGAGCTTGGTCGCGTCGCCCGGCGACAGGTCCGGCCGCTCCGACATCACGCGCTCGACGTTCTCGACCACGACGATGGCGTCGTCGACCACGATGCCGATTGCCAGCACCATGGCCAGCAGGCTCACGGTGTTGGCCGAGAAGCCCAGCGCCAGCAGCACGGCGAAGGTGCCGATCAGGCTGACCGGGACCGCGACCAGCGGGATGATGGTGGCGCGCAGGCTACCCAGGAACAGGAACACCACGATCACGACGAGGATGAACGCCTCGCCCAGGGTCTTCAGCACCTCGGTGATGGTATCGGAGACGAAGGTGCTGCTGTCGTAGAACACCCGCGCCTTCAGCCCCTCGGGGAAACGCGTCCCGAGTTTGTCGAGCGCCGCCTGCACCCGCGCCGAGGTCTGCACCGCGTTGGCGCCGGGCGACAGATAGATGCCGATCGACACCGCCGGCGCGCCGTTCAGCCGGCTCAGGCTGTCCTGCGAGGCGGCGCCGAGTTCGACCCGCGCCACGTCGCTCACCCGCAGCACCGAGCCGTCCGGGTTGGCGCGGATGACGATGCGGCCGAAGTCCGCCGGGGTGATGAGCCGGCCCTTGGTCTGCAGGTTGATCTGGAACTGGGTGTCGTCGCTGGTCGGCCGCGCGCCGACCCGGCCCACCGCGGCCTGGATGTTCTGCGCCTGGATCGCCGCGATGATGTCGGACGGAGCGAGGCCCAGCGCGATCAGCCGGTTGGTGTCGAACCACACCCGCATCGAGTAGTTGAGCGCGCCGAACAGGTTGGCCTGGCCGACGCCGGGGATGCGCGCCAGCGTGTCGAGCACGTTGATGGTGACGTAGTTGCTGATGAACAGCGGGTCCTGCTTGCCGTTCTCGCTGTAGAGCTGCAGGAACTCCAGGATCGCCGAGGAGCGCTTCTGTACCGTGACGCCGTTGCGCTGCACCTCGACCGGCAGGCGGGACAGCGCCGCCTGCACCCGGTTGTTGACGTTGACGGTGTTGATGTCGGGGTTGGTGCCGAGCGAGAAGCTGACGGTGAGGCCGTAGCTGCCGTCGTTGGCGCTGTTCGACTTCATGTAGATCATGTTGTCGGCGCCGTTGACCGACGCCTCCAGCGTCTGCGCCACGGTGGCCTCGACCACCGCCGCCGAGGCGCCGGGATAGGTCGTCGTCACCTGCACCTGCGGCGGCACGATGTCGGGGAACTGGGCGACCGGGATGCGGGTAAGCGAGATGGCACCTGCGATGGTGATGATGATGGCGATCACCACCGCGAGCCGTGGCCGGTCGATGAAGGTCCCCGAGATCATGCGCTCAGCCCCCTGCCTTCGCCACCGCCGGCCCGGCCGACGCCGGCGACGGCGCCACCACGGTGCCGGCGGCGTGGACGCGCTGGATGCCCTCGGAGATGACCGTCTCGCCCTCGTTCAACCCGCCGATCACCACCGCCGTGGTGAGCGTCGACTGGCCGAGCTGCACCCGGCGCTGCTCGACCTTGTTGCCGGCGCCGACCACCCAGACATAGCTGCCCTGCTGATCCTCCAGCACGGCGGCGCGCGGCACGCCAAGCACGCGCAATGGCTCGACGCCCTCGACCAGGGCGGTCACGAACTCGCCGTCGACCAGCTCGCGGTTGCCGGGCTCGCCGGGCTTGCTGCCCGGGCGCGGCGGGTTGGGGATGACGGCGCGGAAGTTCAACGTGTCGGTGTTGGCGGAGACCGTGGGGTCCACGTAATCGAGCTTGCCGGTTTGGCCGTAGACGCTGCCGTCGGGCAGTTGCAGCTTCACCGCGACAGCCTCGAGCCCGCCTTTGCTGGCGTACTTGTTGCGCAGGTCGAGGGCGGTGCGCGATGAGACCGGGAACAGCACGTACATCGGGTCCTGGCTCACGATGGTGGCCAGCGCGCCGCTGGTCGGCGTCACCACGTTGCCGATGGTGAGCGTGGTGCGGCTGATCTTGCCCGCGACCGGGGCGCGGATCTCGGTGTAGGCGAGGCTGATCTGCGACGCCCGGAGCTGGGCCTGGTTGGCGGCGACCTGCGCCGCCTGGCTGGCCTGCTGCGCCTGCGCGTCGTCGACCGTGGAGCGCTGGCCGGCGGGGGTGCTGAGCAGGCTGTTGGCGCGGCCAAGCGTGATGCTGGCGTTGCGCAACAGCGCCTGCGACTGCGCCACGGCGGCTGCCTTGGCCTGGGCGTCGGCCTCGAACGGGCCGCGCTCCAGCCGGTACAGCAAGTCGCCCTTGCTGACCTCGGCGCCCTCGGTGAAGTTGCGCTCCTGGATGAAGGCGGTCACTCGCGCCACCAGGTCGACGCGATCGATCGCCTGCACGCGGCCGACGAAGTCGTTGGTCTCGGTCACGTCCTGGCGCTGCGCGGTGACGACGCCCACCGCTGGCGGTCCGCCCGGCCCGAGCTGGGCGCGCGCCGGGGCGGCGATCCAGCAAGCGGCGGCGAAGGCGGCGACAGTGGCGGCAACTCGCATCGATGACCCCGGAAGTTCGGCGGCCCGCACGCGAACGGGACGCGACCAGGACAGAATATCCGCAACGAGACCGCGGACGCGAGCGATCGTTATATCGCCATCACGCATGAGTGTCACCGCGCGGCCAGCGTTGGCCGCGCGGGTAGTCACTCACCCCCGGGCGGG